>PMCK01000138.1 GCA_003154095.1 Myxococcales bacterium | reverse complement strand
GTGCGCCGGCACGCGGTGGTTTCGTCATGCCGCCAGGACCCCTGTCCACAACGAGCCGGACCGAAAGAACCCCTTCAAACCGGTGGCTTCCAATTGGCTCGCAGAACACCGATCAAAGCTGCGCCAAGGCTGCGTGTGCTTGCTAGCTCGACATTTTCTTGCTAGATTAGCAACGGCGAATTTTGTGGATGGGTCCTATGATGTGCAAGTTGCCGTTTGCATCTTTTAGCTTTTTGGTCTTAGCAGTGGGTTGTTCTTCAACCTCAGTCACCAGCGTCAACGCGAATTCCTCGACGGGGGGGGCCTCCGCAGCTCAAACTTCGGCTGCAGTGGGAGGCGATCAAACCAGCGGAGGCGCAACCAGCGGCAGAACGGGCACTGGAGGCCTGACAGCAATCACAGGAGGCACCGGCGGGGGCTCTTTGAGCGGCACGAGCGGCGGGAACACCGTCGCTTCGGGTGGTTCGACGGGTGGCACTTCTGCCGCTGCAACGGGCGGCTTCACGAATGTCGCAACAGGCGGTTCCACGAATATCACGTCGGGCGGCGCCACGAGCGCTGCGACGGGTGGTACTACTGCCGCTGCAACGGGTGGTTTCACGAATGTCGCAACAGGCGGTTCCACGCGCGTTGCGACGGGTGGTTCTTCCGCAGTCGCAACGGGCGGTTTCACGAGCGTTGCGACGGGTGGCTCTACCGCAGTTGCAACGGGTGGCTTCACGAATGTCGCCACGGGCGGCACGCCAAGTTCAGGGGGTACCACAGCCACCGGTGGATCCATCGCGAGTGGGGGCAGCAGCGCCAAAACAGGTGGCACATCCTCGCTCGGAGGCACAGGTGGCAAGCCGGCCGCTATTCGCGTGTTGCCGCTTGGAGACGGCATTACCGCTTCGACCTGTTACCGGGCGAAACTCTGGCAGCAACTCGTCACCTCCGGCCGCACGAATTTCGACTTCACGGGGACCTTGAATACCGGCGACGCGTGCAATGTGTCGGCGAATTATGACAAGGACAACGAGGGGCACGCCGGGTATCTCGCTAGCAACGTTCTTCAGACCGGCAACACTGACCTAACCGATTGGTTTACGGGGCGCCCAGCAGACATCGCGCTGATGCAAATGGGGGCAAATGACATTCTGGGCGGCGTCGCGCAAGCAGATATCATCAGCGCTTACGGTTTGTTCTTGTCAGCCCTTAGGGCCCAGAATTCCAAAGTGAAAGTGTTCATCGCGCTCATCATGCCCATGAGCGCGAACAAGTGTGGCAGTGCGTGTGCCGCGAGTGTTCAAGCGCTCAATGACGCCATTTCGAACTGGGCGCCGAGTGTCAGTACGACAGCTTCACCGGTGTCCGTGGTCGACCTCTACACCAACTTCGACGTCAACAACACGACCGACGGGATAAAGCCCGACGAAACGGGTTCAACCTGGGTTGCGAATCGCTGGTATCTGTCAATTAACGCGCTCATCAATTGACTCCTCTCTGCCAGCGCGCCTTCTGATCCGCATTGAACACCCCGCTGCTGGTGATCCCGATGGCCGTGAAACGGGAGTCGCCCGAGTCGCCCGTTCCGATCGCGGCGCAGGCAATTCTCTATCTTGGTCCGGTTGGGCTCGGTGCCATGTTGTTTGCCAATCTCAACACAACACTGCCCTCGATTGGCTTGGCCGGCACCGTCAACGTAGGACGATTCTGACCGGTATACCCCTGGGCAGCCCGGCCGCGAAGGGGGAGTCGGCCTTTGTGGGGCTTGTTTTCCCTAGGGTAGGGGGCTACCCTAGGGCAGATACGCGCGGAGCCCGAAGGAGTCGTCACATGAGAGCTAGTGTACTTTTCGCAGGTGTCACAACACTCTTGGCGCTTGCAGGTTGCGGAACGACCGCCACGAACGAGTCCTCGCAGGCAGGAGGCGTCGCGAGCGTCGGCGGACAGCAGCAATCGGGCGGCGGCAGCGCGGGCAGCGGTGGCGCCACCAGCTCGGGCGGCACCACAGCCACTGGCGGCACGAGGTCGAACGACAGCAGCAGTGCCACCGGAGGCATTACCCTCACCGGTGGCACCACCAGCTCGGGCGGTACCATGGCCACTGGCGGCACGAGGTCGAACAACAGCAGCAGCTCGAGCGGAGGCATCACACTCACCGGTGGCACCACCAGCGTGGGCGGTCAGCAGGGGACGGGGGGAATGACTACTAGCGGGGGAGCTACAACTTCCGGCGGCGTGCCGGCTACCGGCGGCAAGACGACCTCCGGCGGCGTGCCGGCTACCGGCGGCGTGCCGGCTACCGGCGGTGTGCTGGCTACCGGCGGCGTGCCGGCTACCGGTGGGACCAAGGGAAGCGGTGGTGGGACCGGAACAGGCACCGGAGCGTCTTACAAAGGCCCTTGCGATTTGATCTCCGGCGGTTGCGCGGAGGCGTACAGCGTAACCAGGGCAATGACGGCGAGCTACACAGGGCCGCTCTTCCAGCTCGGAAAGACCTCGGGTACGACGACACTCGATGTCGGCCAAACTAGCGACCACAAGGCGGACATGACGACGTGGAGCGCCTTCTGCGGCGGGACCCAGTCGAATTGCGTCGTCTCCAAGATATACGCCCAGATCCACAAAGGAAGTAACGATCTGCTACCAGCCGTGTGGAACGCACCCTGGGGTCCGAACTGCAGTGCCGGCGGCTACACCTGCGCCGCGAAGTTCACGATTGAGACGGCGACGAGCTTGCCGATCCTTACGACGGTCGCTCCGCAGGAATATGCACTCTCCGGCGACAACTTTGCGACCGGCGTCAACGGCGGGTCCAAGGCCATTGGCCTCATGTATAATGGAAAGCCGGTCGCGAGTACCGTTTATTGCTGCGGCGTATTCGGGCTTGCGCACAAGTACAACGCGACCGACACCTACGGTACCGATTTCATGGTTGCCCTAGCGTACGGGTGGAGAGATTCGGGCGGCTGCTGCATTGCCGTCAACTGCGGCAAGGCCAATACTTACTGCGTGGGGGCGGAGGAGGAGGAGAACAACGATCTGTACGACTATGGCACGTCACCCATCGCGAACGCCATGGTCGTGACCCAGTTCGACCCGACACCGAATGCGGTGATTACCTACCTGAACGGCACCCAAGTGCTTTCGCACTCGCCTCCCGCGCCAATGTCCCGCGGAAATTACCCAATCAACGCAGGTACGGCCATTCACCTCGGCGGCGGGGGCGACCTGAGCCAGCCCGATCCAGTCCTCATGCGGGAGGCTCTCATTGCAAATGCCGTGATAGCAGCGAGCGAAGTGACCGCGATGAAAGCAAACATCGTTGCGTTCTATCCGGCGTTGAGTTACCCCTAGGTCACTTGTTATCGAGCCTGAAGATTGGGCACATCTTCGTACAGGGCGAAAATCGGCGGTTGCAGCCGGTCACCTTGCCAGGCGTGCAGTCGACCTTTGAGCCCAGGTTCGCGCACGCGTAGAATTGGGACACTGACTGCGCTTTTCTCGGCACCATCGGTGAGCTTTGTCTGAAGCAGGCAGCGGCGCCTTGCACTCATTGATCAAATCCAATAGAGACGACCTGGTTTGACCTTTGCCCATGCGGCGAAACCAATTAGACCTAGCAACGTTACAATTGACAGTAGCGTGCCCGCACGTTGATTCGGCGTCCCTACGTAACGGATGGTGACATCTGAGTGGCCTGGAGGAATCGCTACGACTATGCGACCATCTTCATCACCCTCTACGTCACCCACGGTTCTGTCGCCGTTGACATCGACTTGCCACGCTAACCACGCCGTCGTGCGCACGAGTACACTTCCGCCTGTCGGGCTCTCAACATGAAATCGGCGAAATTGATTGCGCCAGACGATGTTGGAGATCGAGCCTTGCCCTGACGCCCACTCCACAGGTTCAAAGCGGCGCGGCGGAAAACCGCTGTTCCGTTTGGTGAGTGGCAGGTACTCGTGCACGTCCAAGTAAAGGAGCTTGTCCTTGGCATCGACGAAGAAAACGTTCGCCCCGTAGCTAATCTGCCTCGGAGAGTCGCTCGGATCCCCAAAATCCCGCAGACTGTGCGTTTGAGCAAAGAGGTGTTCTACTTCCCTCATCGGTTGGGGATTCCAATCGATTTGGTTTGGAATGACCGCCAGCGACACCGTTGCGGCCCATATCGTTGCAATCCAACCCAACATGCGCATTATGCCAGTCCCCGATTTCGGCTGATTCAATATGAGCAACACTACTGCCCAGAGGGCGGTTGCAGCTACAGTGTAGACGGTGAGCCAACGCCAGGAGAATTGGATCCTGTTGAACGTGGGAATCAACTCATAGATGCCTTTTCCCAAATCGGTCATCATCAGTGCGGAGATTGTCGAGAGACCAATGAGGAAGACCGTGTAGCGGCTGCGCGTGGTGCCGTCAGGGTGACCCCGACGCCAGAGTAATAACGAGACCCAGAGCACGGCCACAGCGCCGACAAGAAAACCGGGGATCATCTCACCCTCGAAGCCTTCGGAAACCTTCGTGGAGAATCGACCGAGCTCACCCGCTAGCAGCCGGTTCGTCGGCATTTCACCCGCGGACTTGTTCAAGAAGTCTACCTGGACGTACTTCTGGTCAAAAACGGCCGATATTAGGTAAAAGCCAGCCAACGCGATACCGACAAGCATCGGTAGCATGCCGCGGCGGAACCATACGATAACCTCACTCCAACTTCCCGATGTGATTAGCATGCACAGCACTATCGAGCTTGCAGCTAGCAGAAGCACGGCCGGGTGGCATAGGCCCAGCAATGCCACAGTAACGACCACCGGAAGCCGATGTATGGGATCGCGCCTAGCATGACTCCGAAAGAGTGCCGCCAACAACCAAGGCAAGAAGGCGATTCCCCATATCTCAGCGATCGATCCGCGAACGTAAATATCCAACCAGGCATAGGGGGCCATTACAGCCAGGGTTCCCGCTACTCCGGCTAGCCATCGGCGGTGGGGTGAACACAGTTCGGTCGTCATCCGCGCAACGCCGAAGCCCAGCACAGGTAGTGCCAGCATCGTGGATAGCAGCAACCCCTTCGATACGGTCATCTTGAGCCCAACCGTGAAAGGCATGAGCGCATACATACACATTGGACCGTAGAAGTGAAACGTTGGGCTCCCCAGTCCTGAAAATGTGTTTTCCATCCACCGTGGGAACCAAATGCCGGAACGGAACTGCTGAGTCCATTCGTAGCCCCAGATTGCGTTGGCCGGATACGACATGCCTATCGGATAGCGATCTTTCAAGAGTCCGAGTGTCGATACGTAGCAGGCGGGGACGATGAGTAAGAGCCAAGGATTGAGGTTCTTCAGGAACTTGCGCAGTTGGAAGAACACTCCATTTAACAAAAATCGTGCAATTGACCGAACAGTTGCCAGCCGCAAAGCCGTTTGCTTTTGGAGTATGGGTTCGACTTGACGAAACCTGGCGACGATTTTTGCGTCATTAGTCGTCTGATTGGACATGGAGTCACTTTCAAGAAGAGGTTAAGTTGCACTTGCGTTTCCGGAAATCGAATCATCTGATTAGTCTGCTGAACAGGTGACTCGACTCGAGCCTGCACAATAGCAGACTACAGCGCAAACCTAGAGCCGAATTGAACAACCAGTGCTGTTGCACGAAGAGTTAGGGGGTATCAAGAGCGCTCTGGCGCCCTTGACCACGCACCAAACCTAGTTGTGGCATGTCTGTGAGCAGTGCCCCGTTGGCCCGGCGATACGAGCCGGGACGCGCCTTTGTGACTCGAGAGGTTCACCAAAGTGCCGTAATGTTCGAATGCACGCAGTTTTGGCTTCGAGCCGATGATTACTGGGCCATCGCCAATGATTGTGCACTACGATGGAAACCGTTGGGTTCGCGTCGCCATCGAAGATTATGCTGACAATCTCGGGCTCCGTCTCATTTGCGCAACGGCTGCGCAAATCAGTGGCCGTTCCCCCCACGGCTGCGAATCCAATTGCCGACGCGGATTTGGCTGTAGCTCCTGATGCGACCGTGCCGGTCGTTTGATACATGTCGTAGATGCGACCCGTGCCGTTGAGTCCAGCATTCGCGTTGGTGGCGAGGAACGACGTCGTCTTGGTCAGGCGGGCAACAGACCGTTGCTCCCCGCATTGTCCGTTGGCATCCGTAAGTGTTTCAAATGGGGCACGAAAAGTCTGAATCTAATTGGATCCCGGACGGAGACCCTGCCTTTTCCGCCCGCTCAAGGTGTGCGTGCCATGCCCACCTTGTAAACGCAGCGACAGCACGACGAACAACATGTATCATTACGTGCATGCCGAGGCCATCGCGAGTTCCGATACTTCCAATTCTGGTCCTACTGGCTAGCTGCAGTGGAGTACCCAGTTCTAACAATTCAACGAGTGTGGGTGGCGGAGGCGCGTCCTCGCAGGGGGGGACTGGAGGAATGCTCGTCACGGGCGGAACCACTGGCACGTCGCTGGGCGGCAGCGGCGCGCTCCTTGATCGTTTCGGGGTAAAGCAGCTCTACCCGTCGATACAAGGCGGAAAGGAATGGACCTCGAAGTGGGACAACAGCGTTTCACGCGCGTTTACTGGCATAGATCCGAACGATAATTGGTTCGATGCCGACCACGGCAGTGCTTCATACGCGACCGATGGGCAAGGCACGCTGCGCATCTCGGGCGGCGTTCCGCGCATGTACGTTCACGACCCGGCTCTGACCGACCAATGGCGCGACGTCGAGATCACGATGTACTTCATGCGAACGCCCGCGTTTACATGCTCTGCCGCCTACGCGGGGATGGCTGCGCTTGCGCGCACCAACCACGGCACGATCGGGCAGGAAACGGTCAACCTCTGCGATACACGCGGCATCAATGCGCGCATGCGCTGCGACGGCCACATCGACTTCGAAAAGGAAACGCGGCACACGGATTCGACCGCGATCTCGAATAAGGTCCAATGGACCGCGGGAACGCTTCCGACGAATCAATGGATCGGCTACAAACATACCGTCTACGACTTGGCGGACGGCGGCGTAAAGCAAGAACTGTGGATTGACGAGACTGACGGCCAGAACGGTGGTACCTGGCGCAAACTCAACGAACACACCGACTACGGAACGGATTTCGGCGTGGGTGCCACGCCCTGTGCCACCGGTATCGACCCGGCAATGGCGCTAACCAAGGCACCCACCCGAGCGGGATCCGAAAGCGGCAAGCCGAACATTACCGTCTACTTCCGCAGCGATAACGTCGGCACCGAGGGCCTCATCTTCAAGAAGGGCAGCGTCCGCGAGATTCAAGTCCCGTAGGTTGGGCCGCGAACGCAGCCTGCCGTTAGAATTGATCCGAGCGGAAACCGAGGTTCTTATGCGAAACCCCTTATCGCCCAGTTTCGTCGTCGTGCTGATGCTTGCATCGGCGGGCTGCGGCGGTAAAGAGACGATGACGGCGCCCGAAGAGGGTGGCACGTCCAACCTGGGCGGACAAACACAGGGGGGCCAGACAGAGGTCGTTTCGAGCGGCGGCCACTTCGTGTTGGGCAGCACGGGAGGGCTGTCGGCGGCTGCGACAATTGGCGGGAGTCCCGGCTCCGGCGGTGTGTTCGCAATAGGCGGCACAATGGCTGCCACAGCCGGCACGCCATCGGCCGGCGGCAGCCTGCCGGCGAACGGCGGGGCGTTCCCTTCCGGAGGGTCGAGAAGCACGGGTGGAGTTCGCAGCACCGGAGGTAACAGTAGTTCGTCGACCGGTGGCATGCCGTCGGGTTCTTCGTCGTACACGGGCGGCCGTATCGCAACAGGCGGAACCTTCATTTCCGGCGGCGCAACACCCACAGGTGGCAGCGCTTCAATGGCAGGCTCGCGCGCCACTGGGGGCACCACAGTGACCGGAGGCAGTACGTCTGCAGGGGGTACCGCGGCAACGGCGGGCTCGCGCGCAACCGGTGGCGCGAGCGCAACGGGTGGCACTGTCGGTGGCGGCGGAACTACGCCGGCCTTTCCGAAGAAGTTCTGCGGGAACATCAACACCGTGAACGCTGTGGACCCGCCCGGGCTGAATTTCGCGAAGCATTGGGACCAGATTACGCCAGAAAACCAAGGAAAGTGGGCGTCGGTCCAAGCGAGTGCCGCGGGCGCATTCAATTGGACGGCGTTGGACGCTATCTACGCCTACGCCGATCAGAATGGCATCATTTTCAAGGAGAACACGTTCATCTGGGGCGCCGCCCAGCCTTCAGGGCAAACGGCCGCGGGAGCGGTGGCTTGGATTCAGGCATTTTGCGAACGTTATCCGAAAACAGCGCTCATCGATGTAGTTTATGAACCCCCTCCCCACACCACCCCGGCGTATGCGACGGCGCTTGGGCAAGGAGAAACTGGAACTTACCCCTGGATCACAAAGTCCTTCAAGGTGGCTCGCCAGTACTGTGGCAGCGCCGTGCTCATTCTCAATGACTACAACAATATCGAAGTTGCGAGTCAAGAGAGCCACTTCATCGACATCGTCAAGGATATAAAGGCCGCCGGCGCACCCATTGACGCGGTCGGCGCGGAGGCTCACAGCGCGTCTACGCTTACCGCAGCCGAGCTTCAGGCCAATCTAGCTACACTGAGTTCAGAGACGGGGCTGCCCGTATACATCACGGAATTCGACGTGAACAAGGAGGACGACACGGAGCAGCTCGCGATTTACCAAGCCCAATTTCCTGTGTTCTGGACCACGACTTACGTTCGAGGCATCACGGTTTGGGGATGGATCTATGGCAGGACCTGGGAGACTAGTACGGGGTTGGTCAAAGGCACGGCTGCGCGCCCTGCAATCGAATGGCTCATGAGCTACCTGGGCCGCCCCGCGCCGCCATAGTTGCAAAGGTAAGGGCCGAGGGTTTCGCATCGCCACTGCCTGCGTTCGTGCACAGAGCGCAAGTATCGTTCTGAGCCGGTCCGTGAATGCGCTCTTCTCTAGCCCACATAGCTCGGCTTGCGTTGACGAACCGAATCGAAGTGCAGCGTCGCAGCGGGTCGGGGTTCGCACCCAATGACGCATTCGACTGGATTGCAACTCAAAACTGCAGGAAGAACTTGGCGATTTC
>PMCK01000650.1 GCA_003154095.1 Myxococcales bacterium | reverse complement strand
TTCGCAAGTTTAAGCCCCGGAACTTTGGAGTGATGCTTCTGGTTTTTCGTGACCAGAACTGCCTTTATCCGAACGGATCCTTGAGTTTCGTAGTCGGTACCTGCTTGGGCCGCGGGATCTCCTCGGACAATGTGCCAAGGCATTCTAGAAACCGGTCGGGCCACTCTTCAACGGGTTCCAGAACGACGCGGCGGCCCACTCGTCGCACCGCTACCTCTCGCTGCCCCTGTGGAAATCGACATTCCGCAGGAAGGCGCACGGCTTGACTACCACCGTTTTGGAACAGTTTCGCGCGTGTCGCTTTCATGCCTAAAGTATATACTAATGTAGATACGTCGCAAGTCGTTCTGTCCACGTGCAAGCCCTAGCATGGGACTCAAAAAGCTCAATGATTACCTAATTATACGTCGCATCCCCCGCCTAAAACCAACAAAGTGGTCCATCTTGAATCGCAAAACCATGCCGCTCCGCGAGTTCCTCAAGTTGCCGCTTCGACAGCGCTAATGTTTGGCCAGTCTTTGCGCGCCAGATCCACTGCAGAATCGCTGGGTTCTGACAAGGCGGCATCTTCTCGGGGCTCGCCAAAACAACGCAGCTGCAGGGTATCCGAGCCGCCTGCCGACGACACCAACGCCAACCCTAGCGTGTCGTCGCCTTCTGGTCCTGCAGCCACTGAAGCAACTCCTAGCCCAAGTGCCGCACCGACAAACATAGGTGCAACCTCGGCATCTCCTGTTGCGGCGCTTGGTGGCTTTTCACTCCTGATTCTGCGGCAGACGATGTTGCCCTACCCTTGGCTGCGGATGACGAACGTACTCGTCGCACCGTTGATATCCGGGTTCCTCGCCCGTCAAGTTGCGGTTCGCAGGCGAAGGCGAGGGCTAAACTCCAATCCGCGTTTGCACTTCGCGTTCGCGCTGGCAATCACACTCGGACTCGTTTTGGTACGATTTATTTATGCAGTTCGACCAGGTTGACGCCTAAGCCGACTTCACAGACTTGTCAACCAGACGTGTGGCCACGATTCGGGTGCGCCGCAACCAACGCGCTCGAACTGATCGTTTTTGCTCCTCCAATCGGCCCGTAGGCGAGTAGAAGTGCTAAAAGGACAAGTGCCATGCTCGCAATTCCTGTGATTCGGCGGAACTGGCAGACGAACGTAACGTTAGACGCAATTGGTATGGGCCTGAGGAAGACGCACTTGGTGCGTGACTGCAAAGTGGTGGCTCCTTCTGAAACGTCGGATAAGTGTGGGGCTATCTCGTTTAGAATACGATCGATGGTGCGAATGCCAGGGCCGGCATTTCGATTGCAACTACTTTGAGCGGGTGGCCAGCAGTATTCTTTATCGCTAACTATAGGAATACCAGTCGCCGACTTTGCAGTGCTGGTCGCATGTTCTCTTGCTTTAGTTCACGTCCTTACGAGTAACCGGGCTGCACTCGGACTGGTGCTACTTCTTTGCGTGCCTGCGTACCTGTTCTTCTTTGCCATGTTTGGTCTACAAGCGGTGGATGGCATTCGAGAACTGCGAACGATAGCTGCCGTTGCCGTTACGCCTCTGACTAATGGAGACCAACACGGAGGTGCTTGAATGAAGGTGGCTCTTGGAACGCGGGGCAGTGATGCCCCGCCCGTTTGCTCACTACCTCCTCACCAACCCATAAACCCTCCCACCCAAGCAATGCATGGATTCAAGCACCGGCCTGGCTGCATCACTAGAAACATAACCCCAAGCCACCGCGACGCGTAAACCCGCTTGCGACTCATTCAACGACCCGCGCGCAGTTTCAAAACGAGTGCGGGCGCTGCCGCCAGTGCAACCGAAACCTTCTGCCAAATTTAACGCGATACTGCTGATTGCCCGCCGCAATTGGGAGGCAAGATCGCGATCTTTGCGTTGAATAGCCTCAACAAGTGGCCGCGCCATTTCAACGACGCAAAGTGCATGTTCTAAAACCGAGCTGCTTTGTGGATTGTGCATGCCCCCCCAACGCGCCATTTTCATGACACCGGCAAGCCGCGACGCGACGTCAATCACGCCCGGTGGCAGGAAAATTGCGCGACCGGGCAGGCACAATCCACAAAGCAGCTCGGGGTAACAATGACCGTGTCGGCGACGGCAACAGAGCCAGCAACGGGGGACTGGTCCGGATCCTGTGACTGCAACGGCAACAGGGACGGCAACGGGGTCCGCTATTGTGTCGGCGACACGCATGTATTGCGATTTGCAATACATGCAGCAGTGGGAGTGGCCGTCCCAGTAGCGGTTGCGGCCGCAGTCACAGGTTCTGTAGCAGTAGCAGGCCCTGTAGCAGTAGCAGGCCCTGTAGCAGTGGCAGGCCCTGTAGCAGTGGCAGGTCCTGCAGCAGTGGCAGGTCCTGCAGCAGTGGCAGGCTCTGCAGCAGCAGTCCCCGCAGCAGTCACAGAATCCGAAACAGAACCAGTCCCTGTATCAGTCACAGGCTCTGAATCAGTTCCTGTCCCCGGTTCTGCAGCAGCAACCGGCACCGGGCAGCCCCTTGTCCAAGTGCCGAAGTAAAATACAATCCGGAACGCCGACGCTGCGGAGACGGTCTTGTTATCACTCCTTGTCGGGCGGCTCCGCGACCATTTCGTTGTAGTGTGAAGGGTGCGGCGGGCGCGGGGCAATTGGGACAGGACGCTTGGGACGAGGCGCGGCAGGCTGGTTCGGTTGCGCGGCGTCGAGAGGTGCGACGTCCGATTTACCCGAGTCCACGGGAGGTGGGCTGGCATACGGGCTCGCCGCGTCGATCGGCATCGTTGGTGGCTGCGCGACCATCTCGCTCGGGTGACTTTCACCGACCGACTTCTTGCAGCCGGTAGCCGCGAGCGTGACGCTGGCCGCTATGCCCATCGCGCGCACGGCTCGGCCCCATTGACTGGGCACTTCCGGTCGCAGTGCGCGCGCGCGGATCTCGTCGATGAGCGAGGTGGCTTCGGCTCCCAAGCGCCGATTATCGACTGCGACGCCGAGGGTGAGCTCGCGGACGAAGCTTTGCTGCGCCGCTGCGTCCGCAAAGCCCCGAGCGCCCGCGTCGAGGGCGGCCTCGAGATGGTCAGCCGTGTTGCGATTCACCGCGACGATGAAACGCTTGACCCGCCGGCGCAAATCGGCACGCGTATCGAAGAATTGGGCCAGGAGTTGATGCTCGTAATCCACCTGCATCGTCAGGTGGTGCAGGCACGCCTCGCCGTAGTTGCGATCGCGGAACGCCGCATAAATGATCTGGAACGCAGTCTCGCTCAGCGGGTCTGCGATCCTATAATCATAGCCCCAGTAGTCGCCGAGCAGCCGATTCTCGCGTCGAAGCTTCTTCTCGAGCGGCGTGCCCGCGTAGATCTCGGTGCGGCAGAAGTTCATTGGATTGTCGGGATGTTTGCGCAAAAACCGCACATTGTCGGCCACATCATCGAGTGTCGAGTCCGGGTTGAAAAGCAGTAGATTGAAAGCTGTGTGAACGTCGAGCCGATTCACGATCTCGAGTGCGCGTTCGTTTTGCTCCACGGTCTGCTGGCGTCCTAGCTGCTGGAGAGCGCGCGGGCTGCCCGCCTCGATACCGAGAAACACGCGAAACAGTCCGAGCTCGGTCAATGCCGAGAAAACGTCCTCGTCCACGGCGTCGGGTCGGGCCTTGATTGCGAACGCAATCCGTCCGACGTCGCGCTGCGCGAGCTCGCGCCGGAGTTTGTCTATCCGCTCGAGCATTGCGTCTCGCTCGGGCAAAAAGAAGTTGTCATCGTGAAAATTGAAGATCCTCGCGCCAGACCGGTAAAGATCCGCCATTTCTTCCGCGACGCTCGCGCAACCGCGCATCCGCACCCGCTCGCCACCACACAGCCGATGCCAAGCTACGATCGAGCAGAAGGTGCAGGAGTAGCCGCAGCCCCGTGACGAAAGCAGGTTGGTAATCGGCAGGCCGAGGTAGGTATCGAGCGGCTGCTTGCGCGGCGGGTAGGCGAGCCGATCGAGCTCCGGTGGCTTCTGTGCAGGTGGGTTCGTGCGAACGAGTCCACCTGCGTCACGAAAGACGAGACCGCGCACCGATGCCAGATCCGAGAGTCGAGCCGCGAGCTCCGTGAGCAAGTCCTCGCCTTCGCCAATCGCCACAGAATCGATCGCAGCAACGTCCGTCAGCAGCTGAGCCGGATGAAACGCGGCGAAGTGCCCGCCCGCAACGATGTGTCCCCGGTAGCCGAGCTGGCGGACGCGCTCTGCCAATCGTGCGAATTGTCGTGCCCGGGACGTAAACACAATCGAGAGGCCGACCAAAGCCGCGCCCGAGTCGGCGACCAGTCGCGCAACGCGCTCGGTGTCGCCCGCCTCGTTGAACACGAGCTGAGTCACCGCGTGCCCCGCTCGTTCGAGCGCGCCGCGCAGGTAACGGACCGCCAGATTCTCCTCGAACTCCGCGCCGACAAGTACAATTAGCATCGCCATCCTCTAATCGTATGACTAGCACGGTTCTTGGGCGCCGGATACCTCGAACCGAAGGTCGCCTGTGCAGGATCGGCTCAGCTTTCGCTCATAAATGCGCTCTGGGGCACGTAAGGGAACGAGTGCTACTGTTCGTGCGCATTGACAAGACGTCTTGCTCTTCTGTCGTTCCTCACAATCGTTGCCGCCCAATCTTGGTCTAGGGCATCGGCGCGAGGCTCGGCTGCCGCTCTGCCGGCAAAATTTCGGAGCGCACCTTACTCCATGATGTCGCTCAGTGTAGGCTGTCCGAACGACGGTTGGCAGCAGCGAGCAAAACGCCTCAAGCCTAGTCGGTACATCAAGATCAAACCTGGCAGCCAGGAAAGGAGCTATGGGCACCCAGCGTTGATCCTAATGTTAGAGCGCAGCGCCAAAGATCTCCAGCGAGTGGCACCGGGTTCAGTGTTGGTGGTGGGTGATATCTCCGACACGAATGGCGGACCATTGCCCGGTCATCACTCACATCAGAGTGGACGCGACGCGGACATCGTTTTCTACGTCTTGGATGAGTACGGCAAGAGTGTGGTCCTTGATCATTACGTCAAATTCGGAGCCAATGGCAAAGCCGTAGACGGCAGCGGCTATATCTTCGATGATTGGCGCAATTGGCTCCTAGTGCAATCCTTCGTCCGCGATCAACGCGCAGGGCTCAGTCACATCTTCATCTCACGCCCACTGCGCCAGCGATTGATCACGTACGCTTCGAAGCAGCCCGGGTTCCAGAAGTACGTCCCCGAAGTGTCGGCTCTGCTCAAGCAGCCCGAGGATGCCGAGCCCCATGACGACCACTTCCACGTTCGGGTCGCGTGCCCCAAAGACCAGAGCGAAATCTGCCGCGACCAATCGAGGTAGCGAGCGAGCCGCGTCTAGCTCACAAGGCCTCTACGGCCCACACAGGGTATTGCCCCAGATGATCGAGCCCCAATTATTGTAATTGCTGGTTACTATGTCGAGCCTTCCGTCGCCGTTCAGATCTCCTACGTCTACACTGTATGGAGAGTTGCCAACCGCGTAGTTTACGGCAGCGGACAGAGTGCCGCCCGATAAGCCCCAGAGGATATTCACGGTACTGCTGCCGCCATTCGCCACGACGACGTCCAGCCGACCATCGCCGTTGAGATCGCGGACCACTAACCCGTAGGGGCCGCCCGCCACGTAGGGCGCGTGACACTTGAGCGAATAGCTGCACCGGCAACTGGCACAACCACGGCCGCTGCAACAACACCCGGACGTGCGCCGCGTCACGACTTACGAATCCGTGATACACCCTGGCTCGAGCCGCAACCGCCCGATGGCTGGGATCATGCAGAACCCTTCAAGACAGACGCCCCAGACAGCCGCCGTCGGAACCATTCGGGAGCTCCTGGCGATTGCATTTCCACTCGTGATGTCCCAGGGGTGCGATACGCTGATGATGTTCACCGATCGACTGCTGATGTCGCGCGTGGGCCCCGCTTACATGGCCGCAACCATGAGCGGTGGATTGACATCCTTCATGCTCATGACCTTCTTCGTCGGGCTGATTGGGTATACCAACGCGCTCGTGGCGCAATACTATGGCGCACAACTGCCCCAACGTTGCGGCCTCGTGACGGCCCAAGCCTTAATTATCAGCGTCATCGCCTACCCGCTGCTACTTTCAGCCATCCCCCTCGGCATCGGCCTATTTCGGTTGATGCAGGTGCCAGAAGAACAATTGGTGCCCCAGATCCAGTACTTCTCCATCGTCACGCTCGGCTCGATACTGGGACTCTTGCGCGGCGCGCTCAGCTCTTTTTTTAGCGGAATTGGCCGTACCCGCATCATCATGCTCTCCGCTGCGACCAGTCTCGTTGTCAACGTTGCAGCAGCCTATGTTCTCATCTTCGGCCGGCTTGGGCTGCCGCCGCTGGGCATCGCCGGGGCCGGTTTCGGGATGATTATCGGCAGCGCGAGCGGCCTGTGCATTCTGGCGGTGTCCTATGTGAGAGCCAACCACCGCCGGGACTATGGAACCGTACGCGGTCTGCGCTGGCATTGGCCGACGATGCTCAAGTTGCTTCGGTTCGGCTCGCCCGCTGGAATCGAGTTGTTCCTCAACCTGACGGCGTTCAACCTGCTGGTCCTGCTGTTTCACGCGCGCGGCCCGGCCGTTGCAGCTGCGGTAACCGTGGCCTTCAACTGGGACATGGTGTCCTTCGTCCCGCTGATCGGCGTCAACGTCGGGGTCGCGAGTTTGGTGGGGCGCTACATGGGAGCCGGACAACCCGACTCGGCGCATCGAGTCACGATGTCCGCGGTCAAGCTGGTCAGCTGCTATGCACTCGCGATCGTCCTTACCTACAGCCTTGTACCGAAGTGGTTAGTGCAACTGTTCCTTTTGCCTTCGAATCGCGAAGCTTACCAACTTGGAATCTTCATGGTGCGTTTAGTCAGTGTCTACGTGTTTGCCGACGCCATGCAGTTGGTGCTCGGCGGAGCCCTGCGCGGGGCAGGTGACACGTTTGCAACCATGTGCCTATCGGTCGCCGGACACTGGACTCTGTTTCTCGGCACGTTCACCATGCTACGTGTCCTCAAGACGCCGACCCGCGTCGCGTGGGTCGTGCTGGTAGTTCTTATCTGGCTCCTCGGCGCCATATTCTACTTTCGCTATCGCAGCGGACATTGGCGCCATTTGCGCGTAGTCGAGCCCGAACTCGACCCGTCCGAAATTCCGAGCACGGCGTAGGGCTAGCCACTAGAGCGCTACTTTTGTGGTGACGGCACGTGGCTGCGGGTTGAGTGAATGTTTTGGCTCGCGGCTGATGGCTTTGGCTAGTGGCTGCCGCCACGGATGCCGGCGCCGCTGCAGGTGCTGAGGCTGCTACAGCCGCTGGTGCCGCTGCAGGTGTTGCTGTCGCCGCAGGTGCTGCCGCCGCCGCTAGCCGCTAGTCCGACTCACCTGAGCGACGCGCGACAATTTCGGCTTGGACCGCGCGGAGCAGCTCGGCTTGCGGCAAGTCCAGCCGGTTCGCCCAAAGTGTGAGCGTGCCCACGTGCGCCGGCCCGCCCCAGCCGCCGCCGCCCTGACGTAACGATGCCCGTCCCAACCACGACAGACGACGACGCAGCAGCTCACGATCGCGAGGCACCAGCGTGATGCCGCGATCCCAACGGCTCTGGCGCGGGTAGACCGCCTTGAAATCTCCGTAGCCGAGCCGCTGTTTCCCCCAGGCGCGGCACCAGATCCCTTCCGCTGAGATGTCCAGAAAGGGCCTCCGGTCGAGACGCAGGTAGATGCACCAGAGGGCAAGCACTGCAACGCCGCCCGCTGCGAGCGCAACTATCGGCGTAAAGCCGATCCACAAGTAGAGACCGAGCGTCAAGCCGCCGATGATTGCGGTCCTTACCATGAGCGAGTAGGTGTAGCGGTTGGAGCGACGGTATACGCCGTAGAAGCGCCCTTCCGCAGGCGGCTTCACGTGCGAATGCACGAGGGGAGCAGCCGGGTTGGCTTCGACTCGCTGGCGGTTACGTTGCAGCACCGCAATTCTCACCTCATAGGCCGCGATGCGCCCCGCACGCAAAGCGACGACGACGCCCACAAGGGCGATCAACCCCGCAGCGGTCAGCACCTGCGTCAGAGATTTCCCTTCGGATGCGAGCCCGATCATGCTCACGGCGATAGTGACGCCGAAGATCAGCCCGAACGCCTTCCATATTGCCTGCACTTGCTTGCGGGCGAACGTGGCATCGTCAATCTCGCCTGCTCGCCACCGCGTCAGGTGCCGCTCTCGCCAACGTTTCAGCCAACCCATTGTCATCCGTGATCGACGATCTCGCATCTCACTTTGCGCCTTTTATGCCCTACCGTTACGCATTTCTACCAAGAATCGTGCGGCCAAGGCAAACCAGAGCCGCTCCAGGTTGCGAGTGGCCATAATCTAGCACGAAGCCGGCAGGTGCTCGGACGCGTTCAGGAGCGGGTAGCCACTGCGCGTGAGGAGCAAGCCGCGGCTCCCGTCCCGCGATAACAATGCCAGGGACTGGCGCTCCGATTCGTTCACTCGGTAGGCGCCGCCTTCGGAGCTCGCGATGCTGCCCTCGAGCACCGCTCCGCTCGGCGTGCGATAACGATAGCGGAGCATCACGCGAAAGCCCTTCTGATCTCGCTTGCTCTCGAGCAGCTCGACCACGGCCAACTCGCCGCTCTGAACGAGCTCCGCTGTCAGGGCCAACCTGTCCCGCGAGAGCTCGATGGTGCGCAGCCGCGGGTGGACCTTCAGTCCGCTCGGCGGAGCGGGCACTGATTTCATGCCTGGCGGGCCTTGACTCGGCTCGAAATCAATGTGAGCAGCGCCCGCGCGTTGGTGAGGCTGCCGTAACGAACCTTGACCCAAGCCGAGGGCTCGCCGTGACGAAAGATGCGCACCTCGCCGTGCGCGGTCTCAGCGCCCGCCACTTGCTCCCAAGCCAACGTCTTCTGGCCGCTGGCGATGCTCTGGTCTGTCACTGTCAGGGGTGAAAAGGAGACGCTCTCGCCCTTCGCCAGGCGCGCCTGGATCTTTGGCAGCAGGCAACGATTCACCTGGCGTTCCACCTCCTCGCCGAGTGCAGAGATGTCGGCCAGCAAGTGATCGAGCACGAGCTTCTTGCCGGCGTCGGTCTTGAGAGTGTGCGACTCGATGTGGTGAGTCACGAGCCCTACGGCCTGAGTCACCTTCTGGCGCGCACTAACGAGCGTAGCGACCTCGTCCCACAGCATCTCGATCCGGCGCTCGCCACGCTCTTCGACAATGCCGTGCTCGTGCACGTGGACGCGCCGGTTGCGCTGTCGAACGACGCTCGCAGTTGCCGCGCCGCCGAGCAACATGAAGAACAGGCCGAGTACCGCTATGCCCACCTCGGTTCCGAGCCCCGCACGCGGATCCGGGAAGAGCCAGGGGCCGAGTGCCACAAATACGCCGCCCGCAAAAATCACGACCCCCAGCGGAATGAGCCAGTATTTGGCCTTTGCCGCTGCGTAAGTCTTCAGCCTTGCCCCGAGTGCCGCGTTGGTCGAGTTCACGCTATTCCTCTTAGCAGCCCAAGCCGCAACTTGCCGCAACAACCGTGCAGGCCCTACGTATGCTGTAGCTGCCGGTGCTGCCGCCGCTGCCGGTGCTGCTGCCGCTGCAGGCGCTGTGGCTGCTGCCGGTGCTGCGCCGCGACAGGTTTCCCTGTCTGACAAAAAACCGACCGCCAGGCAGAGCATGTCCGGAACTCTGCCTGGCGGGTCTTGGCAATGTGTACTTCATAGGAAAGAGAGAAATATCAGTGACTGAACAACTAAGCTAAGAAGAACAAGTCCTACGAGTGCTCCGTAACCAGGGCGACCTGCCCGGCGAGATCGGCGACATCGACCACGATCTTCACCGAAGACGATGCCGCGGCGCACTTCGTAGTGTAGAGCCACTCGTTGGTATTCGCAGTGCCGGCAACGGCCGTGCCCTTCTCGACGAGCGTGCCGTCATCGTTCACGATCATCACGCCAACCGTCTTCACCTTGACGTCATCGGTCGCCATAATGTGAATCGTCTCGTCAATGGCCCCATGGTAACCGGAGACATCGATCTTTTGAACTTCCGGCGGATGCAGGAAATCAGCCGTGGCCACATTGAACGCCGAAACGCCACGCGCCTCTGCCACATCTTGATACTCCGCCATCCCCTGCGCACCCTTGGCGTACAAAATCGCCTGCCGGAACCTCTCGCGCTGCTCCTTCTGCGCCGCGGAAACATCCTGCGAGCGATTAGCCGGCGCCGCCGAAAGAACGTACTGCCCATTCTTCATCCGGCGAACCACCACCTGCTTGCCCAGCATCCCCGACAAACCATGAATAATAAGATTATTCTGAATCTTGGCCACGTGCGGCCTCCTTGTTTTTCCGTTAGAAACTAGTGAAATCAATCAACCGAAGCTCGCCGCAACCAAGGGACCATCCCTCTGCTACTGCCACTTCAAATCAATCACCGGTTTCATCGGGCACCGCCCGAAGCCAGTTGCTAAAGAAAAACACCCCCCGATTATTTTTGTCACAGCGGCACGGAACCGCCGGGTTACGGCGCGTCAGAGCCAACGCGGGCGGAAATCGGCCGAGGCAGACGCCCTGGACCGACGTAAAGCGGCGGCGGGGTAACCTCGAGTAAAGGCAGAGCGAAGGCACACTGAACGCACAGTGAAGGCAGCCTGCGGGCGGGATGCGGCGGAGGACTGTAATTGGGTGGCGATTGGCCTTGGGATTGAGGTCTTGCCGAGATGCGGTTTCTTCAACCGAAGGTCACAGGTTCGACTCCTTGGGGACGAGAAACGCGGAATGCGCTACGACGTCGCCATGGAGTGCAGGAAGTTGGGCCAAGACAACCGCAAGGACCAATTAGTCAACATAAGCGACTACTTCGTACAAATCGGCGACTATCTTCGGGCCGTGACTAGGAAACCCACGAATGAGGAACTTCTGAAACTGTTGCAAATTGCTGGTTCTATCTGAGGGCAGATCTAGACGAACGATTCGATGCATTTTTTGCGGGAATTGTGCTCCAACAAAAAGCATCGCGCATATCGTTCCTGAATCCCTTGGTGGCCCCGGGTCTCCTGTCGCCCCTGCAGGGAGAGACGCAATAGCGCCGCTGCACCGCGAGGCGACAAGTCTGCTATTTGGCGTGCCTCTTCGAAATCCGTGACGACGACTGGCGGCAGATCGACGTTCGGCGCAGGTGCGGTCACCAACCTCGGATGTACGAGCGATGTATGGTACCAAAGCGGGTGTCGTTGACTCAGGGCTTGCTGCAATTCAACCGAAAGCCGAAGAAGGTCGGGCCAAACCGAACCTCGCCCGGCGCGAGCGGCGGCGGCTGGAGATGCTCGAAGGCTACGTCGGCGCACGCGAGGACCAGAGCCGGTGGCTCCGCGGCCACCACGTGTCGAACCACGTCCCACACCACCATCAAGTTGTGGTTGGGCCGTAAAAACCGTTCACGTGGAACATCGAACACGTCCATGGCGACGCGCATTACGAGCGGGCGGCCCGGGCTTGAAACCCTGTCCGCCCACGTCGCAACCTCACCGAGAACTTGCCCCTCCCGCTCACGATCAAGCTCGTAGGCCCAGCCGAGACGGGCGCACGCCCACGCGAGCACCTGTTCACCGAGCTCGGTCTCTGCATCCAAGTCGAGATGCCGCGGTGCCTGGACGAAGGCACGAAGCGCATCCAGACCAGGATCGTCGGGAGCTGCCAACACGCCGCAAACGCGCGCGACGGAGGGCAACTTGCGGACGGCATGTGCCGGCATCAAGTCCCCGAAGCCCAGGGCGTGGGCCGCCTGCATACGGACGTTTCGCTGGTAGTCGTTCTGGAGCCGCTCGCGCAACACATCCACCGACGCAGGATCGAAATGTAACGCTTTGATGATCTCGGACCGCAGATGCTCTTCTTTCTCGAGCCCCAGTCGGACCCGCAGCAGAAGCAGCGCATCGGGGCTTCGGTCGGCAGCTACCGCATGGATCGCCGCCTCACGCACATCCTTGTCACGATGATCGAGGAGCTCGCGAAACTTGACACGAAGTTCGGGCACATCTTTCAAGGCGTCCGCGGCGGCATTTCGGCGAGCATCCCGCCTCCTGTCCTCTTCCCACTTCTCTTCGCGCTCTGTATCTGTGTTGGGGTCCTCGCGCGGATTCGGCTCTAGCGCAGCCACAAGGGTTTCCCGAACCGGTTCGTATTCCCCCAATGCACGCATGGCTGCACACTGAACCTCCACATAAGGATGGTTGAGAAGCTCGACGAGCTTGGGTCGGGCCTGTGGATAGTCATGCAGCAGGGATGCCGCCAATTGGACGACCATAGGATTGTCAGACGCGAGATGCTCCGCCAGGATGGGATGCGCATCAGGATCCGATGCAAGAATTTCAGGCACGCCGTCGGGCCGCAGAGGAAGCCAATTCTGTTGGGCCAGCTCGGCCAACCTGGCTTGATCAAGAAGTCGATCACGAAGTGCCTCACGTACGCCTCGATCGTGTCTCAGGAGCCTGAGCGTCTGAGCGCGAACATAGCGAGAGGGATCGTCGATGCAGCCACGAACCACACCGTGCAGGGTCGGATCCCTCATGAGAGGCCCCACGATCGTTGCGCGCCAATCCTCCGGAAGCCGACGATTCAACAGCATTTCCTTTAGTCTTCGACGATCCTCATCGTGATCGACGAAATGGCGGAAAGCCACGAACCTAAGCGCGGCAAGATCTTCCTTTAGGTAACAGAGGAGCTCGTCCATGACAAACGGTTGATCGCGCATCAGCTCACGAAAAGCTTCGACCTCCTCGATGCCACGATCGTCTGCCAAGAACCGCTCGCTCAATCGCGCCAGCATTGCAGAGTCATGAGCCAGCGCCCTTACGGCCGCGCCCCGTACAGCGGAATGCGGATCATTGAGCGCTTCCACGAGGAGCATACGATACCGTGGCTCACTCGCCAGTGCGCTCAGAATCTTGGCTCGAAGCGCACCGTAAGGGACCAGGTCCCTTGCATCATTCGAATCGACTTGCCCATATTCCGGTTCTAGCCGCCATTCATCAAACCGCTCTCGAAGTGCTGCGAACGCAATAGGATGTTCCGAAAGCGCATTAACGGCGGCCGTGAGGACGTTAGCGCTATGGGAGCGCAGCAATTTGTTCCCGACGACCGTCATCGCCTCGGTGTCGTGAGACAACGCCTTAATTGCAGCGACCTGCTCTGTGGGCGTTCCCACCAGGAACCTCCTCAACGCCGCTGCAGAATCATGCTCCTCTGCCAGCGCGCCAATTGCCGCGCAACGCACAATCTCGTCCGGGTGCGTCAGCAGGCTCATCAACTTGGAGCGGCCTACTCGCTCCCCAAGGGCCCTGATCGCTTCTTGGACAATACGTGCGTCAGCGCTATCGAGTAGCTCCCTGAGGACACTTTCCGCCTCCGGCACGGTGGCCATTTCCTTGATTACCCAGGTTGTCACCTCCGGCGAAGAAAGCTTTTGAAGCAATAGGCTGCGCCACTCGGGAACGGCCAAGATAGCTTGTAAGGTGCTGCTCTCACCCCAAAAGCCCCTGGGCTCATGAACATATTGCCTGATGAACGCCTCAGAATCGGGATCCGCAGCCAGCGCACGGACGGCAGCCTCCCGAAGCTCAAAGAACTCACCCGAGATGGGCCAAGGAGGCACGTGGATCGTTTCTGCCAGAATTTTGCGAATTGTGGGAAAGGAAAGAGGGTCGTTGGCAAGCGCATCAACCACCGCAGCTCGTACCTCGTCGCTCGGATCATGCGCCAGCATGTCGAGCAATCGAGGCAGGTACATGGTTTCACGCGCCAACCTATGGGCCAAAGCTCTTACACAGACTACACGTGTGTCTCGATCCTCGTCTCCCAAGCGCTCCCGCCAATCCGGCTCCGATTGCGGATCCTTGGCCAGGTTGGCACTGATCCATCGACGGCCAATACCCTCCCTGTGGTAGAGGAGAGGCCGAATTTGGGGAAGCAGTTCTGGAGAGTTCGCGAGATAGCAAGCTGCCGAACATTGGTTCACACTGTCCACCCCCTGTGTGAGCTCAAGTACGCCGTTGATGCCGATGTTGGCGCGAACGAGCGCACGTGCTTGCCTTTCAATTGTCAACCCCCAAATGGATACACGCCGCTCGGGCGCGCGTGCCCCCAGGATCCACGTTACCAGGTGAGCTTCTGTCCCGGCGTTGCCTGGGAGCCGCAGAAGACGTGTAAACACCCTTTCGACTTCGACCTTCGTGACCATGCCGCGCATGGCCAAGAAGGCGCGCTCTCCCGCCTCCATTAGGGCCACCTCGGCCTCGCCGAAGCGTCCGCTGGGCGCATCGAGGCGCTCCGCGATCAGCCGGAGCACGTCGACGGCGTGCTCGCGGCAAAAGTCTTGAACGCCCTGACCACCGTACCCGATGGCCCGCAAGAGCAGCCGCAGCAGTCGATGGTCCGATACATCGTGGTCTCGCGCATCTGTGAGAAGCGCTTGCAGCGCAGGTACTCCGTGGATGGCGACCGCCATCGGCAGCACCTCCAGCGCGCGCCCTTCGGGGAGCCTGCCCGCGATGGCCAGTAGCTTGGTACATTCGCCTGCCAGGTCGACGTCGCCCTCGGCGGCAAGGTACTCGCCCATCGTCAGGTGGGTGAACCTGAAGTGGAATCCTCCCTCAAACAACCCCGTCCGCTTGTATAGCTCGTGCCTGCCGTCAGCGACCTCGGTCGCATCGAAGAGGACGCGCGGTGCCCCGTCCTTGGGGAGGAGGCGCTCACGCGCGAACCCCTGAAGCTCGGCGCGGAAAGCGTCGTTGTGATATCGCGCGGGCACGCGCTCCGAGCGCAGAAGATGATCGACGGCGCGACGGTAGAGATCGATGGTTGCGCGAGGAAGCTCGTTGTTCGAGCGGTAGAGGGTTGCCGCCAGGCCGAGGAGCACCGGCGTCTCCAGCCACATCGGGCCGTCCGGAAGGCTGCGCAGCGCGTCGAGCAGACCATCGACCCACGCTTCACCCGGAAAGTACTTGCGCAAGAGCTGCTCTGCTGCGATGCCGGGTATCCCGTGCAGCGTGACGGTCACCACGTCCTTGACGGGCGTATTCTGGAGCAGTGGGCGGGAAGCGAGCACCACGCGACCTTGGAGCTTCTCCAACCACTCTGCTGCGTAGTCCTGCTCGGTGACGGACGCCTCGTCCAGACTGTCGATCAGGACGAGCGCTTGGCCCGAGACAATGGCCTGTCGCATCGCTTCTAGCGCCGCAGAGGGATGAACGTCCAGATCGAGGTGGGCAAGCGCCCGTCTCGCCAAGACACCCGCGACGTCCTTTTCGAGATCGTTGTGCGGCGGGAGCTTCGGGAGCCAAATCGGGATCCTGGCATTGTCATCAGTGGCGCGCCTATGTGCGGCTTGGCACGCCAGCCAACGAAGGAGTGTCGACTTGCCCGTGCCCGCGGCACCCACGACCAGAGTTCGGTGCGCAAAGTCGAGCAAATCCAAGGCAGGAATCGTCTCGGTGATTTCTCGCCAGGGCGCGCTTCTCCTGCGGCGTAGCTCCAACTCAACCGTCGGAGACTCGGCCTCGCCGTCGTTGTCGATCGTGGAAGCGTCGAGCTTGCCGTCGCGCGTCACCTCCAGCTCGACAAAGACATCTTCAAGCGGGCGAGTTTTGGTGTCGCCCGCTAGTGTCACCATCCCGGTCACTTCGCGCATGCGTGTGAGATAGGTCGCCAGGGCCAGGTCCGTATACGGTGAAACTCCGCTGACGCTCGGAACAGAACTAACGAGTGCAAGCTCTGCGCTATCGCCTGAAGTGGTCGCGACACCAAGCTGATCCAAAACGGTGCGGGCCGCCTTGGTCCACGTAAAGCCCCTAAGGTCAAGGGTGTCCTTAAGATTCTTGGCGACCGCACGCGCGTTGTCGTAATCGTTGGCCACACCCAGAATGCTCGTCGCGACGCGCTGGCGGTCGTCGCCGGTAAAGTTCGGCGTCTCGTCGTCGCCGTAACTTCCATCGACCTGAACATCGTGTACGAGCCCCTGAAGCCCGAGCTTGTGCAGGAACTTGTAAAGGCCGCTCTGCTTGGTGACAATGAGGGGGACCTCGGCCGCGATGGCCTCCCAACCTGTAAGGCCAAAGCCTTCGTGCCACGATAGCATCAGGGCTACGCTCGAGCCTGCAATCTCATGATAGAGCGCTTGGCGGTCCTCCTGGTATGGCAGAGGGTGAAGGTTTACGATACCGCCCGCTCGCTCCGCCATGACCCTCTTTAGCTCGTTCGATTCTTCGTCGCTGGACGACACCCCGATCAGCTTGAGTGTCGGGTTCTCCTGAAGGCTGGCTGGAGCCCCGTGCTCTTGTGCGCGTCGCCGTGCTGCCGCAAATCCTTCGGCAACGAGCTGAATCTGCTTGATACGATCGTTGGCGCGTTCGAAGCGACCAAAGCTTACGGCGCTGAACCTGTTGCGCGGCGGACGTGGCGTAATCGTCGGAAGCCCTGGCACGATGAACGTCACGGGTTGGTCAATGACATCGCTTGCGGAACCTGCGAGCAGGGGCCCGATTGCGACAACGGTATCGGCAGCTCTTAGGATGCGCTCTTGCTCCCCGATTTTGTGGTTCACATCGCTGGCGTCAGGGTGCTTAACGCCTTGATAGTCCACGTAGCTCATGTGGCTGATGACCAGAGAGCCCTGCACGCTGCCGTTGCGCTTCATCTCAAGGGCAGCATCGCCTGAAATGACGTCGTGGCCGATGCACCAGTCGAGCTTGCTCGCATCGGCCTCCGCCAACTTCTTCTCGACCGTACCTACCCAGCCCTTATCGAAAAAGTCAGGCAGACCATGAGGGGGTAGACTCAGGGTCAAAAGCGTGACGCCAGCGGCCTTTGCGTCCGCGATGTCCTCGTCCTGCGTGTGGGGGACGACGCAGAACACTCGTCCGGCTTTCCCGAGCACCTCGGCGAGCGCGCGGGCAAGCTCCATGTTGACGACGTTGATCCCGCCATGCTTGCTACCCCACGCTGTCGCCAAGAGCGCGATCGAGGTCATGCGGCGCTCCTCGTGCGTGGCTGCGGAGCCTGGCGCCTGATCGGCAGCGTCGGCTGCCTTGCCGTCGTCGTCTTGGGCATGGGGTCGCATCCTACGGAAGTCGCGGCCTTGTCTTCAAGGCTCAGGATGAACCTTATGCGATGCCGACCGTGTCTACGGCGAGATCGCCGCGGGGACCCGTCACCCGGGTAGCGCCTTGCGAGCATGGGGACGAGCAGCCGAATCGCAGTTGCATTCGAGTATTTCGCTGGGATCGCAGATCGGCGATGACAAGGATGCGGTCGCCGAGATCTGGAACGTCGAGGCGAAGGGTGCAGTGCAATTACGTCGGCCCGCTCACACTTCGTGGCGAGCGAGGCGTCGAGCTCACAGGCCCGCTGTCCGTGACCGAGCTGGGGCTGCATGCGGCCACGACTGGAGACCGCCGTGAAAAAAACAGCGGCGTTTCGATCATGTCGAAACGCAAACCTAACCCCTGAAATCTTGGAGCAAACCTGCCAAAGATCACATGATCAGAACGCCGCGCAATAGCGCGGTTGCTTCAATTCATGAGTCCGTGTTCAGCCGCCTCCAAACGCGATCGAGATCCGGGTCAATCCGCACTACGCAGCGTCCTTAGGAGTCGGTATTTCGCGACTCACTTGTGGGGCACGAATTCCAAGTCGCATGCCGCCCGCAGCGATTGAATCCTACCTCCGCGCCAACCCATAAAC
>PMCK01000110.1 GCA_003154095.1 Myxococcales bacterium | reverse complement strand
CCCATCGGGTGTAGGACGTCGAATCCACGCATTTTCTTGTAGCGCGCAACGATGTCCGTCGCTGTGTAACCCTCGGGATGCCCCACGTGAAGGCCATTGCCCGACGGATAGGGAAACATGTCGAGTGCGTAATATTTGGGGTAGCCGGGCCGCCTCTGCGCGCGAAAAGTTTTGTTGTTTTCCCAATACTGCTGCCAGCGCGCTTCAACTGCCCGATGATCGTAAGGCATAAACAGCTGTCTAGCAGAAATCCAGACACTCAACCCGGAGACCAGGCGGCCAAAGCGATGGCCACTGAGCTGCGGGACGCCACCGGCTTGGAGGAGTCCGACTAGATGCCATTTTTACTTATTTTTGCGCAGATTCGCCATTCCCGGAATTGGCGGGCACGAGTCCTTCGCCAACCGTTGGGATTTTTCCTCGAGTCGCTTACGGCGGCGCAGAGTGGCCACTTCGGACTCTCCAGTTCCCAGCTGGACCAGTGCCAATGCGAGCTTCGGTTGGTTGATATGGTGCTCGTAGAGTTTGGCCAATTCGAGACGCGTTTTCGGATCGTCGACACAATCGCAAACCCGCTCGAAATCTTGTAATGCTTTGTCTCGATCACCACGAGCCTTGGCTAGTTCGCCGCGCAAGCGGAGCGCATCGTGGCCCCCGTGGCGCTGCACCGCTAACTCAGCGATATCTTGAGCTTTTTCTATCGCTCGCGCTCGCTTGAAGGTTCGCCCGAGCGAAACCCAGTCACCCTCGTTGAGCCGCTCAAGTGGTTCACCGTAGAGCCCCACCAAGGCGACCATGCTCAACACGTCTACCGCATTATGCTCGATCACCGGCCGCAATGCGTCTTCGTCGAACGTGCGCAGGAAATGTGAATAGCGGGGACCGATTTCCGCGCCGTCAATGTCCGGCCCACGATCGAGCGCCAGGACCTCGACTTCTAGAGCCTTCAAGTTTACCCGGTCAAGTCGAGGTTTATGCAGTCGGCGCGCCGCGTGCAGTAAGTCGAAATGAACCGGCAATTCGGGGACTTGCATGCGATTCATCACGAAGCGGTTAGCCAGCAGCGGCCAATCGAAGGATTTTCCGTTGAAAGTAACCAACACGGTGGCGTCCGCCAGCCGCTCCGCCACCCTTTCGAGTTGGGCGGCCTCCTCAGCGGGGCTGCGCAGGAATAGTTGCTCGAGCACGAGTCGATTCTCTCCATCGAACCAAGCCATTCCAATCAAGAATGCAAGAACGCCTGCTCCCGCACCGAGCCCCGTGGTCTCCGTGTCAAGAAACAGGGCCTTGCGCGAATCACATTCTGCGAGCGCCGGGTCGAGTCCAAGTAAGGCCCAGTATTCGGAGGAAGCCGCGAGCGCCGCCGCAATGGGGACACATCCAATCCAATGATCGGCATTCCACAGCCGATTTCGACGATGGACTATTCCCTGCGAAGTTTCCCAAGGCACAAACCCGAGTGGCGCAGGTGCCAGAGGGCGCGGGTTCGAGGGCGCTGGATCTCTTGCCATGAGCTCCGCCATTTGTTCACGGAGTCGGGCCAACGCGATTTCTCGGTCGGCGTCGGCCGCACTTGCCCCGTTCTGCGATGGACTGGCAGCGGCGTCCTCTGAGACTTCCTCGTGTCTCGTGGAAGTCCCAGAATTTGAGATCTGGCTCTTTTCGAGCTGTGCGAGCTTGCGCTTCAAATCCACGGGGTCGGATCTACTCCACGCTCACCTACGCGCCCAGCCAGTAAAAACGCAGCCGCTTACGAGCCTGCGGCCAGTGGCAGACTCCAAAGGCCTCCCACAGCCGAACCGACCATCACTCGTGCACCCATTAAATCGATGATAGGGCGTGTCAGCGACGCGCGTGCCAACGGAATATTCTTCACGGCCTTGTTGACGCAAACTTCCCACAGCACCCCGGAATCGAAGGATATCCACGCACAGCTATTCGTCGCAGCAAACACGGGGATCGGCTCCGATGGCAGGGTACGGCCAAGCGTGACAGAAGCGACGGTTTCTCCCGCTGCGTCGAGCCAGTCCATTTGCCCTGACGCCTGCAGTACTACCGGCGAGCCCAATCGCTGCCCTTGTCCAAGTGACGATGTGACCCCAATCCCCAAAACATGCTCACGGGACCAGACCCTGTTCAGTTGAGCATCGAGCCCAACGGCTTTGTCGGCAGCCAATGCCACAATTCCCGCGTTAGTCGGCAAGATGGCCGCGATCGGGGCGCCGATTTGCACGGATTGTCGCTTGCCTTGCCGAGTCAAGGCAATGAGCTGTCCCATCTCGGTGCCCACAACCGCTCGCGCTCCGAGGGGTGCAGGCCCGACTGAAACGCGCGAGCCTAGCGGCGCACGCAGCAGGAGATTGGCGCGTTGATCCAACCAATAGAGTGCACGATCGCGTCCGACGAATACGACGCCCTGCCCTGCCATCCACCCGAGCGGGCCGCTGATGCCTGCGGGTGCGCGAAATCTCCAGCGCTGGTGACCGCTTGGTTCCACGGCATAGACGAGATCACGAGCAGTGGGCACGAACAGCAGTCCTTGCTCGTCGGCCACCGCTGCGCCGGTGATGGTCGAACCGACCGAAATGGACCAAATGAGATGGTCATCGCCGCGAAAGTGTCCGATCTCGCCGTCGCTTCCGAGGAGCCACCAACTGCCATCGCGACCCAACAGCGGCGGCCCCGCTAGCCCGACCCCGAGACCGATCATCGGCCCGAGTCCCGGTGAATCGAGCTCCGTTGAGGCAAGAAAATAAGGCTCTTGCGAGGAGCCCATCGTTAACGGACCGGCTTGATTGGGTTTTGACGGCACGGAAACGCCCAATGCCGCCAAGAAAATCGACCCACCGACGGCAGCCGCTCTCGAAAGTCGCAGCGGGGACCCCACGCGGCGAAGCTGCCCGGAATGCGACTCGGGTGGGTTCATGGGCTGGGGTGTATGGGGCATAATCCAGTCCACCGATGGCAATTCACGTATTCGGGCTCACCGGCGGCATTGCTACGGGCAAGAGCACTGTAGCAGCCCGTTGGTGCAGACGCAGGCTCCCGGTCGTCAACGCCGATGAGCTTGCTCGCGTGATCGTGGCGCCCGGCTCGGCTGGTCTTGGCGCGGTCGTGCAGCTGTTCGGACCCGAAGTACTGCAAGCGGATGAAAGCCTCGATCGCGCTCAGGTGGCATCGCGCGTATTTGCTGCTCCGAAAATGCGACTGGCCCTCGAGGCGATCTTGCATCCACGCATTCAGGAAGAGCTCGAATTGCAAACACGGGCGCTCGAACACCGGGGCGAAGTGCTCGCTTGCTACGAGGCGCCATTGCTCGTTGAAGTGGGTCGGGCCGATTCGTATCGACCATTGGTAGTCGTCGTCGCCGATGAAAGCGAGCAACTGCGACGAGTCCTCAGCCGCGACGGACACAAAGAGTCCGAAGTTCGCTCCAGAATTTCCGCTCAAGCCCCGATGGCAGAAAAGCTAGCCGCAGCCGACGTCGTGATTGAAAATAACGATAGTCTCGGCGAGTTACAAGCGCGTGCGGATGCTGTGTTAGACGAAATATGCGCTCGGTTGGGCATTGATTCGTCACGCTACGAAATCGCATAGCGGACGCCGGGGGCGCGAAAAGAGAGTCCCTTGGCGCGGCCCCGTGCGCGAAACGTCGCGACGCTCTTAGCGACTTTCCCGGGCGATCGCGGCCTTCAATGTGTTTTCCAGCAACAATGCGATTGTCATGGGCCCGACGCCACCGGGGACAGGAGTGATGGCCCCCGCCACCTCGGCGGCACCCGCAAAGTCCACATCACCGCAAAGCTTGCCATGTTCGTCGCGATTCATGCCCACATCGATGACAGTTGCGCCTGGTTTGATCCAGTCGCCCGCTATCATCTTGGCTCGTCCAATGGCCGCGATCAGAATGTCCGCGTCACGGCATCGATCCGGCAAGTTTTCCGTCTTCGAATGGGCAATCGTAACCGTTGCATGGGCGTTTAGAAGCAGCCCGCTCATGGGCTTACCCACCATGTGACTGCGGCCGACAACAAGAGCACGTGCGCCCACCAGATGGGCCCCTGCTTCCCTGAGCAAGCGCATGCAGCCGTTCGGTGTACAAGGTACGATTCCTGGCAGCCCGGACCAAAGCGCACCCACATTTATTGGGTGAAATCCGTCCACGTCCTTGAGCGGATCCACCGCGTCCAATATGCTTTGAGACGGAAGACCCCCGGGTAGAGGCAATTGTACAAGGATGCCATCTACGGCCGGATCAGCATTGAGCTCTCGCACGAGTTTGACCAAGTACTCAGGGTCCACGTCGGCTGGAAGCCGGTGGACTTTACCGTGCATCCCGACCTCCTCTGCGGCTTTTTCCTTGCCACGCACGTAGACGGCCGAACCGGGATCATCGCCGGCTAAGATCACGTGAAGGCCCGGTGATCGCCCGCATTTTTGACAAAACTCCTCAACGCCGCGAGCCACTTCACGGCGAACCTGCAGGGCGATGCTCGTACCGTCAATTATCCGAGCTTTCACTGGTAAAGTACCGTCCCGTAGCTCACGAATCCCGCTTGAATTGGAATCAATCCAGTCACTGTCAACGGGGAACCCTGCGGCGAAAGGCCGCCTGTAATCGTTACCGTCACAAAACTCCCTGGCTGGTTGCTAGCGCTAAGGTTGATTGCCATCACGCGCCCGGACACATCCGTAACCGGAAGTGTAGATGTAGCGGCGTCAATCCAGGTATTGCCCGCGGCATAGGCCATAGCTTGAGCACCGATATCCAAAGCGCGCACTCCAGAAACGCCGCTGCCGTTAATGTCGATTACCTTGACGACAACCTGGGCTTTTGCGGGATCCACTGAAAGTGGTTGGGTCGATAACAACGTCTGCACGAAGTCCAAATCCCTGGTTTGTAGCAGGGGCACGCTAACACTGGCAGCGTTTACGGCCGGAATGTTGTGCATCCCGGATAGATACACGCTCCCGGTCGCGGGGGTAACAGTGACCCAGGACTGATCAGACACGAGAGCGTTTGCAAGCGTAATCGGGCTCGGGCCCGTGGCCGTGAGAATCGTACCCTGAGTCGACGGAACATTTGCCGTGAACGTTCCATCGAGTTGTCGCACCGCCGTGGGAGACCAAGCCGCGCCGCCGGCTACATTTTGATCAAACTCGACGACGTACACATTGAGGGTAATTCCCAAACCATTGCCCGAATCGGCACCATTGCCCGACCCCCCATTGCCCCCAGCAACTATCGTGTTGGGGTTGCAACCGGCATCGTTACAATGAGCCAGGGCCGGGGCGATCGTTTGCGAGCTGCATGCAGTTAGCAGACTCAGTGCGATGACCCAACACTGCCTGTCCATTGGGCCAAGCATATCATTGATCGAGGTAAACTTCCTGGATTTTTCTGAGCAGGCGAGATACTTCTGCTCGAGCTCATCGCCTTTTTGCTTATTTTGGCAGTCTAATGGTTGCGCACGTCAGCTGTTCGCTCGCAGGCCGCGGCTGATCCTGCTCTGAATCAGACCCGCAAACGCCACCATCCCAACGCCTATCAATTGCGAGGTGCTCAGCCCCAGCATGCTCCCCCTATCGTCATTTCTAAGAAACTCGAGCATGAACCGAAGGGTAGCGTACCCGGCTACGAACGCTAAGAAAACCTGACCGTCATAACGTTTGCGCCCGTGCAGGTAGAAGATGAGAACGGCAGCCAGAAGAAGACAACCGATAGATTCATATATCTGGGTTGGGTGAACGGGTAGTGAGGCTTCCGTGGTGGAGTGAAGCAACCCGACCTCAACCTGCTTATCAGCGGCCGGACTGTGCGCAGGGAATCTGAGCGCCCAGGGCAAATTGCAGGTGCGTCCGAAGCAGCAACCCGCCAGCAAACATCCCATCCGCCCGTAACCTAGACCTAGAGGCACGAACATGCCCGCCATGTCAGCCGCGCGCCAAAAGGGAAAATGGTCTCGCTGTAATTGCCAGACGGCCACGAGCGAGGCACCAATGAAACCACCGTAATACGTAAGACCCCCCGCCATGATATTGGCCCAAGCCCAACAATCCGCCTTTCGGGGACGACAGACTCCAGCCGCCATATCCCACAGTCCGGTGGCTTCGCCTCCACCGCCAAAGAGCCAATCGCCCGCTACCGGGGCCAGACATTCTTCGCGGGAAATCTTCCAGGCGACCTTGGTAGGGTCAGTACACAGGTGCACGTAGTCCCAGAAAAAGCCGTCGAACAGAACATGCGCGACTCTCGCACCAACCACGCCGGCAATTAACATCGATATGCCGAGATTGACCACCACATCCGGATCATGACCAATTCGTTTGGCCCATAGTGCACCACAGGCGGTAGCCAGCATGAAGCCGGTCACCAGCATCACGAAGTAGCTCGGAAATGGGAAATCAAGAACCGTAAATAGCCTGGGGTGCATGCCATTCTCGCTCGACAGCAATTAACAGGCTAGGGGCCCTAGCGTGATCTGAAATTGCCTTACAAGCCACTACCAGAGGGATTCGGATGCTCACTTTGAGTCGTTGGCGTTCCCGCGGAAACCGGTAAGGGCTGAGCATTCCGCTTAGAAACAATCATGTCAATGGCCATTAACCCAACACCGATACATATTGCGATGTCGGCCACGTTGAACGTAGGCCAGTATTCGACCACTATCCAGTCCGAAAAAACGCGGTGAATAATTGAATTCATCGTGCCTACCCACTCGGCGCGATATTGAATAAAGTCTACGACACCGGTCCTCACGATTCGATCCATGAGGTTGCCCAATGCTCCACCCAATACCAGTGGGAGCCCCCATCTGAGAGCCCACTGGTGCTCGTGAAGTTTGCGGTAAAGCGACACGATGAAGAAGATCGCCAGTACACTCACGATGACGAAGAACGGGCGCCTTAGCGCATCCGGCGCATCGTGTAAAAGACCCCAAGCGCCCCCCTTGTTGTAGGCCAGCGAAAACCAAAGGTGGTCCTTGACGACGGTAACAGCAGTCTCGAAGGGTCCGTGACGCGTCAAAGTGCGCTCGGCCCAACTTTTACTCCACAGGTCGAGAGCTAGCGAGAAGCCAGCCAGGCCAGCGAAAAGCACGACTCGGGGTCTGCGCGATTTTGTGCTCAACAGGTGGCCAGTTGAGTCGGCCACTGGGTCGGTTGTTTGCAAAGGAGTGCCTTCCAAAGGATCGCTCATTGGAGATGCTGAGCAGTTACACCAAGTCCCCTGACGTTGCCAGGATACCGCACATCTGTTTAGCTATCGGACATGCCTGAGCCACCCTGGACCCACTCCTTCGGCCTGGAATCATTGCTGAAGTCGTGGAGCCAATCGGGCCGGATGCGAGATTGGCTTGCCGCGTCGAGTCGGCTCGAATCGCGCGCGGCGACGACTCTGCCTCTGCCTGAATGGATCCACCCGGCTCTACGCCGGTCCTTGAGCAATCGGGGCGTTACCGAACTGTATTCGCACCAGCGACAAGCCATCGATGCAGCTCATGCGGGACACAACGTAGTGGTTGCTACGCCTACCGCCAGCGGCAAGAGCTTGTGCTTTCACTTGCCAGTGCTGCAAGCACTCCTAGATGATCCCGGACACAGTGCATTGTTTCTGTATCCAACGAAAGCGCTGTCGCGCGACCAAGAGCACGGTCTACATGAACTGCTCGCGGACGCTGAATTGCCGATTCCCGTCACCGTATATGACGGCGATACCCCGGGTGATGCGCGGCGAGCCGCCCGCGACCGGGGTCGCATCATTTTGACCAATCCGGACATGCTCCACAGCGGGATTTTACCCAATCATGCCCGCTGGGCATCGCTTTTTCAGGGCCTCAAGTACGTGGTCCTGGATGAGCTACACACGTACCGGGGGGTGTTCGGCTCGCACATGGCACATGTCCTGATGCGGATGAAGCGGGCTGCACTCTTTCACGGAAGCATGCCAACCTTCCTATGCGCTACCGCAACCATTGGCAATCCCCTGCAACACGCCGCAAGGCTGTTGGGGGTCGGTGAACGAGACATCAAGTTGATCGACGAGAGTGGCGCACCGCAGGCGCAGCGCGACCTTTTCATCATCAATCCGCCCGTGATAAACGCCGAGCTAGGAATCCGCCAAAGCACGCTCAAGACGGCCGTCTCTATTGCAAGCGACCTGATTCACGCTCGCATTCCCTCGATTGTTTTTGGGCCGTCACGGAACAGTGTCGAGGTCATGCTCAAGTACTTGCGGGAAAGAGCCGGTAGCGTGGCGGGGCCCGATGCCATCATGGGTTACCGCGGGGGATACCTACCCGAGCGTCGACGTGCGGTGGAACAAGGGCTGCGCGACGGTGCCATTCTTTGCGTCGTCGCCACCAACGCGCTTGAACTTGGCATCGATATTGGTGACTTGGACGCCGTTGTGCTCGCGGGCTACCCGGGTTCCTCGGCCGCTACCTGGCAACGCTTTGGACGTGCCGGCCGCCGCGGAAAAAAGAGCGCTGCCATCCTTGTGTGTTCGTCGAATACCATCGATCAATACTTGGCCCAAAACGCCAACTATCTGCTGCAAAGTGGGGCCGAAGAGGCACGAATAGATCCCAACAATGTCGAGATTTTGATCCAGCACTTGAAGTGTGCGACCTTCGAGGCGCCCTTCGACCTGACCTCGGCCGGAACTCGCGTGGCACAACCCGACAGCGCACGAGGGGAAAACTACGGCGGACTCGACGCGCAGAGCACTCGAGACGCACTACAGTACTTGGAGGGTCACGGCTTAGTGCATTCTAACAATGGCAAGTTCTATTGGACAGGCGAACCTTTCCCAGCCAGTCACGTAAGTCTTCGCAACATAGGATGGGACAATTTCGTTATCATTGATGTCGGTACCGATCAAACGATTGGCGAGCTGGATTGGCGTGCTGCCCACACGATGTTGCATGAACAGGCCATTTACCAACAGGACGCAGAGCAGTATCAGGTAGAACGTCTGGATTACGACAATCACAAGGCCTACGTCAGAAAAGTCGAGCCCGACTATTTTACTACCGCACTCACCTACCGCACCGTAAGTGTGATCGAGCCGGTTCACGATGGCGTAGTCGGCTTGGCGCGCACGGGCTATGGCGAGGTTAAGGTACTCGAAAAGGTTACCGGATATAAGAAGATCAAGTTCTTCACCCATGAGAACGCTGGCTATGGCGATGTTCATCTGCCGGAAATTCAAATGCATACCCAAAGCTTTTGGCTCACCCTGCCCGAGGATTTAATTGAGTCGCTGCCTATGACACGAGCAGCCAGCATTGCCGGGTTGCGTGGCCTAGGGCAGGCTCTAGAGGCAGTCAGTACGCTGTTTCTCATGTGCGATCCGCGCGACATAAACCGCACATTGGGCGATGGCAGCAGCGGTGACTCGGCGCCGGGCCGCGACCCATTCTCTGGGAGAATTGGGGGGTTCGATCCGACCCTATTTCTATTCGATGCCGTCGCTGGCGGCATCGGACTATCGATTCGCATTTTTGAATGCATTGATCGACTATTGCAGGATGCTCGTCGGTTGATAGCCGGTTGCCAATGTCGAACCGGTTGTCCCGCTTGTGTAGGGCCCAGTGAAGAATTATTCGATCTAAGAAAGTCGGCTCTAATCGTGCTCGACGCACTGAGCGACTCTCACTGATGCAGATTACGGCCTCGGCTCAGGTTGATTGACGATGCCAGCGGAAGCTTCGACCGCTACAATTGTGAACTTACCCGATTGTTGTTGGAGCGAAATTGTAACGTGACGCCGCTCGCGGTCGGTGCGTTCATGCGTGGCGATTTCTACGATTAGGTCAGCGCTGGCCTGGGCGCGATCTTGGTCGGGCGTAATCTCGACGGTCAGGTGCGAAAGCTTGACGCTCAACGCCGTTGAACTGGCAGCCAATTGCGCGACCCGCTGGACAATCTGTTCCTGAGACAAGCCTTCGTTGACGACTCCCTCGATGGTAACCTCGGTCGTAGTGGTCGAAAAATTCGACTGGATTTGGCTCTCGAGAGTCTTTAGCCAGTCGCCCGAAACGGCGGGGCCCTCATGAGACACGGACGCTGCCAAGTTTGACAGCTGCCGTTCGATTCGGCGGACCTTATTGGGCCAGAACAGGAATGTTACCCCCAATAAAATGGCAACCAGGCCCCACCGAGCTAATGGCCCGGCGCGTCTTGTGAATGTGAGGTAATGCTTTGTCATGAAAACGGAGGAAGGTCGCAGGGGCCCAGCATCGTATCAGGCGGATGGTAGCCCCTTGGCTTGCACCGCCCTGCAGGTTCGCTTATCCCAATCCCAGAGGTCGCTATGAAATATCACTCCTCGATCGGCAATTTGGCCCCTCGCCTGGCACTATTGGTCTTGTTCCTTTCACCGGCAGCCCTCGCGCAAAATGCAGCCCAGCCGGTCTCACCCGCCCCTGGCACGCCCACGGCGGCGTCTGCCACCCCGTCGGAACCCACCGCAACTCACTCCCCTGATTCGGGCGGAGCAGCGCAGCCTGCGGCCCAACCACCTGCACCGGCCGCTGAAGCCACCCCCAAAATCCAATTGGCTGACCAGGCCCCTGCCCCACCACCACCCGTGGCGCGAACGGATAAACTACACGACGGTTTCTATCTGCGCCTAAATCTCGGATTTGGATCCCAATCCACGACAATCGATGACGGTACCCCGTCCCCGAACCTTAAGGCAACCGGCGGGACTCTTGCCGTAGACCTTTTGGCGGGTGGTGCACCCAGTCCAGGCGTGATTGTCGGTGGCGGCCTGTTTCTCGATAGCCTGCCATCGATAACATTCAGAGCCGATGACGGGTATTCCGCAAAGTCAGGTGTCTCGCTCCTGACGATCGGCCCATTTATCGATGGCTATCCGAATCCTCGCGGCGGTTTTCATTTGGGCGGCACAGTTGGCTTGAGTAACGCTCGACTCTCAAACACTGCCAATATTCCATTCAACAAGGCACTAGGGTTCGGGCTCGCTGCCTGGTTGGGCTATGATTGGTGGGTGGCCGACCAATGGTCGGTGGGCGGCTTACTTCAATTCTCAGGTGCGCATACGTCGAAGACAGTGAATTCCACTGACGTCTCGGTGGATACCCGGAGCATCATGCTGATGCTTACCGCAGTTTACCAGTAAGTATACAGACTGGCTATTTGCGCCGCCTGCGCACGGCGCGGGTGGGTTTTGATTTGCCAGGAGGGTGCACTTCTGGCGTCCTTGTTCGCGCTCTGGACAACGACAAGACCAACATTCCAAAGACAATCAGGCCCAAAACCAGCGTCGTCTGCTCGCCCGTCATGGTAGACTATCGTACCACGATTGGGCGAGCCCCAGTGAAATTTGTCCGGCGGCGGACCGGGAATCAGTGCGCATTCGACCACCACGGACGGCAAAACTGGCAATGAACGCGGGTGGGAACAGGTGGCCCTAGATCGAGGTTTCCGATTCCACCCAGGTTAGGAATTCCACATTCCCTCCGAGGACAGGGACTACCACAATTGCCGGACATTCGTATGAATGGAGCTGCCGAATTCGACTGATTAGCGGATCCACGACCGATTGTCGAGTCTTGAGCAACAATGCCACCTCGGTAGCTTGCTCCAACTTGCCATTCCAGTGGTACACGGACTTTATCGTACCTAGTATGTTTGCGCACGCCGCAAGACGTTCAGATACGACGGCCATGGCAATTTTCTCGGCTTCTTCGCTGTTGGCAACCGTCACGTAAATGAGCTTAATTTCCGGCATTACTTGGCTTACCGCGAGTCAATCTGGGGTTCAACGGCGAATGCTGGTATAAGGTTCGACGTGGCTCAATCAATCGTNNGGGCAATTTGCCGGGATATTGAGGATTGAGATTCCGCCCAACCAGCTGCAGGCGATCAATGAATCATTGCAGCAGTTGAGGTCGGCGGAACTGCAGATTGTCGTAGTTCCAGCTGATTCCACGGGGTACAGGCCCCTCTTGCGACCGCTGCGTCTCCATTTGGTAGGGCAAGATCGGCCAGGTATTGTTCGAGAAATCGCACAGGTTCTCGCCAACCGTGGCGTGAACGTCGAAGAGCTGCACACGGAGTGCCAAAGCGCGCCGATGAGCGCCGAAGTGCTATTCGTAGCCACCGCGAAATTGCGGGTATCAGACGAACTTGGCATCAACGATCTGCGTTCCGCTCTCGAACAAATTGCAAGCGACTTGATGGTCGATATTACTCTGGAAGGGCCACAGGCATAATTGCGTGCAAACTAGGATATCGAGAGATGTCCACCAAAAAACGATCGAGCATCGTACTACATCCTTCTTAGGAGTCCGCGCTTTTCCGCTAGCAGAATCGCACCCACGTGCGCCGCGTGATCAATGCGACCGTCGGTCAAGTCACGCAGTAGCTGTTCTACCTTCACAAGCCTAACATCAATGACTTCGCTGATTTCCGGCCTCGCCTCACCCGCCTGAGTGGCGCCGTGCGCTAGGAAGAAATAAGCCCGGTGGGTCGATCTGGAAGGTTCGGGGGATACGTCGAACAGTGCAGTAAACGCCCCAGCTTTGTAACCCGTTTCTTCGAATAGCTCGCGCTTTGCAGCCTCGAGGGGTTCTTCTCCTGGATCAATTACCCCCGATGGCAGTTCCAAGCTGGCGCGACCGAGGCCGTGACGATATTGCTCGACCATCACGACTTCATCGTTTTCCGTTACGGCGATGACTGCTGCCCAGTTGGGGCTGTGAAGGACATGGAATTCGTCAATAATGGTGCCGTTGGGGAGTTCGACGCGATCCTCCGTAATTCTAAGCCAGCGTCGGTCGAGCAATGTCTTCTGGTTGAGTACCATCCAAGGCTGCATGCGGCTAGCAGTGCCCCATGTGGCGGACTCGTCAAGGAAGATTAGCCTGGTCAGATTTCTCGCCGCCTTCGGCGCAAATACGGCCGGAAAGTTCCGGTCCCCACAACTGCGGCGTGAAAAATTGGCGTCGCCTCCGCGAGTCCCTTTCTCTTAACGAGGCAGGTGCTACGCCACGGCTCGTGTCGTTGCGGGACTCCCTTCAAATTCCCCTGGATATTCTGGCATTGGGGCTTTCACTGCCACAGCGCCGACTGACTGCCAGCAACATCTTTAGGTCTGAAGCAGCCCGTGTGAAACAGCAGCTGGACGCCTTGAGCGAATCGTTTCGCGCCCGTCTGATACCCAATTTGGGTATCGAGTCGGTCATGTGCGAAGATCGCATATCTTCACGGGATCACGGACGAAAGGCAGCCGAACGCGCCTTGAACGCTGCGGAACTATCCGGCAACCAACTGGGTCTCATTATTGACTATACGACTTTCGCGGCTGACTCCCCGAGCATTTGGTCACTCGGGCATGATATTCAACAATGCCTAAGTGCAACCGATGCCTTAGTGCTTGGCATACGCGGCTCGGGATGTTGCGGGTTGCACGTTGCGCTAAGAACCGCTCAAGCTTTCTTCGCGTCCGATCCTGGCCTTGAATTCGCGCTTCTCGTCGCTTCCGATCGTGCGCCTGACGGCGGACGCGTTTGCCTCCCCATTTCAGTCATGGCCGATGCCGCGTCGGCAATCATAGTCGCGCGGCCTGAACTCAGGCCCAACCGAATCGGTCGGCTGCGTGCGGTAATTACTCAATCCAGCGGCAGATTTGTGGATGTAATATCGTCTACTTCGCTTCCTCCGGCAATCACCGTCGATTCGGCAAAATTCGAGCAGCAATTGATGCCTTTGCACTTTGTTGTTCTAAGTAGGTTGCTCACACGTGCGCTGGCGGCCGCAGAGCTTTCACAGGAGGCAATAACAGCCTTAATCTATCCGAATACGTCCGAGCGCGACCGCCAGAGTTTTGTACGAGCGCTTGATTTTGATTCTAGTTGTCTTTTGGGCCCGGGCCCCGTAAATCATGGGCATGCCTTCGCCAATGATCTCGTCATCAATGCCCAAGCGTTGTTCGCTTCAGTCGGCACACGAAGTTGCGTGCACTCCGCTTGGTTGGCTGCCGGCAGCGGTTTCACCTGGGGCGCGGCCATTATCGACACAGTGTAGCAGATGCTGACTAATCAGTTCGTTCACCAGGTCCAATGCCGCCCCCAGGCCCATGCTGTGGGCTGCAATGGTGTAACGATTGACTACACAACACTCTATCAGCAATCGAGCGCGATAGCGCGGTTGCTTGACGCTCAAGGCGTGGGACCTGGTGATCGGGTCGCGGTCATCCTACCTAAGAATCTAGACACGGTAGCGACGCTGCTAGGGATCTTGTTCACGGGGGCGGCATACGTACCGCTCGACCCAAGGCTCCCGCCCGAGCGCGTCGCGCGCACGCTTGCGGATTGTGACGCCAAAGTACTCGTGATAAGCTCGCTAACGCTCGACCAGATATATTCAATCGACTGCTCCCTCACCCTAAGTTTTCGAGCGATAGTGACACCTGCACCTTGTAGTTTAGCCAACACCATCGTTCATGACTTTGCGAAGAAAGCCCCCGGGTATGATTGCCCCAAGAGACTTTCCAGTAACGAGCCCGCTTACATTCTCTACACGTCGGGCTCCACCGGCGAACCCAAGGGGGTAGTACACACTCATCGGTCAGCCGTTGAGTTCGTCAATTGGGCGATGCAGACATTTTCTCTTGGTCCAGATCAGCGCCTTGCCAATCATGCGCAGTTATCGTTCGACCTTTCGATCCTTGACATTTTTGGTGCCCTCTCGAGCGGAGCCGCTGTCGAGCTCATCCAGCCGGAACTATTGCTCCGCCCGAAGGAACTCGTACGAAAGCTCAATGCATGGCAAATTTCATTGCTGTACGCAGTACCATCTGCAATTGCCCTGCTGGAGACTGACGGGGATCTAGGTAAACTGCCACCGCAAAGTTTGACTCGCGTACTCTACGCGGGCGAGCCCTTTAGTGTACCAGTCTTACGCAAAGTCATGCAGGCGCTGCCGCAAACGAGCTTTTACAACTTGTACGGACCAACGGAAACCAACGTTTGCACGTACCATCCCATCACAAGCATCCCAATGGAGGATACCCTACAAATTTCAATTGGAAGAGCCTGCAAACACTTAACTGTTGAACTGCTCGATGCGCAGGAAGCTGCGGTACCCCCAGGTGTCGAGGGCGAGGTCTGCGTTGCCGGTCCTAGTGTGATGCTAGGCTATTTTGCGCGCCCAGAGGAAACAAGGACGGTGCTCTACAATGCAGCGAACTTCCCGGACGGCCGCGTAAGATATCGCACCGGCGATCGAGCATTCGTAGACGACGTTGGTAATTTTTGGTTTCGCGGCCGACGCGATCGAATGGTAAAGCGACGTGGTTATCGCATCGAATTGGGTGAAATCGAATCAGCCCTCACTCAATCACCACTAGTGCGTGAGGCCGCTGCGTTTACGAAAACCGAAGCAGGTGAAATTCAAATTAGGGCAGCGGTCGTGCTGAAAGACGGAGCGAAGGCTAGCGCTTTGACCCTGAAGCTCCACTGTGGCAGGTTGCTGCCCCCGCATATGCATCCAGATTCAATTAAGATTATCGAACAGATGCCTCGCACGCCCAATGGCAAAGTCGATTTGAAAGGACTCGAAGAGAAATATACGGTATGAATTTCGATCGACATTCGACCAATGATTACTGACTCAATCCGCGCGTACCTCATTCGTGAGTTTTTTCGAGGAGAATCCGCCGCCGCTCTTTCCGATGATCAGGCCCTGGTAACATCTGGACTATTGGATTCGGTAGCTACGCTCAAGTTAGTGCTTTACCTGGAGGAAGAGTTCAAAGTCACGATCGACACCGCCGATATCGCCAACGGTCAGCTCGATACGTTGCGTTCAATCGAAGCCCTAGTGTTGGAAAAGCGAAGCATAGTCACATCAACTTAGATCGCCCACATTAGCTCTGAGCTACCTGCAGACGTAACGCGCCATTTTGATCGACTGGATCCCGTCGGACTCTACGCCCAGCGCACGTCTTGGCCGCTCTGCTTCTCCCCGAACAGGCTTCCAATTTGGGGAACCTTGCGGTTGAGCAGAACCGTATACATGTCACAAAGCTCGTGCTCGGAATAGCCAATGCGACGAAGTGTATCTATGCTGAACTTGAGATGTTCACGCTTTGACAGGCCAAATCGTTCGTGAAACTGCAGCATGTGTTCCATCATTGCATGTCGTGAAAATGTCGGGGAACCTGCCGGCAAATCCCCATAACTGGAAAAGCCGGTGGCCAGAAAAGAATCCTTGTCCCAGCCGGCTTTCTCAGCCTGGTCAACAATTTCACAACCCGGGTAACCTCTCAAATTGAAGTGGTACGGCAACAGCGAGGGGTGATCGAGCGTACCCAGATAGTCCAACGTCGTTTGCGCTTCTTCCGGAGTTTCCGTGGGGAAACCAAACATCGTGTTAACATTCACTACAATTCCCTGCCGTTGCGAGTAGTTGATGATTCGCCTGGCGTGCTCCAAATCCAGCTTCTTTCTGATCATCGCTTGAACCCGCGGGTGCGCAGACTCAATCGCGTAGGTGACCCACACGGTTCCGCCTCGCACCATGGCATCGACGAAATTTTCGTCGCACAAATCTATTCGTAACCCGTTTACGAAGTAGAGCCGCGCGGCAAGATTTGCTTCGGCCAATTTTTCGAAAACTGCCAACGAACGCTTGCGATTCAAGTTGAAGACATCATCGACGACGTAGAAGTCATGAATGCCGTGAACCTCTACCATCTGTCGAATATCCGACACGACTCGGTCCGCTGTCTGCAGGCGCACCGGAGCCTCCGATATTTGAAAGCAGTAAGTGCAAGAATAGGGACACCCTCGACTGGTCACCAGCACGCCTTGCCGTCGTTGATTATATGCGTAACTCAATTGTTTCGCATACACGTCCAAATCGACCAATTGATGATCAGGCGGCGGCAGTTGATCCAGATTGCGAGGCGGCGGCGCGGGCAAATTTCCGACAATACCTTGAGAAGTCCGGGTATATATCCCAGGTATCTGATGCAACGGTTCGCCATTGAGCAGCGCCGCTAAGACTGGTTCACCCTCCTGTACGGCAGCGTAAGTGAGATTTGGAACCTGATCGAAAACGCGCTCTTTCAAGGCAGTGGCTATCGGACCGCCTAAGATTATTGGAACGTCGCAGCACTGATGCGCTACGGATACAACGCGCCGAACTTCCTCTATGAACAGACTGATACTTCGTATTCCA
>PMCK01000563.1:16668-40725 GCA_003154095.1 Myxococcales bacterium | reverse complement strand
GCGCTCGGGTTGCCCATGCAGCGCGGCGCGACTTCGGCTGGGGGTGCAGCTTTAGCGGTAGCGTTGGCGCTAGGGGCAATCTTTATCGATCTCAAGTTAGCCCAAGCGCGCGGTCGCATCTTGTCACCGCGCTGGGCGATTGGGCTCGGGGTTTTGCTGGTAGCGGCGTTTGCCGAACAGTTCTGGGCAGGAGTATTGGCGCTGTCGGTGATTGGTGTTCAGCGGTTCATGGGGCGGGTCGCGACCGAGCAACGCGAATTGCGCCGGAGCGCCTGGGGTGCGGGTATTGCGTTTTGCGCNNATGCTCGACACTTGGAGCGACATGTTTCACTTGAGCCTGGGTGGCGTCAAGTGGTGGCATGACGCCGGGTTGTTGCTGACGCTAACCACTCTTGCGGGAGCAATCTGGGGCGTCACTTGGCGCGCGCTCCGTCCGCAGTCGTTGGGCTGGGTGCTCGTGCTGCTCGTGGCTAGCGTCGTTGGCGTTGTCGATAGTCCACTAAGGGAATCGCCGACAACGACCCTGCGCATTCTTGCGTTTGCGGCCTGTGTCTTGCTCGCCACTTTGGCCGCACAGACTTTGGCTTTGGCTCTGTTGAAGGTTCGTGTGTCTTACCTGGGCGCTTCGGTTGTCGTCGTAGTGACGCTATACGCCATGATGGTTGCGGTGCACGCCGACGATGCTGACTACGCCGCCGAGGGCAGAACGTATCGCGGCAATAGCGTGTTTACGCAGGAGGCGTATTGGATGCTGCCGCGTCATAGCCTCCTTTTATTGCGGCACCGCGAGCTCGCCTATCGTGCCTGGGCGACGCGACTCGCGGAAGGGATGCGACCCGACGTGCTCGTCGTTACCGCGGACCGGCTGCAACGCAATCCCGATTCCAACCGGCTCTTGGCGATGGAACCCGCCCTGGTACCACTGGTCAGGGAAATGGTAATTCGCGGTCACCCCACTGAATATGCGCTGAGCCAATTGGCGGATACGCGCCCGCTTTTCGTCGAGCTCGACGATGCCTGGGACATTCGGTTGCGCGAGCATGTGGGCGCGAGCGGACTATGGTCGGAATTTCATTCTCAAACGCTCGGGCGTTCCGATCGATACACCTCACTGATGGCGACGCGCGGTCCCGTCGAACGAGTGATTGAAGTGTGCAAGTCCACGGTGCCCCCCGATCCAACGACATTGCACTTCGTTTCACTGCGCCTAAAAGAGCAGGCAGCCGTCTTCGCGGCCATGGGTGACCGGCCCGGCTTGTTTCCTTTGCTCGATGAGCTCGGAGCAATCGAAACGCAGGCCGCGTACGTCGCCGCCGCACGCAAACTCATCGAGCAAAGGCCGCACGGACCGATCAATTGGGAATCGCTCGGACAGTAGGACCTACTGAGCCTTTTGTGGTTGTGACGACACGGTTGCTGGTTGCTGGTTTGCTGGGAGGATCGAAGCGGACCCGCAATTTTGGGGAACTGTGGCCGATCGGACTCCGGTGCCTGGTGTTCACAGTGAAATGCTCAAGCTGGCCTTTAATCACCGGCCCCTACATGGCCTTACTTGAAGGCCCTGTGTGGCTCAAGCCCCGGACAATGCCTACGCGGGTCGCTTGTCGTTGAGGGCGAAGAAAGTCAAACTAATATCGCGTTGTCAGCGTTTGTTGTTGGTGTGATTCTTATGAACTAACTCGGCGCTGGGGTTAGACGGTTGGCTGGAAGGGAGTTACGCGATGATTAGGTACTGCTCGTCAATTGCATTTTTCGCAATGCTAGCTCTTGCTTGCGCTTCAAAGAAAGCGAACGATGGCACCGACACCGCCACGGGAGGCGGAGGCACGTTCGTCGTTCCTGGCACTACAGGCGGTACGTCATCGACCAATACACAGCCCATTACGCCGACGAGCGGCTTATCCGATCTAACCCAAGACGAATTTAACACGATAACCGATGCGGCCTGCGTGGGTTGGAGTTCCGAGGGCGAGAACCTGCCAGCTTTGATCGATTTCGTCGTGGACACCAGCGGCTCGATGAGTGATATCGCAAAGAACACCACCGACCAGCGCTCGAAATGGGCGATCACCGCTGAAGCGCTGCAAAATGCGATCGACACGCTGCCCGCCATGACGATTGTCGGGATGTTGCTCTGGCCAAATATGCCGACGGTGCCGAACCATAACACCGTCGGAATCGACACAGCGAACTGCGTCAATGAGGGAGCCATGATCCCACTAGCGGCGCTAGGGCCGTCTGGTTCAGGGCAGCGCAGCATGTTAGACGGAGCGCTTGCCGGCGTCGCGCCCCAAGGGGGCACCCCGATGGCGGATGCGTACACCTATGCGCTTGGCTATGGGATGAATGCCTCTACCGCCTCGGGCCCACGCTACATGGTACTCATTACGGACGGGCAACCCACAATTGATTTGGGCTGCATGGGCACTGGCCAAGAAGCGTACCCAGTCACTTTTCAGCCGGTACTAGACTCGATCAGTAGCGCCTGGACGACTTTCGGGGTCGAAACGTTCGTGATCGGTTCACCTGGCAGCGAAGAGCAGTCGTCCACACACGTTGACGGGCGTAACCTGCTATCTGAAGCCGCCAGAGCCGGCAATACAGGACCCGCCGGATGCAGCGACACAGGCAGTCCGCAATACTGTCACTTCGACATGAGTGCCGCCGCAGACTTTGCAACGGGCTTTACCGCAGCGCTTCAGGCCATCACCGGGCAGATTCTAGCCTGCGATTTTCACATCACCAATGTTCCATCGGGCCAGAAGATTAACCAGAATTTGCTTAACGTCATTTATGAGGTCAACGGCTCGACGGCGCTCGGCGACATGAAACTCGTAGCGCCCTCGGATCCTAGCTGTCCTCAGGGTAATGGCTGGTACTTGGATCCCAATGATGAAACACATGTGCTTCTCTGCGCAAACACCTGCGACCTGGTCCACAAGGATGCCGGCGCCGTGCTCAATTTCAGGGGCGGCTGCGACACGATTATCAATATCAACTGAGTGCCGGCGCCGCGGCAGACGGGCCCTCGCTAGCCAGGACGCGCATAGCTGCCGAAGCACTCGCCCGCCGCGGCTGGCAGCCCCGCAATTGCGGAAATACCTATGCTTACCTTTCGAGATCTCCGTGTAGAGTGTCTGAATGTCACCGGTTCGGCATCAAGGTCGGTTGGCTGAATGTTGCCGGGGTCTCAGTTCGCAGTAAAATTGTTCTGTCGATTCAAGACGAGCTGACCCACTTAGAGCAAAGAAATTCAAATGTTGAGGGGCCTTGGAGCTTTCGGTCTTTTCGCCACGCTGGCACCCGCTTGCGTCTCGACGCGACTGGTTGATGAAGGAGTGGGAGGCGGCGGGAATTTCTATGCCGGCGATCGCGATGCGGGTGCAGACGCATCCGTTACGACCGTTGTACGCGGCCTTACCCCCGTCACCACCGAGTTGCGCAACCAGTTGGAAGCCAGTGCTTGCGCGGGTTCGAGCTCTGAAGCCGAGGCTCAACCGAGCATTTTGACGTTCGTTGTCGATGTCAGTTCATCCATGGGCGATAAGACCTTGAGCACCGGTGGTTACACGAAGTGGGAGATCACCAGGGATTCCCTGCAGAGCGCTGTCAATAAGTTACCTCAGGCGACTTCGCTCGGCCTGCTGTTCTTTCCGAATCTCGGAACAGTCCCGAATCAGAATACGACACCCATTGATGTCAGCAATTGCGTAAATACCCCTGCCATGATTGCTGTCGCGCCGCTCGGAGCAACGGGTTCTTCGCAACGTCAGGCCGTAACGGCGGGGCTCCAATCCGTCATCCCGCAGGGCGGAACGCCAACGCTAGACGCCTACACGTATGCGCTCGATAGTGGCCTATTACCGGCGATAACCCCAGTCGCCAGCTCATTCATGGTGTTGATCACCGATGGCGAACCCACGATTGCCGGTGGCTGCGAAGGGAGCGGAGATAACGGTTCCCCCGTTGATTTTCATCCGATTATTCAGGCGATTTCCGACGCATGGACGAACTTCAAGATTCGAACATTCGTGATCGGATCTCCTGGCAGCGAGAAAAGCGCAGCGACGGGTGCGGACGTTCGCAGTTGGCTTTCCGCCGCCGCCACGGCTGGTCAAACTCCCACGTCGATCAATTGTAGCGATACGGGCATGCCAAACTTTTGCCATCTCGATATGAGTCAAGTGTCAGACTTTTCCGCGAGCTTTCAGCAGGCGCTGCAGTCGATTACTGGCCAGGTTCTATCGTGCCAATATTCAGTTCCTGCAGCTTCCGCTGGGAACCAATTGGATCCGACCGCAATCAATGTCCTTTACGCGGTCAACGGGGACCGAAACCAAGAATTGCTGATCGGTCAAACGGACGCCAGCTGTTCAGGTGGCAACGGCTGGTACCTCGATGCCTCGAACAGCATTACCTTGTGTCCCAGCACGTGTAAGACCGTCCAACAGGATCCTGCCGCAACGGTGCGAATCCTAGCCGGCTGTCAGTCGATCACGTTGATAAATTAGGGGCATAATCCAAGCGCACCACTCAGCCAATTATCTTGCGTGGCAGGCAGCCAAAGCGAACTTCGATGCTACCAGCGCCGAGATTGGCGCAGCTGCAGGGGCAGAGTGTGATCTTCGTTGGGTTCGTTGGATTGTCAAAATACCAACCGCCATTGGCCCCACTACAACCACCGCCCGAGGCTGCCGCTGGGATTTCTTGGTTGGTACCCTGGAATGGCTTGTAGACGACCTGCACCTTGTTGGGATCGAGCACCTGGTTTGCGGGCGGGCTAGGCAACGCTAGGTCGCAATTGATATTGGCGTTCGTGATGTTGATCATCGCGGTTACGAATTTATCGACAGCGCCTGCGGTATCCACGATGGTGGCCGTATTCGTGCCTCCCGCCTGAGCCACCGCGTCGAGATTGAACTTATCCACGTCGACGCCGATGATGTACGTGCGAATGCCTGGTTTGCCCCGGGTGTTGTAAGCGCCCTGAACTCCGGCAAAGTACTCGCCCACCATTTCTTGAATGTGGCTTACGTCCGTGTCGCACTCAGTGGCGTAACCGTCCGTAACCACCACTGCCACGGTCAGCCGGGCAGGGTTGNNCTCGTTCGTCAATTACAGCCTGGAGAATCTTGGGCCCACTGGTGGCAATCGCTTCGATTTCTATCTTGGGCTTGGTGTAGGTGACTGGGTCGCATTCCGTGGGATCATTGGGATTGCCCGTCGCGCCAAAGAAGGCAAGCCCCACGCGAGGTGCCTTGAGCTGCACATTGGGATCGTTGACGAATTGCTGCACCCCTTGTTGAAGGACATCCCAACGTATGAGAGCCGTGTTTCGTATGTTGTACGTCATCGACTGCGTGCGATCCATCATGACGAACATATCGAGCGGTGACGCTTCGAGCTCGATGCCCACACCGGCGCACTGAGCGCCCGCGTCCGCATCCACCGAGCCGGAGCCAGCCGCCGCGACGGTAAGAGGAAGGCCCGGGCAAGCCTTGGGCAATTGGGGAAGCGCGGATGCCCCCCCGGTTGTCCTGGTCCCGCCGGTATTAGCCCTGGCGCCACCGACGCCGGCGTTGGACCCACCTTGACCGGTACCCGTGCCGGTATTGGTGCCCGTCCCGACGTTCGTATCAGTGCTCGATCCGTCGCCGTTGTCAGTGGTCTTGCTGCTGCACGCGGCAATCAGGAGACCCAGCAGCGTGACACTCGCAAATGACGTTGTTTTTGGATAAAGCTTCATGTGGAACCTCGGATACTCAAGCAAACGGTTGAACCAGCCTGGGACGGACGGCGTGAGGAAACCTGGGGCCGTGCATCAGAGGCCGAAAGTCCAGGTTCTTCCATTTAGAGTTAATGCTTTGACTTTCGTGCAATGGACAACATTTTTTAGAACCTTGAACCAATTTTAGGTCCCGCGGGCCGCCAGAGGAAGCGCTTAGCCAACGATTCGCCCCGCAACCCAAGGGTTCGACGAGCTAGTTAATGCCGGTACACCCCTCGATTACGTCAATCTTATTAGCCCCATTGGTCATGATGTTGTTGCAGGGTGCACCTACCAACTTTAAGTGTGCGGGCTCCTTGGTATTGTCAATGTAGTACCCGTCCACACCTGCGTCAGCGGGGGATCCAGTGGGCACCGATTTCCAAGGAACGCAATCAATAGCGACGTTCACGAGCGCGTTGTCCTTGGGGGTCTCGGAAAGCTCGATGTCGCAGGTTCTGACCAACTGCGTTGTTATGTCGCCAAAGGCCTTCACGAGGTCTTGCTGCGCTGAAGTAGCTGAAATCGCGTAGTATTTTTCGAGACCGTTGGGATCGGGGTTGGGCTTTCCGCCGGCAATGGCGAAGTTATTGAGTGCCGCCGAGTAGGGTTCTGAGCCCGGAACTCCAATCACGAACGTATTGATACCGGCTGCGGCTAGCTGAGCAATCTGGTTGGTCACCGAAGTATCATCGAGGCAGATGTAACCCGCGCCGTCGCAGCAATTTATAGTTGTGTTTGCCGTGTGGTCCCCGCAGTTGAGGTCGAGGTTTTGCGTGCAAGTATCTTTCGTGCACGTAAGGCCGGCATTGCAATTCGGGCCACCATCCGTGGCCAACAGAACCCACTTACTGCCGCTCAGGTTCCGACCATCACCGGTTACAAAGTACTTATAAGCCTCCGCGAGTGCCGCCGCGGTGGGAGTACCGCCACCCGGTGCCTGGCTCGCCACTTTGTCCAGCACGTTTTGAAGACCGGTAGGCCCTGTGGCAATGGGAACGTTGACGGCAGCCGCGGGGTCGTTGGGGACGGCGCAGTTGTCGGCCTGAGTGTTGTCCGTGGAGGAAATGCCACCCGGAAGGTACGGAAATAACAGGAGGCCAAAGTTGATATCGTTCTCCACTGCCGTAAGAGCAGTATTGAGCGCATTCTTCATGATGTCCCACTTCGAAGCGGCGCCAGAAGTAGGAGAAGCACTCATGCTACCCGACTCGTCGAGCACGATGAGCATATTTACGGTCCGTACGTCCGCCTGCAAAGTGGTGGTCGAGCAAACCTTATTCTTAAAGAGACCGTTGCAATACGTCAACGGATCGAAGGCTCCACTACCACCAGTGGCACTCGGCACCACCACTCTACCACCCGTGTTGCTATTGCCGGGCGTTGAAGTCTTCCCCCCTGTGGTGGTAGCTGAAATGCCACCACCTCCTCCGTTGGCCGTTCCGCCGTTAGGGGGGCTGCCTCCCGCTTCGGTACCGTTATCCGTGGTCTTGCTGCTGCAAGCGGCGATTGATACTCCAAGGACCGCTGCGGCCGACAATACCCAAGGATTTCGAATTAACTTCATGACTTGTCCCTAAAAAGTGGAGCCGATCGAATGTGCAAACTACGGCGGTAGAAATTCTGTCGGGGTATTGGCGGTTTCGAGACCGAGACCACCAAGAACTATTGAGTAACCCTGCAACCTACAACTATGTCGACTTCTCGTGCGCCGTTTAGTTGCATGTTGGAACACGTGGAACCCACCAACTGTATGTGGGCGGGGGTGAAACTATAGTCAACAAAGAAACCGCCGGTTCCAGCGTCGGGGGCGACCTGGTTAATCTTCTGGCATTCAATCGCAACCTGTACCTGCGATATATCGGTGGGACTCTTGGTCAGCGGTATGTCACAGCTCGTTACAAGCTTTGTCGTAATATCCTCAAATGCAGCCTGCAAATCCGCTAGACTATTCGACGCTGAAACGGCGTAGTACTGGTGCGTGGCACCGGCCATGGTATTGGGGGCCTGGCCCGCAGTAGCCATTTCGTCGAGAGTCGTCGAGTAAGCTTCGGAACCCGGAATGCCGACCACATAGGTTTTGATCCCTGCCGCAGCAAGATTATTAATTTCGCCAACAGTTGCCACGTCATCAAGACAGATGTATCCGGCACCGTCACAGCAATTTATTGTGGTGTTTACAGTATGGTCCCCACAGAGCAGATCCATATTTTGCGTGCAACTCTCCTTGGTGCAAGAAAGTCCAGAGTTGCAGTTGGGGCCACCGTCGGTTGCCAAGAGCACGAACTTGTCTCCAACGAGGTCCTTACCCGGACTCGTGGTGAAGTAGGTATACGCTTGCTGTAGAGCCCTATTTGTCGGCGTGCCGCCGGCAGGTGCCGCACCATTGACCGCGTCAAGAATTGTATTGACCTTGTCCGTGCCGGTTTCGATCGGGACTTCGATCGCTACATTAGTGTCGCCAGGAACGGCGCAAGATGTGGTTGGATTTGAGTCGTTGGGATCAATTGGAGCATTGGGATCGCCGCTGTTGGGAAATAATTCGAGGCCGAAATTGATATTCGAGCGCACTTTTTGGACCGACAGCGCAGCCGTCAAGGCTTGCCTCATTTCACCCCACTTAGTGGAGGCACTAGCGGCCGAAGACTTCTGGTTCATGCTGCCTGACTCGTCGATAACAATCAACATGTTGGGCGTCTTTAGCAATTGCCCAACCGTGTCCGCTGCACAAGTCTGATTGGCAAACATCCCATCACAAATCTTACTAGGGTCTATGATACCGTTACCCGCACCACCGTTGCTGGCTCCGCCCGTGTTGCCCCCGCAATTGAATGAACATACCCCGCCGCCTCCGTTGTCCGTATTATCTTTCTTGCTCGAACATCCCAAAGCAACCGTAAGCGCGAGCGCGGAAATGAAACCCAATGACGTATTTCTATCAAGATACATGATTCACTCCACCAGTTATTCTGGCCCCGCCAACCGAGGCCAGCACCCAACAGCGTCCGATTAGGATATCGCTTTGACAGGGTAGCTGCAATCGCCTCGCCGTAAAATGTTGGCGGGCGCAAATGCCGGGGGCACATGGCCCGCTCGATTATTCTAGAAACCTGTAACGTCAAGAAAACTACTGCAGCCTACTCGGGCCTACTATCGATCGAAGGTTCGTCGACCATTCACGAAGGCAAAGAGTACTAATCGAGCAGCTCTAAGGCGCGGTTTGTCGCGGTACAAATGCGGGAAGGTTCAATCTGGCGCCTCTTACTGAGGCGAATCCGCGAATCATCGGTCATTCAGCAGCGGTAGGCCTGACACAGAGCCGCACTGTGAGCACATTGGAGCTGCATCTCCCAGTTGAACTCGCCATTGCTCTTGCGCACAATGCCGCCACGAATCGTCCTCCGGCACACCACCGGTGCTGTAAGACAACAGACCGGCTGCAAGGTGCCGGATTTCCCTAAGCTGTTCAGTGAATCAGCGACATTACAAAAGCAGTCCAGATTTGCGTCCAGAGTACCCAGTTCGGGGCGCAGACAGCGGGAAAATCTAAGGTGCAGGTCACCGACTTCTCAGGTGGCGCTGGTGAGCATGGCGTTGTCGGCTGGGAGGAGTCCAATCAGTTCTTGGGTAAAGCCCATCCCAACTGTTCGATGACGGAGCGTAGGATGCGCTCTTCTTCCGTCGCCTTCTGAAGGTGGAGCAGGAAGCGTTGCGCTTCGCCATGCTCGGCGGCTTCGGCGGCCCGCTCGTAGTTTTCGAGGACCATCAACAAATGGGGATGGGCCAGGGCAACTTCCTTTGGGACCTGCATGTGAGATGCCGCATCTAGCCGGGCTTGGCTCATGTCGTGCACGACATGGGAAAATTCCTTGTCGCCCATATGCGTTCGCAGCAGATGCCCAGCGTGGTTAGCCTCTCCGATCAACAAAGCGGCGCGGTCGAGATAGCTGCCCGCAAAGGCAAGCTTACTAGCGCACAGCGTAACGAGAAAAACGAAAAGCGCCGCGAGATGCAATCTTGTCATGAATCCGATTCCTTATTCGATTAACGACCTTAGGTTACTGACTTCCCAGGTTGCGCTGGCAGGCATAGCTTCACCGGCTGGGAGGAGTCCCATTAGTACTCTGCGCCGCCAAAGGGGTCAGCAATGTTTCTCGTTGCTCGAGGAGTCGAGCGGCCGCCGCGCGCTCTGCGGCGCGTTTGGATTTTCCTTTGCCTTCTGCCAGCCATTGCCCGGCAACCCCGACTCGCACGTCGAACGAACGTTCATGCGCGGGACCGCTCGTTGCAACGACTTCGTATACCGGCAGCCCGACGCCCATTGCTTGTACCACTTGCTGCAGCTCGCTCTTGGGATCCTGCTGCGAATTCGCGAGCAATTGATCGAGCGCGGATTCGAAGATTTGCAGGCACACACGCCTAGCACCGTCGAGCCCTGAGTGAAGATACGTTGCCGCGACGCAGGCTTCTACGGCATCGGCAACCACGTTGTTGCTGACGTGAAGCCCTGATACAAGCGCTCCTCGCCCGAGGCGGAGTACTTCACTTACACCCACGCGGCGACCCCACTCTGCCAACCATTCGGTGTTGACGAGCTGAGCTCGCATTTGAGTCAGCAAACCTTCGTCCGCATCGGGAAAACGCGAATACAATAATTCACTGATGCAGAGCCCGAGCACCGCGTCGCCGAGGAACTCGAGCCGCTGATTGTCCGCGGATTCGCGATTCTCGTTGGCGTAGCTCGGGTGTGTCAGCGCCAGCGTGAACAAGTCTCCGTCAGCGGGAAGCGCGAATAAGTCGGCGATCTTGTCGATCATTGAGACCACGGAATTGCGTTGGTGCGCGGGCAATGGTTGGCCCATTGACCTGTCGATTACTTCGAAGTTATTTCCCAAATTCTTCTCAAGGCCCCAAGGGAGCTACCAATTGGCACCAATCTGTGCAAGCCGAGGCAGAGTCGCGGGCTATGCTTGGGGCCGTGCCAGGATTGCTGTGCTGCCCGTTTTGTCGCGAGCTTTACACCAAAGACGACGCTCTCGAGCGTTGTCCTGACTGCGGCGTCGACTTGGTGCCCTTCCATGAAGTTGCGCCGTCACCAGAGACACAATTGGAGCAAGACTACCTGGTAGAGCAGACGCCACCGGAATGGCGCCAACTGGCGCTCTGGGACTGGCGCCGGGGTCGCGGCCTTTTGCCACTGCTAGCCCTGCTCGGCCTCGTTTCATACGCGCTACCCTGGTTCTCGCAATCACTTCCCGAGACGCGAGTACTTACAGGCTATCAATTGGCTCGCCACCACGTGGGTTGGCTTTGGGGCGGAGCTGTGGGCTGGTTCATTCTAATCCCGCTAGTCATCACTCGACGCTCGATTGCCGCCATGCGGGGCGTGAGGATGATAGCGGCCATATTCGCTTCATTGACGGCAACCGAAGTACTCGTGTTCGTCAATATCACCGCATCACGCCAAAATCAGGTCATAGTGCAATTCGCCTGGGAGTGGGGGATTTGGATTAGCTGCTTCGTGAGCGCGCTCGGCGCCTGCATCGCGGTCACTCTGGGAGGACCGCTCCCAGCGCGGCAAAAGAGCGATCCAGAATTGCCAGAACCAACCGTAGTTACTTCGAAGGGCAAGCGTCCGAAGATACCTCCCACTTTACACTGAGCCTCGATTTCTTGTCGCACGAGTTGTTGATGGCCAACTCCGGTGCCGGTCTGCTCGCGCGGATTTCAACTTTCTTCGACTCAATATCGGTGCTGACTGCGAGTCAAAAAATTGACACCCGGCGGCGGGCGCCCCCCTGTTGAGACTGCAGACGTTCAGCACGGCGCAGTCACCGGGCATTGAGATCTTCGGCAATTTGGGCCGGGTTTTTCTCAATATTATCATAGCTATCAGCTATCAGCCTTCAGCCATCAGGATGCCCATTCTTCCCGGCTGACAGCTGACAACTGACAGCTGAGCGCCCAGTGTTCTCGCTCCCGAAGACTGGGCGCATCGGCTCTGAAAACGCGGTCGCGAAATCAAATATCGGGTTAGCCCTTATTGCTGAGCGAAATGTTCCGTGTAACTGTTGGATGCAGGTCGAGGGAGAATGCTGGAAAATGTCGAGGGTGGGTGTGATGCAACGGAACGAATCTTCAAACCGTGAGGTAGTCGAGGGCATCGCTGCCCGTCCGGCACGGCGAGTATCGGGACAGATACAATCCTTCCCCAGCGAAGGAACTCAAGCGAGCGAAAAGACGGATCCCTTTGCGAGCGAAGGCCCATTGCTAGGGTCATCGGAATGGCCTAGTTCGGCTGAACTGGACTCCGCGATGCGTGATTCGGATCCATTCGAATTGCGCGACGGGTCCACAAGCCTAACCGGCGAGATTGCGGAGCTGTTCGGCGAGATCGAGCCGCGTCTGCCTCGCGATACCCTGCCGTCACCGCCACCGAGTTTGGACGAACCGCTAAGGTTCGAAACTGCCGCGGACTGGCCGCTTGCCGTAACTCGCGGAACGGGCGAATAACGCGCCGATTCCGGCCGCATCAAAATATCCGCTTCGCGTTCTGGGCGGAATCGTTTAGCCTCCGGGCAGGTACTCGGAGGTTCAGTATGGTTCGCTTCAATATTAGCAATTGGCGTCGCGGCTTCTACAGCCTGGCCTGCACGTTGACTGTGCTGTTACTTGCAACCGTTGCGGCGGCCGCCGGACGCATCGACTGGGGCCCCAAGACAATCAAGCCTCGCGCCGACGGGAACTCATGGAACGTCGATATCAAGATCTTCATGGGCAGAGCTCCGGACGTGCCCACCGTGCAGATGAAGTTCGAGTTCCTCCAGAAGGTTTATTACGAACGCGCCATGGTGGACGGCGACAAGCTCGTCACTCGCAATGTGCCTATTGAAGGCAAGCAAGCGGTAGTCGAAACCGCAGACGTCGGGTTTCTCGATCCTCAAACGAGCCGAATCGAAAACCGCACGCGGTTCACTTTCAAGTTGCATCGGGACCACGGCCTTGACTGCGGCGAATATAGAGTCACCGTTCGCGATACGCGCAATGGTCAGATGGTAGGCTCTCCGACCACGTTGATTTTAGGCGGCGAGAACGAGGTCATCGATCGACGCAGCATCGTCTTTACCGGCGAGAAGAAGAAGGAAAAGAAGAAGGAAAAGACCGAGGAAGGCGCAACCGGCGACGCCAAATCCGAAGGGGCTGCGGATGAACCCAAGAAGAAGAAAGAAGCCGCAGCAGAACCGGCGCCGCCCGCCAACGAAGTTCCACCCGCTGATGAACCCACTGACGCCGAGACCATCAAGAAGAAGCCCGGAGGCTGCGGCTGCCGAGTGCCCGGTAATTCGCCCGAGCATGCGGGGTATGGGTCGTTACTCTTGCTGGCTGCAGGCCTTGCAATGGCTGGTCGCAGGCGCGGAGATAGCCGCAGTCGCTGATACGGAAGCGGCCTGCTTTCTGTCGTCGAATCATGTCGCGCGCGAGGCCCGAGAAACGAGTCGCTCGATGCCTTGCGCGAAGTCATTCTCTTCGGTCAACAGGCTAACAACGACAATACGGTCATCAGTAAAGTCATAGAACCAACCCGGTTGCACGAGCACACGCTGATCGTCTAGCAGCACTAATGCCCAATCATCGGAGACGGTGAGAGGCAACCTGAGAACGGCACTCCAGCCCCCGTGGGTGGGCCAGATGTTGACCGGAGAATTCTCCGTCAATCGACGTAGGGTTGCCGTATTTCGCAAGAGTCGCTGCTTCACTTGCGCGTGCCGCTGTGCCCCAAAATCGAGCAATTGGGGAAGCGCGACTTGAACGGGCGTATTGGGAGACAAGAAATTGTCTGCAATGATTTCCAGGCGCGCGAGCGCTTGATAACTGAGATCTTTTTGGCCTCCTACGACGATCCAGGCCAATTTCAGCTGCGGCAGGGCGCAAGACTTCGATAGTCCGCCGAGCGCGAATACCAGCGAAGATTCGGCCCCGAGCGCACTTGGCAAGTCCGGAGGGCAAGCCTGCAGGCAATAATCGGAAAAAACCTCGTCGGATATTATGGGTAGGTCCAGCTGTAACAGGGCGTCGAGCTCTGCGCGACGAGTAAAAGAGCCGGTTGGATTGTTCGGACTTATCGATACGACGCCCTTGGTCTGGCGAGTGACTTGCTGTTTGACGGAATCGATGTCGATGAAGTACGCGCCGTCGTAGGCAATCGTGTATGTCGAAGTTCGCACGTCGGAGTAGGTCGCCAGGTGTTCCAGTAGCGGGTAGCTGGGACGCGGAACCAGGATCGTTTCACCGGGGTCCGTCAGTAATTTGAAGATCCAGCTGTAAGCCTCGCTCGTGCTGCTACAGAGAACGACTTGCCTCGGATCAATAGTCAGCCCCTTGGCTGCGTAATTTTGCGCTACAGCTTGGCGGGCTGAAAGCAGGCCGAATGGCTCCGGCCGGTAGTGAGCGCTCTCGGCGCTCGACAGTGCAATAAGCCAGGGTTCAATGTCGAACAGACCGACCTCGGTCGGATTCGTGGACGTAAGATCGAGTAGGGGGACGCCGGCTTCACGTAGTGATCGACATCGCTCGGTAAGGACGTTGATTGCGGCCGGCAATCGCGTGCGCGACGAAAACACAGGGCATCTTTATGCGCCGTTGACGGTGGGGCGCAAGCGGAGCACGGGGCCGGGACAACGCCTGAACCCAAATTTGCGCCCAATTTATAGTACCTCGATTCAACTGAATCGAGGTACTAGCCTACACTCCGATGGAATCCAGCAGCTTCGTCACCTGCGTCGGGCACGACGGTAAGGAAATCACGATCGTGGGTACTGCTCACGTATCGCACAGAAGTGTCGACGAGGTGCGCCGAGTGATCGCCGAGGTGAAGCCGGATACCGTGTGCGTCGAACTGGATCGCGGCCGGCATGAGTCCCTGATCGACGACAAGCGGTTTCGAAAACTGAACCTATTTCAGGTCATCAAACAGAAACGCGTCCTGTTTCTGTTGGCAAATTTGGCCCTTTCGGCTTACCAAAAGAAGATTGGTGACAAAATTGGGATAAGACCGGGTGCGGAGCTATTGGCTGCCGTGCAAAGCTGCGATGCGGTCGGTGCGCAGCTGGTGCTAGCGGATCGGGACATCCAAGCAACCTTGAAACGCACTTGGTCGAGTATATCATTTTGGAACAAGCTGCGGTTGTCTACGAGTCTGTTCGCCGCGCCATTCGCCGTCGAAGACATAAGCGAGGATCAAATCGAGAAGCTCAAGGAGCGCGACACGATATCGGACATGCTTTCGGAATTATCGAAGCTAGTCCCCGGCCTAAAGGAACCGTTGATCGACGAACGCGACGCGTATCTGGCAAGCTCGATACGATCCGCACCTGGCCGGAAAATCGTCGCGGTAGTCGGCGCGGGTCACGTGCAGGGCATTTTGGCCAATCTCGACCAACCGGTAGACCGCGAGGGGCTCGAACAATTGCCGCGACCCTCCGCAGTCAGGCGCGTACTTGGCTGGGCGATTCCGGTCGCCATTCTCGGTTGCTTCTATTTCGGTAGCGGGCGGTCGCACTCGCCGGAAACACTTTGGCATATGCTCCGCGCCTGGGTCATTCCAACGTCGCTCGGCTGTGCGCTCTGCACGGCCCTCGGTGGTGCTCACCCTCTCACGATAATCAGCGGCCTTTTGGCAGCTCCAATCACGACACTCAACCCATTGATTGGTGCTGGCATGGTCACGGCGTTGGTGCAGGCCTGGGTGCGCCGGCCAACAGTGGTCAACTGCGAGGCAATCCCGGAGTCTATTACGTCACTGTCCGGCTGGTATCGTAACCCTGCAACGCGGGTCTTGCTGGTGTTTTTGCTATCATCCCTCGGAGCAACGCTTGGAATGCTGATCGGAACTATCTGGGTAGTTTCTTTGTTGTAGTCTGAAAAATTGGCTAAGTTCTATGATCGCAGTTCCCCCGACATCCAGCCCTCTTGAGCGATTTGCTCACGTGCGCTGGCAACAGGTGTTGCCCTGGGTCATCGCGCTTCTGTTGTTACTCGTATATCTTCCCGCACTAAACAGCGGCTTTTTGGTCTGGGATGACCCCTGGTTGGTCGACCAAACGAGCCGCATCTCCCGGACGAGCAGTCACGATATCTGGACCCTATTTACCGATTTCTCGCTGGCCACGCGTGTCTCGTTGGGCGCCGAGTACTTGCCGCTTCGCGATCTGAGTCATGCCATAGAGGGCGCTACGATTGGGCTGCAACCTGTACGCATGCGCGTCGATAACTTGATAATCTACACAACTTCCATCTTATTGCTCAGGGAAGCACTGCTCAATACGTTAGGTCGCAAGTGGACCACTGAACTTTGCGTGCTGCTGTTCGCGCTGCACCCGGTGCATGTAGAAAGCGTAGCCTGGATAGCAGGGCGCAAAGATGTCCTCGCACTCTGCTTCACGATGGCCATGCTCTGGGCCTGGTGCAAAGAGGAAGGGCGTTCGGTTGGATGGTCGCTGTTTTTCTACACTTGCGCACTACTTTCCAAGTCAATGAGCGTTGCCGCCGTCGTGCTCTTGCCTGTGTTCGACTTGGTTGCGCAGCGCCGCTTTGCCTGGAAGTCGCTGCTTCTCTTTTTGATTCCGGCGGTCGCAATCATGCCGCTGCACTGGAAGGTCGCTAACCTCGTTCACCTCGTCGGCGCGCCGCTGGGCGGCACGCACTGGTCAGCAGCGGCCACCATGGGGCCCGTCCTGTGGAGATATTTGGAATGCTGTTTCAACCCAAACGCCCTCAGCGCAGTACACGATGTCCCAACTCGCACCGCTTTCAATTTGGCTGGGGCTGCGGCCTTCATCACCGTAGTCCTTACGTGCTTGGCCTCTATTCGCAGCTGGTGGCGCAATGAAGAGCCTGCCTGGTTTGCGGCCTGGTTGACATTCTTCGTTCCACTGATCCCCGTCAGTCAAATATTCATGCCGCTTCAGACGCGTATGGCGGATCGCTACTTGTGGCTCAGTGTGCTGGGGCTATCTTGGCTGGTTGCATTGTTGATGCGCAAACTGGAACGCATTGGGCCTATCGTTGGGCTATTTTTCTTGGTCGTGTTCGGCGCGGGCACGGCTATTCGCGCCAACATATTTAGCGACAGTGTGTCGTTGTTCAGCGACGCTACGTCTAAGACTACTCAATCCACGACGGCGCCGTTCCTGCTCGGATACGCTTGGGAACAGCGCAAGAATGAACCCGCCGCGCGCTCGGCCTATGAGGAAGTGCTGCGCCGCAACGGGCAGGACGAGGCAACGCGTACGGCCACGAATAGCCTAGCTCGGCTTGAAACTCGCCGCGGCGCACTTGCGCATGCCGAGGCGATTTTGCGCAAAGGGATTCAGCAATACCCAGAGGACGGCAAAATGCGGGACAGTCTAATCAAGGTGCTGTTTCGCGAGGGCAAAGTCGACGAGGCGCGCCATCTATTCGGGCTTCCTTCCAAGACCGCAAGGCCACCCGCGCCGCAAAAACCAAACCCTGCACCGTCCTCTTCTTCGGAAGAGACGCGGCACAAGCACCGCACCCGCAGCGGTTCGAAGTCCATCCGGCTGTTCTAACGACTGCATTTCGCCCGAGAATCTCGTCGAAAGGCGGGTGGCCGCGCTAGATACTGCTGCCAACCTACGGGCTGAGTAAAAGCCTGTTCGTATTGAGTCGCGTCGCCCTCGTAGTTTGAAATGATCGGATTGGCGGGCGCCCGCGATGCCGTCACCGTGGCGCGCACCCAGACATCGTCGTCGGCAATCTTGTAGTGCGATTCGAGGCTCAAGGTACGGGCGACTACGGCGCCGACCAATGGAGCATCCCAGCGATCTGCGGCGCTTGTCGAGGCTGACGGGCAGGCGAAGATCTTGGTAGAGATGAATTCCGTCACGTAGGTGACGCCGGGGGCCGGTGCAATCGCCAAGGCGATCTCTCGTTTCTTCGAATCATAGTCGTAGCGCGCCAACTTTACGCCCGTGGACGCGTAGAAATCTCCGCTTTTCAGCGCGGCTACCAGCTCCTGGGCGCGCAGATGCGGTGCACGTACCATGATCCAGCCTCGACCCGGGGAGGGTTCGCTCGGGCCAGACGCCGCATGCGTGTCGTCGCCGGCGACTCCAAACAGCGGCGCGAAGCCCCGTTCAAGCACGCGTTCGGCATTGCTCATATCCCATATTCTGACAGCGGAACGCCTACCAACGTCGCCGCGCGACGCCGTAAAAGGATGTCCGTTGAATATCTCCATGAACTCTAGCGCCTTCGCTTGCGCGAGCACATCAGCCCCGATCGCCCATGCAAAGTTGGGATGATTTACGATACCTATGGCTGGTGTCGGCTGGCGTCCGCTTTGCGCCTCGATTCGGGCGATTGTCTCTTCGATGGCGGAGACAACCGTGCCTTCATTGATGGGCGCGATTGGCTCGCTGACGTTGACAGCCGTCAGGTGGACCGGCAATTTTTCAACCTCGTTTGTTACCTCTTCGTTGGAAAGCAGCAAAAATCGTTCGGCATGCTCGAATTGTGCACGCAGTTCCTGCGTCGTCTCGAGACGCCACTGCTCGACACCCTCGTGCACTCGCAGTGAAGGCTGTGAGTTGCCGTACCGCTGGTTGTACCGCTGAAGGAGGTCAGCGCCAGCGCGCTCCTTCACATCGTCTACCGGCACCCAATTCTCGAAGTTTGGGAGAATATTATGCTCGGATAGGCCGAGAAACTGATAGCCCTGCTGGGCGTACCAGTAAACGACATCCTCGGGCAGCATCGCGCCATCACTCCATATCGAATGCGTGTGCAGGTTGCCGCGGTACCAGTGGACCGAAGGTCGCTGGGTCCGACATGCCGCCAGTAACGCGAAGCTCACGGCAATGCTGAGCCACCCAAGTAATCGACGGGATCGCGGCCAAATTGCCATTCGAGGAGCTGCGACTATGCAGTTTTGTATGCAGAAATGCTAGGGGTCAGTGATGAGCCGAGGCGTCATTGGCCTAATACTGCTGGTAGCCATCGGCGCCGCCCTGCGGCTCGGTTACAACAATGTCGTGCGCTATGGCAATGGTGATGAGTATCACTATCGACTTCAACTTCAGGAAATCTACAATCACGGCTTTCGAGCTTTCCCAGGCATAGTCAAGTCACACCTGGCGGTTGACCCGGATTTCCCGGCTCCCTATCGCTGGGGAGTTCTCGCGGTGGGCCGCTTTGCCTGCACTTTGCGACAGGCGTGCGACGAACGGACGCTGGCTTGGGTGTCTACGGTCTCTGGAGTGGCCGTCGTCACCTTGGTGGCAATGCTCGGCGTAAGCCTATTTCGGCGGCGCACAGCCTTGGTGGCAACCGCTTTGGCGATAACCTCTCCGCTGCACTTGGATCTGGGGCGTAGGGCTTACGCTGATGAAATGCACACGGCCTGTTTGCTCTTGGCGCTTTGGTGTCTCGCTCGTTTGGCGAGCAAGTCCTACTCCAAGCAAGAATCTCGCCCAGATTGGGTTTGTGCTTCTGTGTTGCTGTTAGCAATGACTCTGGCTTGGTCCATCAAGGAGTCGATTCTTTTCTTCTTGCCGGCCATTCTGGCTTGGCTCATTTGGCTGCGTCGATCGCCTCAACTAAGACCGATTGACCTAGCACTCGTACTAGTGCCACCCGCCTGCTTCGTTGCAGGCTTCGTGTGGCTCAATCACGGTTTTTCGCCCTTGGGCGAGTTGCTGTCAGCGACACGACATTCGTTTTTGCATCGCTACTCGGTGCTCAACCAATATGGTCCGCCGCATCGGCCGCTAATCGAGTTATTTGCGCTATCGCCCGTGGTTTTTGGAATGCTGCCGATTGTGCCATTCGCAGCCTTTGGCGCAGCCTATGCGCAGCGCGCCGCCGGTAATTCAGGTCAAATCCAGAATGATGACTTGTCGCGGCGGCACGCTCAGGCATTGTTTCTTGCGTTTGGGTTGATTGCGTTGGTGTTCTTCTTTCTGCCCAAGAACCTTCGCTTTTACGCAATACTCGATCCGCTGGCGCGCCTGCTCGTGGCATGGTTCCTCTGTGAGGTTCTGCCAATCGGAAAGTCGTTGACGGCCCTCTGGTGGGCAGCGTTACTCCTGTGTCAGTCGGCACTCGAATTGGCGCTATTTCATCGCACCTTCGTCGCGAGCAGCGTGACCGATCCGACGGCGAGTGCAATCTTTCGCGCGCTAGCCGTCGTGCCGAGCGACGTTTTGGAGAAGTCCTGGCGACCCCCAGCGGTCGTAATCGTGTGCGGTCTGTTGAGCGCGAGCTTTGCTTGGATGTCGGCGTCGCGCCCAAGGTTCAATCGCCGCTCCGTCGTGGCCGCCGCAATGATAACGAGCTGCGCCCTAGGTCTACCTCAACTGTTCAGGCCCCACAGAACAATCCCTGGGGCGGCCACAAACACCCCAAATGTCATAACTCCGGGACAACCCGTTAGCCATGCGACCCAATAGTGCCCGCCTGAATGATGGCCCGAGGCTCGGAGTCTTCTCGCGCCGCCTAATGGAGCTTGCGAACATCGAAGAAATCCTCGGTACGGACAGAATGATCTTTCGGCCCGACCCAGCTCAGGCTAGAGGGCTCGATGCCATCATCGGCTGGGGCCACAAGCCGACCGCGCGAGTCGCAAGACAATATGCAAAGGCCCATCGGCTTCCGTATTGGGCCGTCGAGGACGGTTTTCTCCGATCGGTCGATCTGGGTCCGGCGTGTCCTCCGCTGTCGCTCGTCGTGGATAAATGCGGGATCTACTATGACGCCTCGTGCCCTTCTGCACTCGAGGAACTGCTGGCGGCATCGAGTGCCGATGACGCACTTGCAAGTAGTGGCCTCATCGAGAGATCGCAGAGGTGTCGCGAGCGAATCGTAGAGGCCCGCCTGTCGAAGTACAACCACACGACGGACGAGATACCGACAGAGTTGCTAGAGGCCAAACGTCCAATTGTTCTTGTCGTGGACCAAACTTGGGGGGATGCGTCGGTCGAGCTGGGTCAATGCAATCCTCGAAGATTTACGGAAATGCTTGCGGCAGCCTGCGCCGAGAACCCGGATGCGACGGTTTTTCTCAAAACCCACCCGGATACAATTGCGGGCAAAGAGCGAGGTCATTTCACGGGACAGCCGTTACCCGCGGGCGTCCGGGTGCTAGCGTCCGCGGTCAATCCGCTCGCTGTGTTGTCGGTCGTGGACCGAATCTACGTTTGCACTTCGCAGCTCGGTTTCGAGGCTTTGCTGCTCGAAAAGCCTGTCACCTGTTTTGGAATCCCGTTCTACGCCGGCTGGGGCTTGACGGATGATCGAAGTGTCTGTAAGCGTCGCACACGCTCGCGAACGGTCGATGAACTCGTCGCTGCCGCGTTGATCTTGTACCCGCGCTATGTGCACCCGCTGTTTGGTGAGCGTGTAGACGTCGAGGAAATAATCGAGCATTTGGCCCTTCAACGGCGGCGATTTAGGGAAAATCGAGGTCGTATCTTCTGTTTTGGAATATCCGTCTGGAAGCGACCCTTCGTGCGCCGCTATTTGCGGGCTCCGGGCAATGACATCCGGTTCTTTGGGTCCCCCAAGGCGCTCGAGGCAAAGCTCGACTCGCGCCCCACTCGACTATTGACATGGGGTAGCCGGGGTCACGATAAGCTCGCTGAGCTCGCCCGCCGCAGGAACTTGACGCTATTGCGCATGGAGGATGGCTTCATTCGCTCCGTGGGGCTGGGCTCTGACTTGACGGCGCCCGGTTCGCTAGTGGTGGACGCGCGGGGCATTTATTATGACCCCCGCGAGCCGAGCGATCTGGAGACCTTGCTCGAGACTCGAGGGTTTAGTCCAGCTGAACTCGCCCGTGCCCAGCGGCTGCGGGAGCGCATCGTCGAGTCCGGCATTAGCAAGTACAATTCAGTCCCCGATCGCACCTTCGAAACACGCGCGCGCGATTCGCAGACTGTAGTCCTGGTGCCGGGACAGGTGGAGGATGACGCTTCCGTAATCCTTGGTAGCCCGGTCGTTCGTAGCAACTGGGCGCTGCTCGAGGCAGTCCGGGCGCTGAGACCCGAGGCGCACATTATCTACAAGCCTCACCCCGACGTGGTCAGCGGGAACCGCCGCGGTAGGCTGCTCGCCGTAGACAATCCTCCGTTTGACGAACTTGTCATGGACGTTCCGATCGGTCGCTGTCTCGCTGTGGCGGACGAGGTGCACACGATGACGTCGCTGGTTGGCTTCGAAGCTTTGCTGCGCGGCAAGCGCGTGGTTACTCATGGCCAACCGTTTTACGCGGGCTATGGCCTGACCGAGGATCGAGCGCCACTTGCGCGACGCAAACGGCGATTGCGGCTAGACGAGCTCGTGGCTGGCACCCTGCTCATTTACCCCAGGTACTATCATTTCCCTAGCCTTGCGTTCTGTACGGCCGAGGAGATGCTAACGGAAATGGAGATCCAACGAAGCCAAGGCAAGAACCGGCATCGACTTCCATGGTTGTTGCGGCGCGGGTATTATTTGGCTATTTTGGCTCGAGAGATTGTGCATGCTCGACATTAGTAGGTGAGCCTTTGACCAAATCGGTGCTTTTGATCTCTGATGGGTCGCTGCGATTCGCAATCAGCCCTCAGCGATCAGCTTGCCGCTGCCACCAAAGCTGACGGCTGATAGCTGGTCAGCTTTGACGTGATTGATCGGAAAAGGAAGTTTTACGTTTCCGCCCGAGAAGAGTCCCGATAACCTCTCGTCATGGATATCGACGAACTACGGTCTCGGCTATCTCAGACGCCCACGATGCGCCCCGAAGGCAAAGTGGTTTCTGTCACGGGTCTCGGAATCCGGGTAGCGATACCAGGAGCGAGAATCGGCGATGTGATTCAAATCGAGCGGCGTTCGATGACGCCCATCGATGCGGAAATTGTCGGCTTTGACGCGGGTCAAGCCGTGGCGGTACCCCTCGGTAGTCTCGCCGGTATCGGTCCAGATGAGCCCGTGCGCACGACAGGAGCGCCCCTTGAAGTGCGCGCGGGCCTAGGTCTGCTCGGGCGAGTGGTCGATGGCCTCGGTCATCCATTGGATGGGCAAGCTTTGCCAAGCGGATTGCAGTTAGTGCCCGTTGATCGAGCGCCACCCCCCGCATTGACGCGTCGCCCGATAAAGGTTCCCCTGGCAACCGGACTTCGCGTGATTGACGGCCTTCTAACAATCGGAGTTGGGCAAAGAATTGGCCTATTTTCAGGATCGGGCGTTGGAAAGAGCACGCTGCTCGGTGCTCTGGCACGCGGCGCTCGCGCAGACGCAGTGGTTGTGGCGCTCGTGGGCGAACGGGGTCGTGAGGTCAGTGAATTTCTCGAGAATTGCCTGGGCGCAGAAGGCCGAAGACGCTCGGTAGTTGTCGTAACGACGAGCGATGCCTCGGCAATGGAGCGCCTGCGTGCAGCGCAAGTTGCCACGGCAATAGCTGAGTCGATGCGCGATAGTGGCGCCAATGTGTTGCTACTGGTGGACTCGATCACCCGCTTTGCGCGCGCACAACGCGAAGTTGGCCTGGCGGCGGGTGAACCGCCGGCTCGCCGAGGATATCCGCCGAGTGTCTTCGCCGCTTTGCCGCGTTTGCTCGAGCGGGCAGGCACGGCCGCTATGGGTTCGATTACTGCCGTCTACACAGTACTGGTCGAAGGTGACGACCTGGATGAACCGATAGCGGACGAGGTTCGAGGCATATTGGACGGCCATATCGTGCTCGACCGGTATTTGGCTTCCCATGGACACTACCCAGCCATCGACGTAGTCCGATCCATTTCGCGTGTCATGCCGGCACTCGTCACGCACGAGCAGCTCGAGGCTGCCCGTCGAATTCGTAGTCTAATTTCTGCGTATCAGCAAAAACGCGATTTGATAGAGCTCGGCGGATACGCCAAGGGCAGCGATCCGAGGTTGGACCAAGCCATAGCCGCGAAGAACGAGATTGATGTCTTTTTGCGCCAGAGCGGAAGTGAACAATCGGACTTTGACGCGACGTGGGACAAGCTCAGGCAGCTCGCCAAGAAGTCCGCGTAGTCAACGTCCCTCGCTAATTATGGGTGGTCCCGATTCGTCGGGCTTGTTCGCTGATTTTTTGGTCTATTTCCCACGGGAAAGCACGGTTCTCGGCGTCAACGCTGGGGCGCTCCCATCGGCCGTGTGCGCCCCAGCGCGCCGCGCCCTCTAACCTAAGCACCACCCGAGCATTCCTGCTCGAGTTCCTCGAGAAGCTTCTTCGCCTTTCGCGACAGCTTCTTCGGGACCACTACGTTCAA
>PMCK01000563.1:8035-16636 GCA_003154095.1 Myxococcales bacterium | reverse complement strand
GGTCATCACTGACATGCACCTGAACGTAGAGGTCACCGGCGGGGGCGCCGGGACGACCCGGCATGCCCTGCCCGGTCAATCTAAGTTGAATGCCATTATCGACACCAGGCGGTATGTTAACAATGACCTTGCGATGCCGTTCGACGCGCCCCTGACCTTTGCAGGCGCTGCATGGCGACGCGACAGTTTGCCCCGTTCCCCGGCACTGCCCGCAGGTACTAGCAAACACGATAAAGCCACGCTGACTTGCCACCTGACCGGAGCCACCGCAAGCGGAACATCTCTGGGGGCTCGTCCCCGGAGCTGCTCCCGTTCCTGCGCAGGGATCGCATGGCGCCACTCCATTGACTTCCACTTCCCGCTTAACGCCGGCCATAACGTCTTCGAGCGTGAGCACGACGTCAACCTGCACATGCTGGCCGCGTTCAGAACCCCTGCTTGAACGTGACGAACCACCAAATCCCCCAAATCCGCCAAAGAAATCCGAAAACAGATCCTGAAATTGGCTGAGAATGTCGCCAATGCCAACGTTACTAAAGTCAACGTTTCCGGCTCCTTGCAGCCCTGCGTGGCCAAAGCGGTCGTAGGTGCGTCGCTTATTTTCGTCGGATAGGACGCTGAATGATTCCGTCGCTTCTTTGAATTTCTCCTCAGCCGCGCTATCTCCCGGATTTCGATCCGGGTGAAACTTGAGAGCTGCCTGACGATAGGCCTTTCGAACGTCGTCGTTGCTCGCTTCACGGGAAACGCCGAGCACTTCGTAATAGTCGCGCTTGGAAGTCATTCTAGAACGGGCAACACTGGTTCGAAGCTAAAACACAACTGGCATCTGTCAACACGTCAACCTCGGATCGCGGTTGATTCCAGTTGGTGCAGCAGCGCAGATTGCTCATTGAGTCGGGATTCTGCTTGGGAAAGTTGCTGCCTTAGCAGCGTTACTTGCTCCTCGGTACCGTGGTTTTTTTCGAGCATTGACAATAGCTGGTCGATGCGCCACGTGGCCGCGTGGACGTCTGCCTGCAAGCGAGCGCGGTCGTCCTCGAGTACTTGCCATTCGGTTCCCCGACTGAGGTCCGAGTCCCGGGCCTGTTGGCTGACCCATGCGGAAGTCGTTTCCGCGGACTGTGCGGTGTCAGTCGGCGTCGGTTCCTTGGGCAATTCCATGGGGGAGATTGCTGACCATGTTTGCAGCCCAAACGGCTGATCTTGACCAACCCGGGTCGCCTCGAGATCCCTGAGCAGCTGCTCACCTGCACGTTGCGCCGATTTTAGCTCGGCTTCTAGCTCACGCAGGCGCTCGCCCCGTTCGCGTAGTTGTGACTCGAGTCGCACCAGGTCTGCCTGCGTTTCTGCTGCAAGTTGATCGGCAGTGCTTACCTGCTGCGAGGTTTCATTCAATTGTTTTTCCAACTGCGCAAGCTGCTGCTCAGCTTGCGCGGCGTCATTCAGCTTCTTTTCCAACTGCCTAAGGCGCTCTTCAGCTTGCGTGGCGCGAGCCATTTGCTGCTGTGCTTCTTCCAGTTGATGCTCTGCATCGTCCGAGCGTGCGTCAGCGGCAGCAGCGCGTGCCTCGAGGGAGGTAATCCAATTTTCTTTACGGCTGAGTTCCTGTTTCAGTTGAGCTATTTGTCCGGATAACTCGGCCTGATTGCGCACTTCGGCAGCCCGAAGTTGAACTTCTAACTGTTGGGCCTCGAGGCGCGCCAACCGTTCGACTGCGCTGCGTTCCGCGTTGCGCGAGGCCCGCAGCTGTTCGCGCATCTGGCGCCCGGAACTGTGATTCAGTACATCCGAGACTGGGATCTGAATTACAGTGAAGGCTTCGATCTCGAAGGGATGTGCACTGGCCGCAGCCACGAACCATTCGGGTTCTTCAGTGCCGCCGGGGACGAAGCCAGCGTCCAAAGTCGGTTCGGGATTATCGAGCGGCGCCAGTTCCGCCATGCTGTACCCAACGAACGGCATTTGGCCCAGCATGCGAACAACGGGGAATTCACTGCGTACGACGTCGTACAGCGTGTAGTAATCGAGCGAATGCCTGACGGTGCTTAGATCGGGGAGCAGTGGTTCCCTGACATCGGGGTTCGGCGCGGTGATGAAGCAGAGGCCGCGGGGCGAGAGCGCACGACGAAGCAGGCGGATTGTGGAAGTCGGGTCCTCGAGCGNNTGATTGGACAATGGTGCGAACGACACCAGCGGCGAAGTATTGCGTGCCGCGGCCTCCGAGAGTCTTACCGGATCTGGGTCGCAAACGTGGACTAGCCGGGCTCCTCGCTCCAGGGCTTTTTCCCAAAGTGTGTGCGTGGCTGAGCCAAAAATGATTGCGCGACGTCCTTCGATGAGTTTTTCCGCGAACGCCGCAATTGCGACACTCGGCAACATCGAAGGCATCACGACCATAAATCGAGCCAGAGGTTAGCCAATAAACCTGGTGCAAGCTAGTACATCGATTCTACTGAAGCGATGTACTAGAAAATCGCGAAGCGATTTTGGGTTTGGGCGACGACGCTGAGGAGTGGTTGAAGGACCAATGCCCAAGGAAATTAGGATAGTAGCGCGATTAGCCGCTTAGCGGCCGGGTCCAAAGGACAATCACTTCAGTGGAATCGCGCTACTAGTGCGGCGACTAAGGCTGCCTGCAGGTCGTTGGCACTTTGCAGGGCTGCCCGCAGTTTAGACCGAGAGCAAAGCGTTCGACCTGCAAGGGCGATGAATAGTCAGCCCCAGTGCCGGACAGACAAAGCATGATCGCGTCGTCGGCCAATAGAATCTGGGAGGGCTCGATACAAAGTCCATTCACACAGGTTCCCCGCTTGAGACCGTGGGCCGGTGGACACTGAATGTCTGTTTCGCAGGTGAGGGCACGACAATGTGTCGGAGCAACCGGGGTTGAGGTCTTCGAGGTCGGGCAAACCGCGACGAGATGACTCGTTCGGCGAATTTCAAATCGATTCGCTTCCCGAGCGGCGGTGGACAAAGTGAGGCTCGTAACCGAAGAATCCTGCAGTCGGGCAGAAAACTCACGGCCCTCAGTATCGTGCAACGTGAGGTTTTTAGGGCCACGACACGACGCGGTCGAGGCCAGAATTGCCAGAATTAATTGGGCGCGAATTGACGATAGAGCCATTGGTTTTTGGGTCAAAGACAGCAAGTTTACCCTCGGCGGACTGAAAGCAGGTGAATCGGGCAGGGAACACGATAAGCTCAGCCCCAGCGCATGGCGAGCGTTTATAAAAGGACATTGGTCGTTGACGGAATTACCCCGGTTTCCGCGTACGCTTCGCTGAGAGAACGATCAGAAACGGGATCATTCTTGCTGGAAAGTGTGATCCCGGGGGAACGCTGGGGACGTTACTCGGTGCTCGGATACCGTCCCAATAAGCAGGTAATAATCAGCGCGGCTTCGGGTGTTGACCCGTTCAAGGCGCTAAGCGAGCGAATTCCCACCGGTGGAGTAGTTTGCGACGAAGTCGCGGAGCGCCTGGCCGAAGCCTATGTCGGAGTCGTTGCGTACGACGTAGTCCACACGGCAACGAAGGTCGAAAGTTGGCCAGAATTGGATGATGGTCGGCCGATTGCTCGCCTCGTGGGAGGTTCGACCGTCATCGTTTTCGATAACCTCTCACATACGGCGACGATAGCTGCCCACGATGAATCGGAGGTCTTGCGCGCCGAAAACGATCTTCGCACGCTAGCGCCGCTCTTGCCCATGACGCCACCCGATCCCAGTGAGTGGCCTGACGATGTCGAGGTCGACATTCTGGATAAGGATTATGAACGCGGGGTAGACCGCATCAAAGAGTACATCCGAGCCGGCGACGCATTTCAAGTCGTCTATGCGCGAACGTTTTCGGTTCCGGTCGGGGCCGCAGATCCATTCGACGTCTATCGAGCGCTTTGCGTTTTGTCGCCCGCTCCCTACATGTATTTGCTGGAATTCCCCGAGACACAAGGTGCGCCCCGAGTTGCGATTGCGGGAGCCAGCCCTGAAACGTTGGTTCGTGTCGAAGGGCACACGGTTACTTTGCGTCCAATTGCCGGAACGCGGCGCAGGGGACATTCACCCGAGGAAGACGCCAAACTGGCCGATGAGATGCTGTCCGATCCAAAGGAGCGGGCGGAACACGTAATGCTGATCGACCTCGCCCGCAACGACATCGGCCGCGTCGCACGACCAGGAACGATTCGCCTCCCGATGCAAATGCAAGTCGAGCGCTATAGCCACGTCATGCACATCGTCAGCGAAGTAACTGGGGAAGTCGACGCGGGGCCCGGCGCATGGGATGTACTATCCGCCACGTTTCCCGCCGGAACCTTGAGTGGCGCTCCAAAAGTGCGAGCCATGCAGATCATTCGCGAAATGGAGCGGCGCCCGCGGGGTGTCTACGGCGGAGCGGTGGGCTACGTGACAGAGGGGCTCGAACTCGATTTTGCGATCGGGATTCGTACCGTTGTCATGCAAAATGGTCGATTCGAGGTGACAGCGGGCGCCGGAATCGTTGCAGACAGCGTGCCTCAACTGGAAGCCAAGGAAACGAGAAACAAGGCGCGAGCCGCCCTCGCCTCAGTATGCGCAGCCCGGAAACGCCGCGGCTAGAGCGCCCGCTCGAATAGGCGGTATTTCTTGTAGACTTTGCCGCCCATGAACTTGATTCCAACATTGACGGGCGCGTTGTCTTCGAGCGTCCAAGAAAGTTCGCCCCAATCAATGCCGCAACGCTGCCCAGCATGATTCATCTTTGCGTACATGAACGTCGAAAGGCCAGCGTATTTCTTGACGTTTCGGTATTTCTTCCGAATCCCTAGAATCGCCAGGCGGGCCGTTCGCGGACCGCGAACCTTGAACCGCCAGAGCAACTTGGCAATGTTCACCGGGGACAGTTTTCCATGTAAACCGACGAGAGCCTCGTTGATGTTGGGCAGGGCCACTGCGACTGCAGCGGGCTCGTCGGCAATGTTTACAATCAGACTCAATTCTGGCCGGATTATCAGCTTTAGCATGTCAGCCAAGGCTCTCAGTTCACGCTCGGTGTAGGGTACAAATCCCCAGTTTTCGCTCCAAGCATCGTTGAACACGTCAACAATCGTTCGAACCTCAGCTGCCAGTTCCTTCACACGGCACGTGCGCGCTTTAATCTCGGGCATTGCTTCAATTTCATCGTGTGCGCGGCGGGCTCGCGGCGGAATATCACCAATCACATATCGCCAGGCGTATAAATCCTTGAGCTTGGGGAGCCCTGCGGCCTCGATTAGCGGCCCTTGATAGGGCCTGTGATGCGGCATCATCACCATCGGGGGGGTATCAAAACCCTCGATAAGGCAGCCGATCTCATCATTGATACTGAGCGAAAGTGGCCCGCGCATTCGCTTCATACCACGTTCGCTCAACCATTCTGCCGCAGTGTCCAATAGTCCCTTTGCCACCGACTCGTCTTCGATAGTATCGATGAGTCCAAAAAAACCGACGTCATCGCGGTAGCGCGCTAGGTGTTCCCTATCGATTTGGGCGGTGCAGCGTCCAACACAGAACCCGTTGCGATGCGCGGTTATGACTACTCCCTCTGCATGGTCGAAGAACGGGTGCTTAGGACTTAGACGCTGCTTGAGTTCGAAATCAAGTGGCCTAATGTAGTTTGGATCATCTCGGTATATGTATTCGACGACATTCAAGAAATCCTTGAGGGGGCCACCGATGGGAGTCTTTCGAATCTCAGCTAACATTTTTGGGTCCTTGAATTAGCTAACGCGGAAAAATCTTCGATACAGGTACTTAGATCACGCTAAACTTCTTGCCGACCTTGTAGAATGCTTCGAGGGCTCGGTCCAGGTGAACTCGTTCATGCGTGGCCATGTAACTCGTTCTGAGCATAGCGCTTTTGGGAGGTACGCCGGGGGTTATGAACGGATTGGTGTAAATCCCGTAGTCCTCGAGCAAATCGCGCCACATCATCATCGTACGCAAGTCTTGGCGGATGAATATTGGGATAACTGCTGTCTCGGTGTGCCCCAATTCAAAGCCCATTTTGCGTAGTTCATCTCGCATGTAGGTGAAATTCTCGCGAAGCTTGTCGATTCGCCAGGGTTCTTCCTGCATTACATCGAACGCGGCCATCGCCGCAGCCACACACGGCGGCGCCGCACTGGCCGCAAACATGAAGGACGGCGAGAAATGCCTGATGTAATCGAGCGTCTTTCTCTCGCCGATCAGCCATCCTCCAATACTTGCCAAGGACTTGGAAAATGTTCCGCCAATCAGGTCAATTTCGTCGGCAACGCCGAATAGGTAGGGCGTACCCTTGCCCGAAGGGCCGACGACACCCAATGCATGCGCTTCATCTACAAGCAAACGCGCCCCATATTTCTTCACGATTGGGACAATTTGATCTAGCTTCGCGATTTCGCCTTCGGCGCTAAATACCCCATCCGTAATTACCAACGCACCCTCGTCGGCATCCAGCTTTTCGAGCGCTCGCTCGAGCGATTCCGGATCATTGTGCCGATAGCGGACCAACCGAGCGCCTGCAGCTTGACCTAGGCGAACTCCGTCGTAGAGCGATGCATGGATATTTCGGTCGACAACCGCCACGCACTTACGATTACTAAGCAGTGCCGAGCAAACGGCGAGATTCACTTGATAGCCCGTCGTAAACACGATGGCCGATTCCTTGCCAAACCAAGCCGCCAATTTGCTCTCGAATTCTTCGTGAAGCTTCATCGAACCGTTGACGAGGCGTGAGCCAGTCATACTGGTGCCAAAACGATCAATAGCCGCTCGCGCCGCCTCGCGAACGCGCGGATGCGTGGTTAGGCCAAGGTAATTGTTTGACCCGAACATCGTCACGCGTTTACCGTCTATTTGAGCTTCCGGACCATCGTTAAAGTCCAATGGCCGGAAATAGGGATAGATTCCCATTTTTCTCGCGTTGTCGGCGGCCTTGAATTGGTAACACTTCTGCAGCACGTCACGGCCACCCAGCGACGCGATGGTCCCGCGCTCCTTCAATGACTCATCCATGTCATCGGAGCCCTGTGTGTCGGTGGCCGGCGCGAGCCCCTTGCCGTTGGATTTGCCTGAATGCCTCTCTGCGTTGCGCGAGCGAGTAAATTGTTCCTCGGTTTGCCCAATCGACTCGTCAAGCGCGGGATCGATCGCCGGCAGACTGTGTCCGTTGATCAAGATCTTCCAGGCTTCGTGGGCGCGACCGCGTATGTCAAGTACGCCTTCAGCAGCTTTCTTGACGCGATCATCGGTGGTCCACTTGAGAACGAGTGGATTGTTCAGGACCTTGCGTCCTTGATCGGCGATGCGCTCTTTGAGTGTCATCTGACAAGCTCCCGACTACACCGCTGGACGTTCGTAGGTGCCAACTCGATTTCGGCTGAAGACTCCATCCGGACTCCAAACGCGTACCGAACCCATGGTGCGTAGTTGCAGAAGCTACGTTACCGATGATGAATCGTCAACTCGCGGCCAACGGTCCGCGCCCTCTTCCTTCAGCTCCACTCGTTGCAAATAGAGCCCTATAGCAGGGGCCGTCACACCTAGGTCACGTCGGCGACAACTGGTTAAAGCACGCGCGCAAACACCCGGTGCAGTTTTGCCTCTTCCAACGTCAACCAAAGTGCCAACGATAATTCGAATCATGTGCATCAGGAAACTTTGCCCCTCAAATGTCCACCAAATTACGCGGTTATCGCTGGGATCCTCGTCCAAGGAAATTCGAGTGAGACATCGCCAAGTGTCGATACGTTTGTCGCCAACGCTACGAAAGGCTGCAAAGTCGTGACGCCCTACTAGTTCCGAAGCCTCGGCTTTCATTGCTGCGTGGTTCAACCTCTCACCTAAGCGCCACGCTCGTCGATCCAGAAATGGGTCCCTAACCTGGCTTTGAAGGATTCGATAGCGGTAGGTCTTCGATACGACGAAATCCCTCGGGTCGAAGCCGACGGGCACGGTCGAGGCACTTGTNNTGAACACCTGCGTCGGTGCGACTTACCTGTCTAACCAGGGACGCGTGGGCGTCTATTGCGGCAATCGCACCGTTGAGCTCTCCGGCAATGGTCCTCAAATGTTGCTGCCGCGCCATCCCGTGGAAGAATGCTCCGTTGTACGCGATCCGAAGAAGCACGCCGTGCTGGTGTTCGATAGTCATGACAATGTGCGTCTCTGCACTTCAACCGAGTTCGCCGAGTGCGGCATTCGGGCAAACGCCGCCATTCACACTACGCTCGCGGCGTCAGAAGTTCGTCGGATGGTCCGGCTTGAACCTTCACACCAGAGGATTTGCTCATGCGGACTAGTGTTGCGGCACGAACGACATGGGCACAGCTACGTCAACACAACCGCCCGCCGGTGCAGGATAAACCGAGTTTCGGAACAGCTGCAAGATACACATGGATAGCCCCGGATCCTGCAATTCGTCCGCTGCAATTGCCGCGTTGCAAAGTTGACCTTGCGGATTGAGACGGACCTGAACCTTCAAATGTCCTTTCAACGTTGCATTTTGCAGGAGGGCCCGCTCGTAACATTTACGGCCTTGCGAAGCGCGTCCGGAGAGATACGTGCGCAGTTCGTGGCTGACCTCTCCCTTGCACTCGCCG
>PMCK01000563.1:0-7976 GCA_003154095.1 Myxococcales bacterium | reverse complement strand
AACGCCCCCGCTATAAAAAGCATGATGACCGCAGCACGGACGTAAGATCCGCTTCCACCGCTCGGAGTTTTGGAAGGTAAGTCGCTCGACATTGATGTCCCGGATTCTGTCCGCTCTGGCGCGGACTGAGGGAGCCGAATATAGTCGGAGCCCTCTCGTAGCGCGAGCCCTACGATAACCTGTCGTCCATGGTCGGATGTTCAGGCATTGGGGCCGCGGCAGTCTTTTCGAGAATAGTGACTGCAGAATCGCCCCAGGACCGAACTTGGACGACCCACAAGTTCCCCCAGTTACCGACCACCACCTCGGTCTTAGCGGGGTGCTCAAACACCAAGCGCCCGCCAGGAACCAAAAGATCGTCCACTTTTATGTCGCGAAGAATCCTGCAAGTATCGACGATTTTTGACCATGGGGGATCGCAGAACGCGAGGTTGTAGGGCGCCCACTTGGTGATTTCGCGTTTGGCTCGCTCGACAACCTTGGGCACCACGTGCGCTTGGCTCTCGAGCGACAATTCCGACAAATTGGCCCGAATGCACTGCAAGGCCGAAGCAGAAGCCTCTACGAACACGGCTTGATTCGCACCACGCGAGAGAGCCTCTATTCCAAGGGCACCCGTGCCTGCGTAAAGGTCGAGCACATTGAGGTCTTCGGTTGACCCCAATATCGAAAAAATGGCTTCCCTAACGCGATCGGCCGTCGGGCGCGTACTGTTGCCGCGAGGCGCTTTGAGGCTACGACCCTTGAGCTGACCAGCGATGATACGCATCGTCTACACTTCTAGATTACCCTGAAACGACGCCGCAGTATTTCAATAGTCACGGTGTCAGCCCTCCGGAACATCGATGAAATCGAGCCTCAATTGGGTGGGGTGGTCAACGCGAATGTGAAACGAACGCGCAATCGTGGTTGCGTCGGGCAGCACCAATCGAATGCTGTGGTCACCCGCCGTAGCCGACACTTTGGCAATTCCATCGCTTAGTCTTCCAACCGACACGTCGTCTACCAATAGTTCGCCCGTTCGCTCCCGCGAGTGAACGATCACTGGGAAATGCAGGGGGCCCAGCATCTGGCCAAGTGCGACACTGGCTAACCGCAAGAGGTCTTCATCGAACGTATCGGTAAACTTGGCACTGTACTCGAGTTGAGCGTTCAGATTTGCGGACTCACTCTCGTATAGGCCCAAATGAGCCTTGATGTGACCCTTGGCAACACTAAGTCTCCCCCATATAAATCGAGTCAGGTTGGTTTTCTTCGCAATCTTTGCAAGACAGTCCGAATCGGGCAACTGCGGGCATCCACTACCCGAGACTAGCGTATCGAACGAGTATTCCACAGTCGCACTTTTCCACTCGATGCTCGAATCCAGAGCCTGTCGGAGTGCCCAAGCCAAAGCTAGACCTTGCTCGGTGTTTTCGCCCGCAGCTATGCCAATTACCGGTAATGGCCGATCGGTAGCGGACTCGCCACCAGCATCGGTACTTTCCGAGGTCGATGTCGATTGAGAGCCATCAATGACGCCGCTCTGCAAACGATCCGCTGCCGCCGCGCCAATGGGGATAGTAAGCAACACAAATACCCGCGTCAGCCAATTCGCAACAGAAGAGACGATACGGGACATTAATATGAGTGTACCAGAAAGTCGCCCTCCTAGTCGGTTTCGATTTTGGACCACATCTGGCGTCGCATTCTTTGCCGACTTCCATGCCTGTGAGTAATTAGCCGCGCCACGCTCGTGCCCGCAAGCAGTTCACCCTCTTGTCCAAGCGCAGGAAGCACGGTTTTGCCGGCTAGAAACGTACCCGCGATGGGGCCGCGCAAAGGCTCGCCGCCAAGACCGAGAAAACCGGCTGGCTGCGGCATCCAGATCGGTTCCATTGGCTCCCCGCCCGGTGCAGTCTCCTTGCAATGCACACGGTCAATTTCGACTCGTGTCCCCGACGAGTAATCCCAAAGCGGCAAGCCATCATAGGGCGAATCAATCGCGACCAGATGGTTGTCTAGGAACGGCAAGTGATCGCGCAACGTCGTAAGCACCGCCTCTCGCGCTTCGTACAAAGTCAGTATGCCGCGGCGCGGAATCAATATTTCCGCAACGAGCAGGGAAAGGGCTGAGTCGGGCGTCGAAGTTGGGTCGAATCTATTGCTATCAAATCGCTGTAGGTGAACGTCGGGGCGTCGAGGATCGATGCGATTGGTTCGAGCGGAGACTAGAAAAGATTCTTCCGACAGTGGCTCAGGTAGCGCTAGTGGGTTCACCAGCAGGGACATGACGAATCGGCCGGCGGTTGGAACCAGTCTGGGCCATTGTTTTTGCGCGCTCTCGGTAATCCCCTGCCCACCTGCAAGCTCAGCGATAGCTTCTCCAGTGAGGTCGGATATTACGTTCGCCGTTCCCGTCGGATGTTCCTCACCTTCCTCGACCACACCCGTAATAGTTCCTCGTTCTACAACCAGGCTGGAGGCTCGTGAATTGAGGCGGCAAAGGCCACTGTGCGCTTCAATTCTTTCGACCAAAAATGCAGTGAGCTCATCCTCGCCGCGTTCGATTGCGTGAATGCCTCGGGCCCAGGCCCCGTGCAATCGGGCCAGAGCAAACGGCGGCAGGCCCGAACTAGGCGAGGCCAAGTGTGACGCGAATTCCGCGGGGAGCGTCACCAGGTTGCGAAACGGGTGTCCAGCGGGAAATCTGGCCAAGACATCGAGCCCCTCTTGTGCACCGACCAGAGGCAACTTCGACGCCGCACGCCCGGTTTGAAATCGTTCCCAAAAGTTGCCCGGCGGCCACACGGCTTCACGCTCGAAAGCTTCATCGGCTGCCGCATTGACGCCAGCGAACGATGCGTAGAGCTCATCGACTACCTGCCGAACCTCGGGAAACTCGCGCTCAATCTCCTTGTAAAATAGCTCGACATCGGGTGGCAACTCCAGTCGCCGTTGCGAAAGTAAGGCCGAGAACATCGGATCGAGCGGTATCAAATGCCGTCGAAAGCGCGGGCTTTGTGCGAGTTCGCGCAGCAACCGCAACCACGGTGGTGATGCACCTGCGAGCCATGTGAATGCGCGTCGCCGAAATCGAAAGCGATCGAATTTGTAGTCGCAGGGTCGCCCTTCTTGCCCGAGGACGAGCACTCGAAAGTCACGACGAGCCAAGAGCGCAGCCGCCGATAAAACGCCGAGCGAGCGACCAAGAATGATCGCGTCATAGTAGCGCGTGGTCATGCCGGCACAATCGCGATCTTGGGTCTTTCGCCAGACAATCCCTCGACCCAGCGAATCCGATCCGCCGCCAACCAACGAAGGACATCGACGAACAGCAAATGCTCCTGTTCGAGAATCCGCTTCGCCAGTGAATCCGCGCTATCGTCATCCAGTACGGGTACGGCACACTGAGCAATTATGGGACCGCTGTCGACACCTTCGTCGACAAAATGGACGGTACAACCTGCCAGCTTCACACCGTGCTCGAATGCCTGCTTCTGGGCATGAACGCCCGGAAAAGCCGGCAATAAGGCTGGGTGAATATTGATGACGCGACGTTGAAATTTCTTTAGAAACTCGGGCGTAAGCACGCGCATGAAGCCGGCTAAGACTACCCATTTTGCCCCAGCCAGATCGAGGGCCTGAGCGATAGCCGCATCGAATTCGCTTCGGTTTGGGAACTGCGCATGCGGAATCACGGCCGTAGCAATGCCTGCCTTTGCCGCTCGCTGCAGTGCAGGAGCCTCGCGCACGTTGCTGACCACGATGCGTACTTGGGCGTCGAGCGTACCCGCCGCAATTGCATCGAGGATTGCCTGCAGATTGCTACCTGTTCCTGAGGCAAGGACGCCTAGTTCGAGTATCGCCACGATGCCTCAGACAAATTCTACATGGGGTTCGCTATTGACCGAATCGGCGAGAATCTCGCCCAATTCGAAGACGTCTTCGCCGGCACCAACCAGCGCCTGCGTGGCGGCACCGACCGCAGTGGGCGCGAGCGCAATAACTAGACCGACCCCCAAATTGAAGGTGCGGTGCATTTCGGCAACGTCGACGGGCCCGCCCTCAGCGATGAGTCGGAATACTTCCGGCATCGGAGGCATGTGAACTTGGGCCTTGGTGCCTTTGGGCAACACACGAGGCAAATTGCCTGGCACACCGCCGCCTGTAATATGCGACATCGCGTGCAGGTCCGTGCCGATGGCTGCCTTCAACTGTTTGGCGGCGCGTGCGTAGATTCGAGTCGGCATCAAAAGTACGTCAGCCGTGGTTGAATTCGAGTTCCCCAATCGAGCGCCCCAATCGAGTTTCAGTTCTTGCTCGATTACGCGCCGGGCAAGGCTGTAGCCGTTGGAATGCAAACCGGTGGACGCGACTCCGAGGAGCTTGTCCCCCGGTCGCACTCGGTCAGGCCCAAGGATTGACTTCCGGGATACGATGCCAACGGCAAAGCCCGCCAAGTCATATTCGCCGTCCGTGTACATTCCGGGTAACTCGGCCGTTTCCCCACCGAGGAGCGCGCACTCCGCAAGAATGCAACCGTCGGCGATTCCCGAAATCACTTGCTCCGCAACGTCGACGTCCAGTTGACCGCTCGCAAAGTAGTCGAGGAAGAACAGCGGACGCGCACCGCAGGTAATGATGTCGTTGACGCACATTGCAACCAGATCTTGTCCGATTGTCGAATGGCGCCCGGTGGCAAAAGCCACCTTCAATTTGGTTCCCACTCCGTCAGTGCCGCTGACAAGGAGTGGATCCTCAATATCGGCCGGTAGGCTGCAAAGGCCGGCAAACCCCCCAATGTCCGAGACTACCTCCGGGATTCTCGTTCTCTTGGCAATCGGCTTGATCCGCTCCACCAAGGCGTCGCCCGAGTCGATATCAACGCCGGCGTCACGATATGTAATTGCCATCTCGGGGCCGGTCATAGCACCAGAGACTTTTCCGTGCCGGAACTCCAACACCGAGTCGGCGTTAATTCGAGCGCGCCGGACGCAGCGCAGCTGTTGTCGCCCAAAGGCTAAAACCAGCGAATCCTAAGAGAACGACTGAAAGCGCCAACACCCAGCGAATCGCATTGGGAGACTCACCATCGATCAGGACCCAGGCATCCGAGGGCAATTGGCCTTGTGGCCAGCCAGCATCCTGCACTGCGTCCGGAATTGCCGAATAGCGCAAACCGAGAGATCTGACTGGGGACAACCGGCCGACGAAAGAATTGGGCGGAACGAAGTGTTCGTCTTCAAAACCGGACGGGATGCGTATTTGGACCCACATTTTTGGATTGCCTTGCACGGGGACAAGACGAAACGTGTCGGATTCGAACGGACGCTCGTATCGAATTCCGCCATGCTCCTCCAAGTCCCCTTCCGCTTGGACCCAGCGATTCGAGATATTCAGGTTGGGGGCCAGGGTCGCCAATGCGCCAACGGATTGAGGCGGTCCGGATCGAAATGAGTAGGCCAGTTCTCCACGAAGGCCCAATAGGAGGGTCAGGCTCGCAGCAAAACAAAGCAGTAGACTCAGAATAGTCGTCCTGCGCCAGGGATGCCTGGGCGCCGGTAACTGTTCAAGTTCCGGGTCCGGACTATCGGCCAAGCCGGTCTTGCCGCTATCTTGCTGATTTGACTCAATGGGCGGCATGGCAACAATGTACTCTGACAAGCGTCGAACGCCCAGGTTCCTGGAAAATTGGCATCGGAATAAGTAACGGAGGGGGTGTTCCCGTCCGTAGACCATCTTTGCTACTCTAGGGACTTGCCCCGAGGGAATCTATGGCATCAGCTAAGACCATCGTCTGCCCATCTTGTGGTTTTCGTAACACGCTACCGCTCGTTAACGACCGATGCGTTTCGTGCGGGGCGAAAATCGAAAACCTAGGAAAGCGAACCCTAAGTCGCCAGGAGGAGATCGACCGTCGCTACCAGCAAGAAGGCTTCAGTCCGCTCTGGTTCGTTGTCTCGCTCGGCATCATGGGGGTGTTGACGGCTGCCATCGTATTTGGAATTCCGATGGTCCTGCCCGCTTTCGATTTCGAGGGCTCCGCCGGCATGGTCGTGGCCATACCCGTGTGGTGCGCGGGCGGTATTTTGGTTGGTCTTGTGTCCCCAGGTCGCACATTCATCGAGCCTGTCGTGTCCGCGTTTCTCGTTGCCCTGCCCACTGCAATCTGGCTCGCTCGCTCGCAAACTGTCAAGACGATGCCTTCTTTCATGTACGTATTGCTGGCTGCCGTGGGCGTGCTGTTCACCCTGGTCGGCTCATATATCGGCGAGCGGATTCAGTTGGGCGCGCCACCACGGACGTTCGACTAGATCGTGATTGGCAAACTGGCCGTCATTTGCAGTTTTCTGATTTTCTTGTCGTGCCGTCACTCGGAAACAGCGGAGGCTCTTGGCACGACCGCTCAGATTACGAGGGCCGTGGAGATGATGCGGCTGTCTTCCAACCACGACAAACACCTGTGGCTGGCGCGCCTCGGGACATTAACGTGCCGTAGTCCTGATGTCTGCCAGCTGAAAGAGGCGTGCCAAAAGGCCTATGACGAGCATTTGAAAGCGGTCGACATGATTGATCTCGCGCGCCAGAAAATGGCGTCGCTCGCAGAAGATTCAGCCGTGCCCGATGCATCGGCAGAGTCAATGCTACAGTCCGCAACGCTGGCGCAAAACGCGCAACGGCTCCTGGGAAAGACCCGCGTATTGACGCGAAAGTGCGCCGAGAACGAAGCCGTGATTCGGCAGCGCTACGGGATTCACTAAATATCAATCTTCCGCCGGCGGAATCCAGCGCTGCGTTGGGATTTCGCTGTTCGCTTCCAGGTCGAGTACCACGGCTTCCGGCACCACGGGAGCGTGGCCCGGTTCGAGGTGAATATCGAGGGGACCTTCGAAACCCGCAGCCTGGTGCAAACCCATTGCCAGATCATTGGCGCGGGCAAATCGATCATCGGGGTTTCTTGCACATGCCCGCTGAAACCAGGCATCGAGCGCCGGCGGCAATTCTGGGACAAAGCTGGTTATTTTGGCCAAAGGTTGCGTGAGTATCGCGGATACCAGGTCTAAGCCATTTTCCGATTCGAACGCGGGTTTGCCGGTTAGCAACGTGAAAACTACCATGCCAATCGCATAAAGGTCTGCGCGATGGTCTGCAGTGCGAGTACCTTGCAACTGCTCGGGAGACGTGAAAAGCGGTGTACCTGAAACATTGCCGCGGCTGGAAGCTACGGGAGGCACCGAATCACCGGCGGTGTCTTGAATCTTGGCTACGCCAAAGTCCAAAATCTTGAGCGTTACCTCGTCCGGACTTGCCGAAGACTCGCTATGCAGGAAAATATTGGCTGGCCTGAGGTTGCGATGAATGATGCCTCTGCGGTGGGCATGGGCGATTCCCCGAGTAATCTGCACTCCAAAGCGAACGGCGTGACGCATCGGCATACGCCCCACGCGGCGTGCGTAGGCTTCCAAAGTCAGCCCGTGCAGGAGCTCCATCACCAGAAATGGCACTCCGTCAGTCGTATCACCGTAATCGAACAGGCGGACTACGAACTTCGACCGAAGCCGTGTTGACGTTTCGCCTTCGCGTTGAAAACGCTGCCTTGCCTCGGAATCACTCAATAGCGGAAGTGTCAGCAGTTTTACGGCAACACAATCGCCGACACGAAGATCGCGCGCCACCCATACGGTGGCCTGCGCTCCGCGACCGACCATTCTTTCGAGGCGGTAGCGGTCACGAATAATCTGCTGGGGGTAACCCGAAATCTCGGTGTGGGACACTGCTGGTCTCCAATCCTAGACCTACAAGACGAATATGTACCTCAATTGACGGCGACGGTGCCCCCTTATATTTTCACTCGAAATTTCAAGATTCTGACGGCCGGGACTAGCCTGCTGTCACGGTGGCGCCGCACTAACCGAGGGCCGAGCCGCGCCTGGGCCCGATCCGGCCCAAGTCACCCTACCGAATCGTGAAGCTTTGTGAAAATTGCCCTGCCC
>PMCK01000191.1 GCA_003154095.1 Myxococcales bacterium | reverse complement strand
CCGTCGAAGCCCCTCCAGCTTGTGTTGCGCCGCCTAAGGCCGTTGTGCCGGCTATATTGGAAGCGCCGGCCGCGCTAGAAGTACCACCCGCGGTCCTTGACCCCCCAACGTTGTTGCTGCCTCCGGCCGAGTTACCAGCACCCGCAGTCGATTTTAATCCGCCTGTCGCAGTGCTGCCTCCAATTTCGATATTCGCGCTGCCCGTCGTTACGTTATCGTTACTTGAGCAGGCGGCGGCAAATAGAATTAGGCCGAAAAATAAAGGTTTTATGAATCGCATGGCAGCCTCGGTTTGGGACATTCTGCACTTGGCACTGTGCATTTGCAACGCACAGAAAGTCATTGGGCTTCTTGACGGTCTTAGCCCCATCTCGTTGGTTGCGAGAAGCGTGACGTATATTGGAGCGACAGTCACACGCTAAAACTGATCATTCGGGTTGCCCATTCAAATCGCCGCCACGCCAGTTGCACACGAAAAACTCCGGAGTCGCGAGATAGCCAGCACAAGGCCGTGCCTAGGGGCGGAACCGTACGGGTCCTGGCTTGCCGGGGGCGACGACGCGCTGTATAAAACAAGAACTTCAAATTTACTTGCGGGAGCGTGGTAATCTCAGGGTACTTGCTAATGACGAGGGCTCATAGCTCAAATGTGTGTGGCGCAAATATCAAGATTCACACAGAGTATATCGGTCCGGTCGGACAGATTCTATCGGGTAAAGTCGCTGCCATTGGACTTGTTGGGGCATTTACCCAATAATTGCGACGCGCCCGGGAGTCTGCGGGTTCGAGGTGACTTCTGATGTCGTTTCGCAATAAGCGTGTTCAACTGCCGGCCATTTCGCTTTTGGCTGCTGTGGGCCTGACTTGCGCCTGCCAATTTGTGTTCGGTGACTATGACATCCAGTCCAGCGATGGTGCGGGGGGTTCTGCCGGGAGTACATTCACTGGCATCGGGGGAAGCAGCAGCAGTATTGGCGGAAACCAGCCAAAGGGGGGTTCCGGGGGAAAGGGCGGGGCTTCGGTGGCCGGCGGCTACACTGCGGTGGGCGGGACGAAATCGACCGGCGGAACGGGAGCTTACGGCGGAGTTTCGTCGACCGGCGGAGTTTCGCCGACCGGCGGATTGAACGCCACAGGCGGTTCCCCAGTCAGCGGCGGTACACCTGCAACAGGGGGGTCCGTGGCCTCTGGTGGTAGTTCGACCACGGGCGGAAGCAACCCAACCGCGGGGACATCGGCGACGGGGGGAACTAGGACCACAGGCGGTGCGTCGGCCACCGGAGGAACTAGAACCACCGGCGGTGCGCCGCCCACCGGAGGCTCCAGAGCGACGGGAGGTGCGCCACCCACCGGAGGCTCCAAAGCGACAGGAGGCGCGCTGCCCACTGGAGGCTCCAAAGCAACCGGTGGTGCTTCGGCTACTGGTGGCACCACATCCACCATTTCGTGCACCGGTGCCGGTGGAATCCCATATAAAGGTATCTGTTGGTACCTTGGTAATTTGGGCGACAATTGCACGACGACTTGCGGCACGCGCGGCGCGTCGCCCAATGCCGCAACATACGTCGGTCCTAGTGCTCAAAACGGGAGCGCGGATTGCCAGTCGATCCTTACGCTCCTAGGAAAAACCGGGACCGTGCAGAGCCAGAGCGACCCCCAGTTTGGAGTCGGTTGCATGTACTACGTGACCACTGGCGGAGTAGACATCCCTACGGGTCTCTACTGGATTAATGATGCTGCATACGACGTTGGCGCAAGTCTGCCAAACGGTCAGCGGGCGTGCGGCTGCGTGCAATGACGTTAAGTCCCTGTTCTTACGCATAAATCTCGCGATCTTGGAGCGCCGAAAACCGTCAAGTCATTGACACCTAATCGCTTCGCGTCGCGTGCCGTATCCAGCCGAGAGCTCAGTTAGCTCCCCGGAAACGACCGTTGTTGTTTCCGCCCCGCCTCAGGAGGGCAACATGCGTTTCGTACTTTCAGCTTCACCAACTATCGTTTCACTACTATTGACCGCAGCTGCGTCGGCATCCACAGCGACGGGTTCAGATACGCTGGTGATTAGCGAATTCAGAACACGCGGCCCCAATGGAGCGAATGACGAGTTCATCGTGCTTTACAATCGATCGATTGCTCCTGTAGCGATCGACGGTTGGAAAGTCATGCGGAGCCCGGGCTCAGCTGGTGCACCCACGCAAATTGCCCAGATCCCAGCCAATACGACGGTGGTTCCTGGCGGATTTTTCCTGCTTGCCAATACGGGAACCTACGGATACTCGGGGAAAGTAGCGGCCGACCTAACCTACACCGGTGGTGTTGACGATAACGGTGGCATTGCATTGCTGGACAGCTCGAACACCATCGTTGACCGAGTGGGAATGAGTGCTGGCACAGCCTATTTCGAGGGAACGCCGCTGGCGCCAATGACCGCCAACGTTAACCAAAGTTACGAACGCAACTTTGGCGGCTGTTACCCCGACCAAGACACGGACGATAACCTACAAAACTTTCGATACAACGGATCCAGTTCTTATGCCAAGGACTCAACTTCGAGCTGCGCATCATGCGTCGACGTGGTTTGCCAATTACCCCCGACCGTGCAGTGCTGGAAAGCGGCCGGTCAGTGCCTCCAAGGCGGCTGCAGTTACACGCAGCTTGACGAGGGCTCCACGTGCGACGATGGCAGCGTCTGCACGATCGGTGAGAGCTGCGATGCCAGCGGACAATGTAGTTCCGGAACACCGATATCGTGTGCGCCACTCAGCGCGTATTGCTCGGACCCCAACACGCTGATCGAGTACAACGCCGGGACGTGTGACGATTTGTTGGGTTGCCAACCTGC
>PMCK01000624.1 GCA_003154095.1 Myxococcales bacterium | reverse complement strand
GCACAGCTATTATCCTAGCAGTCGGGGCAAGGGACTGCACCTGACAGTCGATTATGCGTTCACTTAGATCCGATTTGCTACCATTCCTATTACGGTTCAAGCGGCACTTTGGTTTATGCCGGATCCACAGCGGTGCGCATTTCGGGGTAAATTTTTAGTAAGTCTTGTAATTTCAGTCAGTTACGTCAGATGCTCGAGCGACACTTTCGGCGATAGTCAGTTGGGCCAGAACCAAGCAGAATTTCCGTCTTGGATGCAATAGTGCCCGGACACTGCTACGGCATCGTCACACCTCTTCGGCCAGCCTTGGCGAAATAGGAGCGCAGTAAGTTCCTCGCCATCAAGGGGGCTTTGATTTGCCAGGTGGGATTATTTACCACAAGGGCGGCAACTGCGACCTCCGGCTGATCAGCAGGCGCGAAGCCAACGAACCACGTGTAGTGTCGATTGGCCTCGTTGTCCGAAAGTGTGCCCGTCTTGCCCGCGACGCCAATACCAGGAAGATAAGCTTCACCCTTCGGGTCTCGGAATGCCCCGCGCGCCGACCCATTTTCGACCGTTTCCGTCATCATTCGCGTAAGTTCGCTGGCCGTTTCTGGCTTTATGGCGCGACGTAGCACGGTGGGCTTGGCATCGAATTGCCAGACCAGGTGACCCTTCTCGGTTACGCGGTCCACTATCATTGGCTCCAAAGACACACCGTGAGACGCGACGGTTTGTCCCAAGCATACGGCTGCCAGTGGCGACAAAGTCGTGTTCCAGAATCCGGCGGCGGTTCGCGCAAAATCAATTGAATTGTCCGGCACTTTCAGCCGGGGAGCNNCCCATGGCCTGACCGAGCGTCGTGCACCACTTGTCGCGAGTAGGATTGTCCTCCAACTCTTCTGCGGAAATGCGGCTCTTGCCACCATGGTAGCACTGCTCGGTCGTGGACCTTAGCCCAGCGAGTTCGACGAGCGCCGCCCCGGTAATTACCTTAAATACACTGGCTGCAGGGGGCTCTGCTCGCGTATTGACGTCATAGGGATCGCTACCCGAGACTCCACTCGCGTACACCAAGAGTCGTCCGGTCTTGACGTCCATCATCAGAAGTCCGGCCTCGGGCATGCGATATTTGCCGATTTGGGTCATGGCCGTGCGCTGCAGCACCGGGTCCAGTGTCAATTCCGCCTCCCGTCCTGGCGGCATGGGCGCGACAACACGTTCAGCGCGTATTTCGATGTGAAGCAGGTCAAGACTCGAAAGATCCGGAGCCGAAGTTTTGACTTCAACTCGGGGTCGAATCTTCGAGAGCGGAGCGGTTTGTGGAGCGACTCCCCAGTTTCCGCGGACAATCGGCACGAGAGCCGAAACAATGCCCACTGAGGCTCCAATGCCCATCCANNTTGGCAATAGATCTCTCCCGGATGCGCCCCTCGGGCCCTAGGGCTAAGCTGGTGCCGGTCCGGATAGCCCGCGCCAAGCCCATTCAGCCCAGCGACAAGGAACGCGTTGCAACCAAGTCAGACGCCCTTCAGGATGACCCTCGAGGTCGAGAACGTAAGTCTGATCCTTGCTTTGGCCGGCCCGGGTGGACAGATGCTCGCCGAGATAGCTCGGGCGAGCGGCGCCGATATCAACCTTAGGGGGCACACTATTTTCGTGTCCGGGGAGGAATCTCGCGTGCGAACAGCCCATCGTCTATTGCGTCAAGCCACGGAACTAGCGGGTCGAGGGCATATGTTGGAGCAAAGCGACGTGGAACGCGCCGTACGAGAAATCGAGCAGGATCCCGACGCTTCGCTAGTCGAACGACTCGATGAAGTCATCGTGACGCAAAAGCGTCGCCAAATTGTGCCAAAATCACCGGCACAGCGAACGTACGTCAACGCCATTCGCAACTTCGATATGACATTCGGCATTGGTCCCGCTGGCACGGGTAAGACCTATTTGGCAATGGCCGTCGCCACGAGCTACCTGTTGACCAAGCGCGTCAAACGAATCATTTTGACTCGACCTGCCGTCGAAGCCGGGGAAAGATTGGGCTTTTTGCCGGGTGATTTAGCCGAAAAGGTCAACCCGTATTTGAGGCCACTCTACGACGCGCTCAATGACATGTTGGATTTCGAAAAAATAGAACAGCTCAGGCAACGCGGACAAATCGAAGTTGCGCCGCTTGCATTCATGCGCGGTCGGACTCTCAATGATGCATTCGTAATCTTGGATGAAGCACAAAATGCAACATCCGAACAGATGAGAATGTTTCTCACTCGTCTAGGTTTTGGGTCCAAAGCGGTCATCACCGGGGACGTGACCCAAACGGATTTGCCGCCGGGCTCGCGGAGCGGACTACGAGAAGCCCATGAACTCCTCGGCGATATCGAGGGAATCGCATTCCAAATATTCACGCACGCCGACGTGGTGCGTCACCCGTTGGTTCAGAAGATCGTTTTGGCCTATGACCGACGTGACGCGCGGCTGCATGATCAAAGACAAGCGAGCGTCGCGAATGTGAATGCCGCGCCAGAGTCACCTCAGCAATCCGACCGAAATTCGAAGAATGAGTGATGCCGACCGATACAATTGAAAACCGGGAGAGTGCGCTTTTCGCGGTGTCAGGCGAGCAGCCCCTCGCATCCGCTGCATTGGAAGAGCTTTCCCAGCTATTCGGAAGGCTGAGGGCCTTATGCCTCCAATATGAGGTTCATCGTACGCACCCGGGAATCATTTTGGTTCACCACGACAACTTGCTGGTCCTGATTACGCCAGCGCGCCTTTGGATGGAGTCCCCACAATTGTTCAAACCCTGGCGGGAGGAAGATAGGATCGAAACCACCAGCATACTGTTGCTCGGCCAAATCGAGAGGCAGCAATTGGCCGAGCCGCGCAATCAGGGGTTGTTCGGCCTGCTCGGCCGCTACCCGAGCGACTCGGAATTGGTACTAAATATCGATCGGGCATTCGAGTGGATGCGCCTCAAGACCGGGCAGCAATTTCGAGCAGAATCACTGACGCGCTCCGAATACGAATTTGGGGAACTAGCCGAGATAGCGCGGGCGTTGACGACCGAGCGAGACATTGAGCGGTTACTCGGGCTGATTCTCGAGAAGAGTCGTATCGTAACCGGGTCGGACGCGGGGAGTCTCTACGTCGTCGAGGGGATCGCAGGGGGTAAGGAAGCTCGAAGACTTCACTTCAAGCTGAGTCAAAATGACTCGGCAAAGTTCGATTGGAGTGAATTCACAATGCCGGTGGATCGCAATAGCATGGCAGGGTGGGTGGCGCTCGAGCGGCAAACTATTCGGATCGACGACGTTTATGAGCTCTCAAAAAGTGCCACTTTCGGCTTCGATCGATCTTTCGATGAACGGACGGGCTACCGTACGAAGAGCATGATCTGTACCCCGCTTACGAACAATCGAGGGGATGTTCTCGGGGTGCTGCAGCTAATCAATAAGAAACGCAAAGCTGCAGTGCGACTTTCCAACGCCTTGGACGTCGAGGAGCACGTGATACCGTTCGATGAACGCAGTGAGCAGGTGCTGACCGCCGTCGCGGCGCAGGCGGGCATTGCCCTCGAGAATGCCTTGCTGTATGACGAAATTCGGGGTCTGTTCGACGGATTCGTCCGCGCGTCGGTCGATGCAATCGAATCCCGCGATCCGACGACGAGCGGCCATTCGCGTCGCGTTTCGACGCTTACGCTTCAGCTGGCGGGTGCTGTCGAACGTTGCGAAACGGGTTCCTATGCGGCCGTTCGCTGGCGAGGCGAGGATCTTCGCGAACTCGAATACGCATCGCTATTGCACGATTTCGGAAAAATCGGTGTAAAGGAGCGGGTTCTGACCAAGGCCAAGAAACTCTACGGTTTCGAGTTGGATCGAATTCGCAATCGATTCGATTTCATTGCCAAGTCGCTCGAAGCCAATGCGTGGGCGCGCAAATACGACGCGCTGCGACGCGGGGCAAGTCCAGAAGACATCTCTCAAATCGAGATCGAATTCGCAGAGCAACTGGCTCAGCTCGACCAGACCTGGATGATCGTCGAACAAGCGAACGAACCAACCGTGCTCTCATCCGGAGAATTTGGTCGAATTCAGGCCATTGGCAAGAACGCCTATCAAGGCCCGAAGGGCCAATCACTGGCATGGCTAACGGAAGATGAAATTACGAGTTTGAGCGTAAAGCGAGGCTCACTCACGTCGAATGAATTCGATGAAATTCGTGGGCATGTGTCGCACACATTTCGTTTTCTCTCCCGAATTCCCTGGGGTAGGACCTTTGCCAAAGTGCCAATAATCGCGGGCGCACACCACGAACGACTGAACGGCACGGGCTATCCCAATCAGCTGACGTCGGAGCAAATCCCGCTTCAATCGAAGATGATGAGCGTTGCGGACATATTCGACGCGCTCACTGCAAGTGATCGTCCTTACAAGCGCGCTGTCCCCACCGAAAAGGCAATCGACATCCTTGGCTTCGAAGTCAAGGACGGCCACCTTGACGCCGAGCTTGTACAGTTGTTCGTGGATTCGAAAGCATGGGAAAGTCTGCAATCATTTCGAACTGCGCCGATTAGGTTTTAGCGGACGCATTCGCGCCGGCGGGGGTTGTGAGGCCACAGTGAGCCCAATCAAGTCGGTCGCCGATTTGATCTCAGGTTGGCCAATTCCGGGTGGGCCGAGGCTATTCAGCGGGCGACCCGCTGACCTGTATTGCGCTGACCGCTCGCTGAAATTTCCAGCAGCAAGGCAGCCGCCGAGCCTCTACGCGCGGTCGTGTCGGGAAGGGACGGGTTCACTAAATGTTCACGAATACCTGGGAAAAATCGATACATCGCCCAAGGGTTTTTCCCGTGGTTTTCTGATAGTTTCGCGTGCGATGGGGCAAAAAATAACGCTTGGGTTGCGCCTTTGCGCCTAGAGAGTCAAGATTCCACACTTCAATTCGGACCGGTCGGACCCACGAGGAGGGTTCGATGGGGTGCGGGCCAATGGTGACTTGAATGGTTGCAACTCGTCTGTCGTTAGCCTTGCGTCGAGCAACTCAATCGGTCTTGCTGGCGGCCGGGTTAGTAGTCGGCTGTTCATCGAGCCCGGATTTGCCGCCACTCGCCAATGGGAATGTGACACGACTCAATCCAGTGGCGGACGGGACGACTAGCCCCCAGAGCTGCGCCGACGGCGATCAGCGCCCGTGCTCGAAAACGTTGTCGCAACATGGGTTGGTCCTGTCTTGTTATTACGGCACGGAAAAGTGCGTTGGCGGAATCTGGTCCGACTGCGGACAAGGCAATGTCATCTTGCAATCCGCGCCGCCCAAAGGTGACCGTCTAGCCACTTCCATTTCTAGTAATCAGCCTTGTGGGCTCGAGAATCCGTGCGATCCGAGTTGCCAAAAGTACGTCGAACAACCAAGTACTGGTCTAATCGCGCAATTCAACCCGAATGCCGGTTGGCTATCGGGCGCGCTAAGCAGTTTCCCACCTGCGATACAAGCACTCGTATCGAAGCCTAATTGCGAAACAGCTGCCGACTGCCAGCAGAATCAACACTGCGTAAACGTTGCGACAGACACTACATGCGTGCATGACAAATGCCAAACCGGGACGGCTTTGACGAGCACTTGCGTTGATTCGTGCGTCACCAGCATTTGCTCGCAATATCCGAGCTGCTGCCAGAGCAATGGGCAGTCATCCTGCAAGCCCGACGAGTTGCCCAGTCCAGACGGCACTGAATGTTACTATTATGAATCGAGAATGATGGCCTGGAATAATGCGCGGTCCAGCTGCCAAGCGCGTGGGAGTGGCTGGGACTTATTGTGCATAGGTACTGATACCGAGCAAGGTTTCATCAACGATAACGGCAATTACTATGCGGCCTGGATGGGTTTGCAGCGCATTACGCCGGGCGCCAGTTCGTCTGCGTTTAGGTGCTCCAATGGTGAACAAACACTCGGCACCGGTCAACCCCCGGGAATTCCGCCTTGGAATGGCAACCCCGCTGAGCCCAACAATTACGGCGGAAACGAGAATTGCGGCGAAATTTACGGCGGCTCCGGGGCGTGGAACGATCAGAGTTGTAACACCCAGAATCCGTCATGGTGTGAAGGCCGACCCAGCACTACC
>PMCK01000342.1:4387-4779 GCA_003154095.1 Myxococcales bacterium | reverse complement strand
CCCAGGTCGGGCCCCGAATTGACCTGCGTCCAGTGTCCGCCGGTATTGCCGGTGATGATCGAGTCCTGCACGGTGATGGTGCCCGAGTAGTCGTTGCTGGTCATGAACACGCCACCGCCGAACGCGCCGGTCCCCGCGGCGTTGTTTTCGACGTCGACTCCACAGAGCAGCACATTGGTGGAGCTGCCCCCGTCCTGGTAGATGGCGCCGCCGTTGCCTCCTGAGCCGACTTCGTTTTGGCCATTATTGATGACGGAGCACTTGGTTGCGTCGTCGCTGTTGGCGCCGTTGCCGGTGGCTTTGTTGTTCTGAAATATGCTGTTGTAGATGTCGAGTTCCGCAAAGAGGCCGCCGACGGCTCCGGCGTTGCTGGCTTGGTTGTTGGTGAAGGT
>PMCK01000342.1:0-4374 GCA_003154095.1 Myxococcales bacterium | reverse complement strand
TTGCCGTCGCGCATGTAGAGGGCTCCGCCTTCGCCGTCGTTGTAGCCTTGGGAGCAGGGTGAGGGCGCCGTTGGAATTACCTCGGTCGGCGTCGTCTTGCCGTTGATCAGCGTGAGATGTTGCAGTGTGACTCGCGTGTCGAGTGCCCTGAAATTGGCGCTGTTGTAGTTCAGGATTTGTACGGCGCCCCCACCGTCGAGTGTGACTAGGCTTCCGCCATCTATGACCGTGTCCTTGGTTGTAAGTAGATTCATGGTCGCGGTAATCGGGATTGTCACGGGCGCCGTCCCGCAATTGAACGTGATGATGCCGCCCTTGGTCACGGCGGTGTTCAGAGCACTGAACGTGCAGCTCGCGGCCGTTCCAGTGCCTACAACGGATGTTGGGCTTGATACGTTCACCGGCTGTGCAAGAGCGGGAAGTGCGCTCGTGCATTGTTGTGTGCTCGTCGAACCTCCCGTGCCGGTGGCGCCTCCGGTTGCTGTTTTGCCTCCAGTCGCGCTGGCGCCTCCGGTTGCTGTTTTGCCTCCAGTCGCGCTGGCTCCTCCAGTTGAGGATTTGCCACCTGTTGGGTTGGCTCCGCCACTTGAGTTGACGCCACCGGTCGGGTTGGCGCCGCCTGTTGAGCTTTTGCCGCCTGATGCGCTGGCGCCTCCGGTTGAGTTCTTGCCGCCGGTCGGGCTGGCACCACCGGTAGTCGACTGGCCACCGGTTGCAGCGGTTCCGCCCGTCGCCGTACTCCCGCCCACCTGTGGCGCTCCGGCGCTTCCCGTCGTGCCGCCTGTTGCCGAGCTGCCGCCGGTCGCATTACCGCCCGCTGATGAAGAAGTCTTGCCCCCCGTTGCGGTGACGCCACCTGTGGCACCGGGTGCACTGCCACCTGTTCCGACATTCCCTCCGACGGCGCCGTCGACTCCAGGCGAGCCAGAACAGCCAGCCGTAATTAGTAAAATTGCCCATGCAATGTACCCAAGACTCGAACCGGCCGGCATTGTGCTCTTCATGATATTCATGAACCCCAAGCGGCAAAAAAGGGCTCAATTTAATGGCAGCGCCCTGGGCGACCCAGCGTTTCCGTGCCGCAGCGCCAGAAATGTCCAACGCCCAACTGAAATGGGCCGTGCCAAAACCACCTGCGCGCGAAGAAAGTTGTACGGCCGTCAGGGTTGAATGCCGTGGAACGTACTGATTTGATTATGTCTTTACGGCACGGAAAGCCGGGTGGTCGTCCCCACACAGCGAGCAAATCTCGACTGCATTCGCGTTGCGGTATGCTTGGGTCCCGCAGCAATCCAAGAACGCCGGTGTCTCATCGCTCGTCAGGCGAACCGTTGTGTGTTGGTTTCGCCGCAATGGTCCCCGTATACGAGCGCCAGGGTTGACTAGTCGAGACTTTGGTGAGGGCACCCGACGCGCCGAATGGCACCATCGAGACTTTGATTTGATGGTGCGATGCGCGGGTTGTTGGCACTGTCGAGTGCCCGGCGTAACTGCGGTGGTGAGCGATTGGCGAGTGATGGGTTTCTGAAGTAGGTCGAATGCACCGGGCACATTTTGGCGCGTCAATCCCGCACAATACCCGGTGATCATGAGTATTGGGATATCAGGCCGAAGGTCGCAATTGCGTGCGACACGGTAGGCGACTACGTTTATTTCTAAGTCATGATTTTCGTTCGTTCCGCCTGTGTTCTTGCAGCTCTCGGGTTGCTAAACGGAGCGGGGCTGGCCATGGGGCAATCAGCGGACCCTTCGATGCCGAACGACGCGGCGTCGGCCGGTGCAAACCCGAACCGGGAACGCGCCAAACAACTTTACGAAGAGGGGTTGACCGCGTACCGCGCAGGCAAATATTCGGACGCTATCGATAAAAAAGGACGAGCGGGACGCGAGGAATGCATCTCAGCGAGACTATCAAGCCGCCTATGATCGCATGCAATCCGGACAAACGGCGGCGCGCATTCTTGCTGTAGCGGGGTCAATAGTCGCCGTAACCGGGGGTGTCTTGCTCACCGTCGATTTGACGCATCAGGGGCCGACCCAGACTGCGAATATGTCGAATTGCGGTGTGCAGGGGATCTGCGCCGCCTGGCGAGGGCAATTTTAGATGGCGGGCTTGGTGCGATTCACGTCGTCCTCGGCCTGGGTCGCATTGGCCATTGGGCTACTCGGTTGCTCCACCGATCTGAATCGCGACGACATTGCCGGAAGGCATTGTCCCGGGCGATTGCCATTTGATGGCGCAAACTACAAAGCAATCGTACATGCCGTGCTTTCCGCGGACATGCGGTCGTTCCCTGAGCTCGGTATCGATGAACCCGATCTCTGGGCCATCGTTGAAAAGGGTCTCGAACGCGATCGGGACCTGCGTTGGCAGACGAGCGAAGATCTCGCCGATGCGCTCGGCGCGTGGCTAATCGAGCGTGGCATCATGCATGATGTAACTGGAGTATCGCTACACGCGACAAGAACGAAAAGTCGCGTAAATCAGCTCAGGATACTCGAAACCGCACGACCGCCGAGCCTGCCTAGCGAGAAATTGAACACTTCGCGTGAGGTTCAGGCCAGTACCGTAAGTCGCGCTTCATTGAATGGTATTTGGCTTCGCCAGTCTCGCCGGAGCCGATATTTCTTCGTCATGTCGATGATCGTCTTATGTGGGGCCGTGCTGGGTTGGGGCCTCAAGAGAGCATTGCGGGTTGCACCCACGTCTCCCGCCCAGTCGCTACAACGGCCTGAGTTGCAACTGTTACCGGTGGTTACCGATGCAACTGGCGCGATCTCCACTCCGCCTCGCATCGAATCGACCCCTTTGGCGGGGTCGGCGCAAGCTGCTCCAAATTCGAGTCCAGTTGGTCTAGCATCATCGGCAGTCGTTCGAGCAAAGAAGACCAAGCCCAAACCGCCTTCACCCAAGGGCGAGCAGTTCAAGAGTCCGTTTGAATGAGGTTTGCCCGCTTCTCGCGGGCTTACTGAATATATGGCCTCAGTCATGCACAATCTCGGTTGCTGCATTTTCGTTTGACTTGAGCCTGTGTTCGGGCGTTTCAAGGCTAATTCTCCCGATCGCCCCATTGCGAAACTCGTGAATCAAAACATCGCTAGCTTTGTGCATGTCAATTACTCCGTCCTTGCGTAAGCACCCACGATGCTGCCCAATCGCCATGAGTAACGCCTCACCACTAGAAGGAAGTTCCTTCAGTCTGTAGCGTGCCATCACCAAAGTTGGGTAACGCACCAGTAGAAGTTCTGCCCCGAAGCGAGCAACACTTTCGTAATCGAGCGCCGCTTCACTGATTGCCCCCGCGAACGCAAGCCCGAGCCCGGTTGCTTCCTCGGAGATGTCTGGCCAGAGTAGCCCGGGATTGTCCGACAGCAAGATCCCGCCGTCCAGCGTGACCAGCTGTTCCGTCTTGGTCACGGCGGGTTCGTTCCGCACGTTTGCAACCTTTCGCCCCAAAAGCAAGTTGACCAGCGTCGACTTGCCGACATTCGGGATCCCGACAACCATTGCCCTTATCGAGCGCGAGTTTGCCCCCGAGCGCCCCGTGAGCTTCCTGCAGAGCTCAGGGATACGTTTCTTTATCTCGGCGAAACGCTCCACACTCGACGGGACTGCGACAACTCGACCAACAGGCGAAGCAGACGCCTGGGCTTCGCTCGTGGACAAATGTTGAATCCAAGTCTTGGTGACATCGGGATCAGCCAGGTCAGCCTTACTCAGAATTTTGATGCAAGGTTTGTGCAGCCGTAGCGCGGTGACCACGGGGTTCGAGCTCGCGTAGGGCATGCGAGCATCCAATACTTCGATGATGACGTCCTGGGACGGAAAAGCCTTGGCCAGGGCACGCCGTGCCTTTGCCATGTGGCCCGGGTACCATTGGATCGACATTACCGAGCGGTGTAGCACCAACGCGGGTCTGCGCCCTTTACCCGGAGCGCAATACAGTACTGCGACTAATGAAGCTCAATAACAGGCACCAGAAGCATAAAACGAGATTGAATAGCGGCACCTGAAGTGCACTCGGCAACGAATAAATAATCATGACCGCTGGTATCCAGACTATCCAACCCGAGAACAATATGACGACAACCCTCCGCCCAAACGGCTCTTCCCTCAGACCTTGAACCACGCCCGACCAAGAGAACCCCGCGTCCTTCCAGAGAAAGAAGATGACCTGAGTCGGCGCAGCCCACAGCGTATTGTAAACGAATTGATCGACGCAGGTTTTGGCGGCAATTGCCACTACCGTGGCAGCGCTACCAAACATTAGACCTTGGAGTCGATACAGCGCGTCAACTTCTACGCCCTTCCATATCCAAAAGAGCACATAAAATGCTAGTTCGGTCGATGCCCTGCCTTTGGGCACCTGTCGC
>PMCK01000479.1 GCA_003154095.1 Myxococcales bacterium | reverse complement strand
GCCTTCAACGCCGACTTCGATGGCGATCAGATGGCTGTCCACGTACCGCTGTCGGTCGAAGCACAAATGGAAGCGCGCGTGCTGATGATGAGCACGAACAACATTCTTTCGCCTGCGAGCGGGCGACCTATCATCAATCCAACGCAGGACATCGTGCTCGGCCTGTATTACGCAACGCGGAAGCGAAAGTACGCTCGCGGCAGTTACCGTCCGGGCTCATTGAAACTGGACACCAAGTCCAATGTGCTCGGCGGTTACCTGCGCGGCGTTTATGCTTCACCCGACGAAGTGCGGATGGCCTACGACAACGGCGTCGTGGATTTGCATGCGGAGATTGCGGTACGCATTAGCGACCGCGACGAACAAGGCGATTCGCGCTCGCGCATCGTCGTAACGACCGTCGGCCGCGTTCTGGTCAGCGACATTTTACCGCCTGACGTTCCCTTCGATTACGTCAATAAGGTGATGAACAAGAAGGCGCTGAGCGCCCTAATTGACGTGTGTTACCGAAAGCACAAGAACAAGGAGACGGTCCTTCTCGCTGATCGCCTCAGGACGCTTGGTTTCACGTACGCAACCTTGGCGGGCGTCTCCATCTGCATGGATGACATGGTTATTCCAGCTAAGAAGAAAGAGCTGATTGACGAGGCGCAGCGCGAGCTCGAACGCGTTTACGAGCAGTACCAAGAAGGCCTAATCACGGACGGCGAGCGCTACAACAAGGTCGTCGATATTTGGGCTGGCGTGGCTGACAAAGTCACCGAAGAGATGATGAACGGAATCAGTAAAGAGACAATCACCGATAGTGAAACCGGGGAAAAGAGCGACGATTCGAGCTTCAACCCAGTTTACATTATGGCGGATTCTGGAGCCCGCGGTTCGACGCAGCAAATGCGGCAATTGGCGGCTATGCGTGGACTGATGGCCAAGCCGTCCGGTGAGATCATCGAAACGCCAATCACCGCGAATTTCAGGGAAGGGTTGAGTGTACTGCAGTACTTCATCTCGACTCACGGTGCGCGCAAAGGCTTGGCAGACACGGCACTCAAGACTGCGAACTCCGGATACTTGACGCGACGATTGGTGGATGTGGCGCAGGACGCGGTCGTTTCACACTTCGACTGCGGAACCTTGGACGGAATTCGCGTCACCAAGCTCGAAGAAGCCGGCGAAGTAATTCAGCCTCTGGGTGAGCGCGTGCTCGGCCGTGTGGCGCTGGAAGACGTCGTGGACCCACTCACTGGCGAAGTGATGGCGCCCGCCAACACCGAACTCGACGAGTTCCTGGTGCGCCGCATCGAAGAAGCAGGCATCGAGGAAGTCGTGATTCGTTCGGTGCTCACTTGCCAGACTCGACGCGGAGTCTGTGCGCTGTGTTACGGACGCGACCTGGCTCGCGGCTACAAGGTCAACATTGGCGAAGCCGTGGGCATCATTGCGGCCCAGTCCATTGGTGAACCCGGTACGCAGCTGACGATGCGCACGTTCCATATCGGTGGTGCGGCAGCGCGTGGCAAGATCGAGCAGAGCAGCCTCGAAACCAAGACGGAAGGCATCATTCAGCTCCGTAACGCACTCCTTTCGACCAAGAGTGATGGCTCGATCGTCATCATGAACCGACACGGCGAGCTCATCGTCATGGACGACACGGGCCGTGAACGTGAACATCATCGATTGGTGTACGGGGCTCAGCTCAAGGTCGAAGATGGCGCCCGCGTCAAGGTTGGTGCCACGGTTGCCGAATGGGATCCCTTCGCAGTTCCCATCCTCACCGAAGTCGGCGGAATCGTTCGCTACGGCGACCTCGTCGAAGGTGTAACCGTGATCGAAAAGGTCGACGAAGTTACCGGCCTGTCTCGAAAGATCGTAATCGAATCGCGTGCCGCGGATCTTCGACCGCGAATCAGCATCACGGATCCTGAAACCAGCGAAGCCGTCAAGCTGCCTGGAACCGACCTCGATGCCCGTTATCTCCTGCCCGTTGGCGCGAACATCGTGGCGCAAGACGGCGAGCAGATAACGCCCGGCGAGGCAATTGCCCGTATTCCGCGCGATACGACCAAGGTCCAGGATATTACGGGAGGCCTGCCGCGTGTGGCCGAACTATTCGAGGCTCGCAAACCCACGGACCACGCGATTATCAGCGAAATTGATGGGATCGTCTCGTTTGGCAAGGACACCAAGGGCAAGCGAAAAGTGGTAATTACGCCCTTAGGTATCGATTCTCAACCGATCGAGGATCAAGCTCGCGAGTACCTCATCCCCAAGGGCAANNGTGAGCATCAACGACAAGCACATCGAAGCCATCGTTCGTCAGATGCTTCGACGGGTGCGAATCAAGGAAGTTGGTGACACTACGTTCCTCGTCGATGAACAGGTGGAAAAGTATCTGTTCGAAAAAGAGAATGCTCGCGTAATCGAACGCAGTGGTCGCCCCGCGGTCGCCGAGCCCATGTTGCTAGGCATCACCAAGGCATCACTATCGACCGAGTCCTTCATTAGTGCTTCGTCGTTCCAGGAGACGACTAAGGTGCTGACAGAGGCCGCCATCTGCGGCAAGACCGACGACCTGCGCGGAATCAAGGAGAACGTTGTCATGGGCCGGCTGATCCCGGCAGGCACCGGGCTTCCCGCCTACAAGCGACTTCAGGTGGTCGTCGATGACCGCTCGGAGACCTACGCCCCAGTAGTCGTACCGCGCGCACCCGCGGACATGTCGATGGCCGTCGGGGATGATTGATAGCGTCAGCTATCAGCTATCAGCTATCAGCTATCAGCTATCAGCCACACTGAAGGCTGGTAGCTGGCAGCCGCTAGGATGCGTTTGTCGAGGCTGCACGGGGAGAGGCTTGTTGTGGGACGAATCGTCGATCAAGTTCGCGATATTGCCCAACAGGTACGTTATCCATTCGGTCGGCACGCTTGGGCCGCGGAAATTCGCGCTGTGGGGCAAGGGCTTCGTGATGCCCCGCCCTTAGTCTCAGCCCTTGCGCATAGGGATTTCACCCTCTGGCATTGGCTGGATACGTGGGCCGACAAGAGCCCGAATTTGATCGCGCTGAGCGATGAAAGCAGCTGCTTCACTTGGGATCAGTTGCACCGTGAGGCTGCGGCGTGGGGCGCACGTTTGCGGTCTGCCGGAATTGGACCGGGGATCAAGGTCGCGGTAATTGCCGAAAATTCGGCGCAATTGGTCTTGGCCCTGTTTGCGATTCACTGGACCGGGGGCGCGGCATTGCTGCTCGATGCACGTTGCGACAAATCCTGGCTCGGCACTGCACTTGTGGAACTCGAAGTGACAACCGTCTTGGTTGATCGCAGCCGTTGTCTCGAGGACCTTGCTTTGCCAGCTGCTTGTGCAGCATATACATTGGAGGAATTCTGCGAAACCAGCCCGGGCATTGAATCCGAATCAGGTGACCGGTACCATGGGTTGGGAGCTGAACCTTTCGCGTATCTTGCGACTTCCGGGACCACGGGCAAACCAAAGGCAACGCTGGTATCGAACACGCGTGCCGTGCTTTCAGGCTTTGGAATTGCCAAGATGTGCCTTGCGCTCGATCAGCGCGACGTCATTTACTGTGTATTGCCGCTGTCTCACGCAACGGCCCTACTAACGGGACTTTGCGCGGCCCTGATAGCCGGCTGCGGTTTTGTCATACGGCGAACCTTTAGAACCGCGGGGTTTTGGTTGGATCTGCGGCGAGAGCGCGCAACCTGTCTCATCTACGTTGGCGAACTGGCGCGTTATCTCCTTGCCGCTCCAGAGGCGCTGAGCCAGCAGACGCACCAGCTTCGCGTCGCCTATGGCAACGGTCTTGCGCTCGACGTTTGGCACCGCTTTCAGGCCCGATTCCGAATTCCAAGGATCTTCGAGTTTTACGGTGCGACGGAATTGCCTCTAGCATTGGTCAACTTAGCACAACGACCTGGCTCGGTCGGACGCACCCCATTGTCACAATTGTCCCCTTGGCGAATTATACGTCGAGACCCCGAATCAGGTGAACTCGCGCGAGAGCTCGACGGCTCGTACGCTCACTGCGTCGTCCGCGAGGTAGGCGAATTGGTTCTGCTGACCAATCCCCGTAGTTGGTGGCATTCCTCACCCACCAAGAACGATGCGACGAATTTGTTGGGTCAATCTAGGTTTCGTTTGGCCCCAATTGTTCGACGGAACGACGAGGGTCGACGGACGGGTGACATTGTATTTCGCGACGAGTATGGTTACGTCCATTTCGTTGACCGAACTTTCGAGATCTTTCGGCAAAATGGTCGAAACGTCTCGGGGGCGTATGTTGTGGGGAAGCTGCTCCGAGTTGACGGAGTGGCGACCGTCGGTCTAACGCACATCGCATTGCCTCGATATGACGGGCAATTCGGTCTTGCCGTTATTGTGCCGTCCGCCAATTTTTCATTGTCAATTCTCCAAGAGGGATACAGTCGATTGGCGGAGTACGAAAGGCCACGATTTCTGAGGTTGACGAGTCATATACGCCTCAATCGTGGGCTCAAATTCGACCAGGCTGCCTACCGTTCAGAGGGATTGGACCCAGGTAATGTGCAGGATTCTACCTACGTTTATGCGATGGGCGGATTCCGTCGAATCACGACCGAGGTTTGGGGCGCGTTGCTCTTGGGACATTTCCGCTTTTGATGCAATATGCACGAACGCCAATGTCCGAAAGGGCCTTCAGGATACCAATGAAACACCCTCGATCCGGTTGCCGGCGTGCCCGATTGAAAAAACGAATTCGGCGTTTCGGACACAAAGGAGTTTTACTAGTCTTGCTCTCTGCACTTTGTGTCGCGCTGTTGCCGGCCTGTCGTAGGAGCCACAACAACAAGACTCGAGCTAAGTCCAGTCGACTCGTCAGTGTGCCGCAACAGCTCGTGCCGTTGACGGC
>PMCK01000445.1 GCA_003154095.1 Myxococcales bacterium | reverse complement strand
TAGGCGCCGCACCAGCATGCGCGGCGTCTTGTACCGAATCTTGAGATTCAGCGGGTCAGGCTTGAAGAGCGTGGTCTGGAGCATCTCTAAGACTCATGGGGTAAAGAACCTTGAGTTTGCCAAGTGACTTGTCAGTCAGAGCGGGAATGACATGTTTGNNCGTCGTGAGATTGGCAAGCCCTCGTAGCATCCCATCTTTTCCAAGGTCGACTGACTTCCGGAATCGCAATTCCGTCAGGGCCTTATCGAGCGCGCTGTCCAGCTTGCCTGAATCCCATTTTCGATTCGAGTCTGTTCCAATTGCTATCTTCCAGAGTGCGACGTCGTCCTTGTTCATCAATGCCGCGGCTTGTTTGCCGTCAACGGCGAGAAGCGCAGCCATGTGTGCCCGCCAAGAAGGGACGGGCCTGGCAGCTGCTAGGAGCACAGCCGCTAAAGCAAAGACTGCTGCAGTGTCCACCTTGTTGGTAATGAGCTTCCAGGAACCATCCGTAACGAGGGCTGGGATAGCCTGTGCTGCCGCAGGATAGGACTCCGGTTCGGGCATCCGTGTCGGTGCCGGTACTGGTTGTGGCAACCGAATCACGTTGGTGTCCCGGGGTGGATGTGCGACTCGCGGATCTGCCGGAGGTGGGTCAATGCGGGTTTGATAGGGTTTGCTTGTGCGCGCTGCTTCGGCCATTTCGTTGTAAATTTCAAGAATCGCATCTCTGGTTATGTACTTCCCGTCGTGTGCCTTTTCGTCGTTCCTGCGAACGATGGGGAAGGTGTCCATAACGTAGGCGGTCTCGTCGTACGATAGGCCGTAGAGGTGGAATAACGCGGCATCCAGCTCGCAGCGCAGGAGGAATCGGCGTTCGGGATCCCAACGAAAAGGCGGGCCGTGATGGCCGACGTCATGAGCAAAGGGCTCGAGGTCCCAAGCGGTGTAGCTCAGTTCGAGAACGCGGGGAATGGCAAACTCGCGAATAGAAGAACCGATATTTGGACTTGCTTGCCCGACTTGAGCTGGCGTTGGTGCGGCAAGCTGCTGAAACGTTGACTGCGGAAAACTGGGTTGTGAGAGCGAGCTTCGGGCCAAGTAATCAAATACGTGAGAGTTATAGATTGCACACAGAAGTAGGAGTTCCTGCGGTCCTGGCCCCGACGTGACGATGAATCCGTAGGAAGCGGGTCCCCACGGGAGGATCGCTGCGATCACCGTGCGTTCATCGCCAGGCCTTGCGACGCGACGAAATCCTAGCAATGCTGAACTGCACGTTGCCTTCCTCCTGTCTAGCATTTCGGCAGCCGATAGAGAAGGTACCCAGTAGTGCGGCTCCACAACAAAATCAGGATCCTCAAGTTGCTTGTTGGACACTTCGACGAGCTGGCCACCAGGCTCTTGCGCGTAGCGGTGATTGAACTGATGGGCAAGTCTGCCTTCGTACAAAGGCAGCATTTTCTCGTTGCCCTTCAGGAACACATTGCCAACCAGTAACCACCCATCCCGCGCCAGTTCCGCGTGAGTCTTGAATAAATGCGCGTCTCCCGTCATGTGAAACATCGTGCCGAGTCGAATGCCCCACGGATTGTTCGCCAAATGGCCACCATCCGATTCTCGAATCAGAATCGGGAAGCGGCTGTAGATGGCCTTTGTGAGCCGGGCATCAACTCGGGTCCGAAATACTGGGCACGTACGGCTATTGGGATTGATTAGGGCAATGTCCTCCGGACTTAGCTCGAATACCCTATCCGCGTCCTTCAGCTCCGCAACTACCCGAAGCCCAAAGGCCAATACGAATCGGCGCGATGAACCGATCGTCACGAGACAGAACTTGAAACGTGCGTGACCGATTTTTCCGAATAAGTCTCCGCCGCTCTGGAAATCATAGAGCGAAACTAGTCCCTCTTCATCTACCAAAGCTTGGAAGTACGCCTTGGTCGTTTCGTCAGTGGCAATTCCGGTGGGGACGATGAAACCGGCACGGCCGCGTGCATTCAGCACAATTCGGTTGTGTTCTGCAAACACTGCGTATGTATTGACATCACCCTTCCCGCAGAGCGGATACCGACTGGACTGCCGGATAAAGTGGCTCTCACCCTCCGCCTTGCGACTTGCCACGCACCATTCATTCCAGAGCAAGGGTGCGACATGCGGCAGGTTGGCGATTAGAGTCTTTCGCGCCACGGCATTCACTGCTTGCGGGATATCATCACTCCGCGATGCGAAGAATTCGTTCTCCGACAACTTCACCCGTTCCCACGGGGGATTCCCCAACACAACATCGAACCCGCCTCTTGCAAACACTTGTGGGTACTGCAAATGCCAATGAAAGAACGAGTACTGCTCCGCGAGCTCCGTCACTCTCGTCATCGTGACCGCCGACACACTGCCTACCCCGTCGCGAATCTGCCGCCACAGTTCATTCGTCGGAGCCCCATCAGCAAGCTCGCCGGGCTGTTTCGGCCAAACGAAAGCTGCGCACCAGACATCTGCCACAAACCTCTGGTGCCGATATTCGGCAGAACCCAGGATTCCATCCCACTGCGACTCCTTTTTCGCCAGCGCCTCCGCATTCCCATCGTCCGCTGCGTCGAGGTCAGTGACGGCGCGAACCACGGCCTGCGCTTCGTCATTCGCGGGCAACGACCAGAGTGTATCAAGCGCACGCTGGCCCGTTTCTCCAGCCTTGTTCCGCTTCCTGAGGGAACTTGCGGTCTTCTTGTCGTCGCCCTCGATGGGCTCCCAGGCGGCATCGGGGACGCCCTTCGCCATCAGCTCGGGCGTTGTGCCAAGCAGGGCGTTGCCGTGTTGGATGTGCGAATTGAGGAATGTGAGCGGCAACCCTGGTTCGACGGCCTCCATCCACAGGCTCACCCTGCACAGCTCAACGGCCATGGGGTTCAAGTCGACGCCGTAAACGCAATGGCTCACGACCTGTCGCACCGCGTGGCGATACTCTGCAGCCGAGGGCGTTCCGTTCGCTTGATGCCTTGCCAGGTGCGATGCCAGCCGCCGTGCCGCGGCCAGCAAAAAGTGCCCCGAACCGCATGCTGGATCGACGATCGATAACGCCAGTAGCGCCTCTACTGGTTTTTCAGGATTCTTGGCAATTGCGTCAGCAACGATCGGATCGAGCGCGCTGTCTAGCAGCAGCTGCACGAGACTATCGGGGGTGTAGTAGCTGCCGGTGGTCTTGCGCTCGTTGCCCGCGGCGATGACCAGGTCGAAGGTGCCCGCGTCAATGTTGGTATGCGGGTGCAGTTCCAGCAGCGACTCGTACACGCTGCCCAGCTCGCGCGTGCCCAGGTTGCGGTAATCGACCGCNNCACGCAACCAAGCTAGGCGAAATACCGCCAGCAAGAGTGCGCGATTCTCCAGTTTGGAATTATCGAGCTCTGGGCATTGCGACTTAGAAAAGATGCCCGCCAGTGCTGGTAGCGCTAGGCGTGGCTCCCCAGCGGCTAACGAACCAAGTACGATTTTGAGTGATTCCCAAAGGTCGGAAAAGCGATCATGAGCGCTGCGTTTCACGGCGCGGTCACGCAGGCGGCGCACGCTGTAGCCTTGCGCGTAGAGCGTCCGTGCCTTTTCGTTGGAATTGTCAGGGTGAAGCAGCCCCCGCTCCTCGACAGTTAGGAGAAAAATTAGCCGGTAGACTAACCTCAAGAGTTGATTGAAGTAATTCTTAGTGGCGAGTGTCCCGTCCTGCAACGACGAGCGTAGTGCCTGGTTGTCAGGGTGAGCGAGAAACCCTTGCCCGATTGCGAGCAGGGCATCTTCAACGCCACGGCGCAGGTGTTCGCGAGCACGAGTGCCTTCTTCGCGGCCGGCATTTCGCCAGGTCTCCAGAGCGCAGTCGGTAACAGGTTGGTCCGGTTTACCGAAACGGGTCTCGTGGGCGAGTAGCCAGAGTGCCGCGAAGTCCGCGTAGCGCTCCTCGGTGAAAATGCGCGCCAGATCCGCCTCAAGCCAGGCTGGGCGCGTTAGGCTTGCGTTGTCACGCAGAATGCGAAGGGTCACACCATCACTGGCGAGCCCCCAAAGTGCGCCGTCGGCAGCATTCAAGTATTCTTGAGCCAGCCCGAAAGCACTCCGACGCCGACCCGTGTCACCGAACGCGGGCGCAAGTGAATCAACGCCGCTCCCGGCCGGCGCAATCACTATGGGAACCCGATCATTCAGTGCCGCAAAGCCAATAGGGAAGGCACGTTCGGCGATAACCACGGGTTCAACCGGCGTGACCGAATCGAAGCCAAAACCGTCCCTCAGCAACCCCCGAACAAAGCGTTGAGCCGTGGCGTGTGGTTCGGCCCCTGCGCGCCTTTCGCTGGCAAAATCCGACCATTTGCCTTGTGCAATTCGCCAGTAACGGCCGATCTCGTCGCGGAGATTGAGGCCCTTCAGAATTCGATAGTCTGCGTCGTTCTGTGAGCCCGCAGCGAGCTGCGCCACCCGCGCGAGCCAGTCCGGTGAGAGCAGACCTCCTTCTATGGCAAGCGCCTCAAACCCCACTTGAGTGGATTTGCGCTGCGTTTTCTTTCGAGCGGCCATACTCAGTCTACCCTCGGAAGAAGAGTGAACACGCCGATCACGTCGACGGGAAGGAGGGCCTTGACGCTGTAGCTCCCCCGCGCGTCTGAAGCTTCGCGCACGCGTCGATGATCCACCAGTAGCGCTTGAGCTCGGCGCTGGGCGAAGGCATCCAATTCTGCAGATTGCGCCGTGATCACCTGCATGGCTTGGGCCACTGCACGCTCGCGCACGTGGCCGGGTGGATCCCCAGCGGGAGGTGGTTCCAACATGGTCAGCGCGTCGAGTCCCTCAAGGGAATTCGACGTGCCGACCCACGCGAAAGCAGTAGCCTCTTCGACTAACAACGTGGAGCGGCGACCTGCCTTTTGACACTCCAGTTGGTGGCGCAGGCGCAGCAGGGCAATGGTCGTCTTAGTCGTAACACTGTTTGATATCCAACAGCCGACTCGGCCAAGCACACTCGCGTCCCCTGACCCATTGTCGATCTCCCCGTCCAACGTGCGTTCGAGAAGTGTTTCCGCCAATACGGAAACCAGCGGGTGACTCCTCTGCACCGGACGGCAACGCGGAGCCGGCGGGTAATTGAAATCGACAAATAGCGTGCCGGTGAGTCCCTCAGTCTCAAGTCGTTCGCGCACGTCCTCAGTCAGCGAGCCAAGTGGAGCTTTGTAGCCACGGCGCATTGGCTCAAGGCCAGAACCCAGTCGAGCCAGAGCCCTGGTGGCGAATCGCAGTACGTCTTCACGTCCTCCCACAGCGGCTAGCGTCTTGTGCCACTCCGGTAGCACTTCGTCGGGCTTCAATCGGCGCTGCGCAAAGACCGTGCGATTCTTCTTCATCTTTTCAGCGGCATCTTGCCAGCGCGACTCAATTGCCTTGGCTTCCACCATATCCACGAACGCGAAGGTAGTTTGGCGTTTGTCCTCCCGACTATTGCGACGCAGCATAACGGCCTTGAGCAGCGCTTGGCTCATGGTGTGGCCATCGTCTGGCAACGGAACAGGTACTCCGAGTTCGTCACTAATGCGCTTAGCCTTGCGCAAAATGACTTCAAGCACAGCCCCATCCACCGGGTTATTGGCGCCGTACATGAGTGTGGCGCGAACAACATCGCGTGGCTGACCAAAGCGATCCACCCGACCCTCTCGCTGTTCGTGGCGGGTGGGATTCCAAGAGAGATCGTAATGCACCACCGCGTCTAGATGCTCTTGAAGATTGATTCCTTCTGACAAGCAGTCCGTAGCGATGAGCAGGCGTTGCTCGGCCTCACCGAGTAGTTCAATCTTTTCTTTGCGCTCGTCGGACGTGAGCTCACCTGTAACGACGCCCACTACGACATTCTTGAACTTGCCTTCGAGGTGGCGACCCAAGTAGTGGGCAGTGGCAATGAAGCGGCAAAAGACGACAGGGTTGAATCCATCGGCGATCAATTGACCAAGGTGTTCGGTTAGAACCTTGAGCTTCGGGTCGCCGGCAATTCCAGTCAGTCTCTCCGCGCGGCCGATGAGATCCAACAACGCTGGGTCATCCGTTCCCGCAGAAGGTTCCAGATCGTCGTCCGGAAGTGCATCGTTGGTACCGTCAAACACACGGTCCTCGAGTTCATCGTCGACCGACTCGTTTTCAATACCAGCCCTCGTGCGCAGGGCCTGAGCGGCTGCCGCCGGACTTGATGCAACACAACGCATCAGAGCCAAAGTGCCCCAAAAATTGAGTCGCCGGCGGCGCTCATCAGAACCTGCCGACTCAACCACACCCGCGCAGTAGTCGAGCACCTTGTTGAAGAACAGGTCCCAATCGCCAGTCAGGTTGTAGGTTAGCTCGGTTGTTTCGCGCCGCGCAAAGAGATTGCCCTCTTTCCATTCGGCAATATCCGGTCTTCTGCGTTGCACGAAGTAGCGAGACAATCGATCACGCATTTGCTCGTGCTCGTCACCTGCCAAGCTGCCGATGTTCTCAAAGTCAGGGTGGAGCAACCCGAGCAGTCGATTGAATGCAGCTTCATCGCCGCTGTGGGGAGTGGCTGTTAGCATGACCAAATGACGATTGCCTGATTCGGTAAGACCCTTAAGTAACGCGTAACGCTGATGACGCCCTTGTCCCGCTGCGGCGCAAGTGTGAGCTTCATCGACAATGACAAATTCGGGGCAGGCGCGCATGAACTCGTCACGCCTGCGGTCGCTCTTGATGTAGTCCAAACTGACAACTGTGTGTGGGTGCGCCGAGAAAATGCTGTCACCCATGGGCAGGTTCCGTTCGAGCCGGGCCGCACCAGCGGCTGTTACGGCGACCGCTCGTATGTGAAAATGGCCTTCGAGTTCGGTTACCCACTGGTCCACGAGATGTGGCGGACAGAGAACGGCAATGCGTTCGATATCGCCGCGATCCAGCAATTCTCGCGCAATCAACGCGGCCTCGATGGTTTTGCCGATGCCCACGTCGTCGGCGATGAGCAGCCGCACGGGGTCCTGCTTCAGTGCCATAAGCAGCGGAACCAATTGGTATGCGCGTGGTTCGACCGAGATTTGGCCGAAACTGCGGAAAGGACCGGCACCGCGACGCAACGACAAGAGAAGCGCATCGCGGAGGAGCTGTGCCGCGTCGTGTCCCGCTTTTTGGCGCAGGTCAGGCATTGGGAACGTGGCATCCGCAACGGGCTCGGCCTCAAGAGCCAAGTGAATGAGCGTCTGGTCTTCTTCCGATCCAGAAATCGGGCGCACGCGAAGGGTCTCCGCATCACTGCCAACGAGGACAATCCATTCACGGCCGCGTGCGCGAACTAGGTTACCTGGTGTCCAGCGGCTCTGAGGAGCGGCTGAAGACGATGGGGACACAGATGTCACGATGACTGCCCCAATGATCGAGCCAGTCGCTGGAACGACTCGTTCCAACTTGAAGGTTCTGCACCAAAAGTGTTCACTTCAAATCCCTTATCTTCCAGTTGATTGCAGAGCACAGAATCAGCCGGCGCAAACAACGCCGTCACGTAGTGATCACGCCAGACAAGTTGAACTCGCGAGACTCCCATCAGCAGTGGTTCGGCGTCGGGGGCAGGAAGTAAATGGCTGCGTGCCTGTTCGAGCCATTGAGCGAGCAACGGGTCCGCTCCCGGATTTGCGCTCGGGCGCCCAGTTCGCCTGGCGGGAGTTGGGGTGTCATTTGCTGAAGTTGTCGAGTGCGCAAGGCGCAGCAGCAAGCTTCGAGCCTCCACGCTGCGCCGGTCGATGATCTCGTGGTCCGGTTGGTTGTAGTAGGACATCAAACAGCGGTAACAGGCGGCCACGCATGTGGTGCCCAGAGTGTCCGCCAGCTCACTGACTTCAGTCGGCAATGTTGCGTCTCGACCGATAACGAAGTGCATGATCGATAGGGCACTTTGGGCAACCCGCGCTAATCGCTCGGGCTCGGTGACAAGTCGAACAAGTACTCCTGCGCCACCCTCGGTGGCTTCGTAGAAAAGGTAGCCGCTTCGATCATCACGGATGGGCATCGGTTCAGCTAGGATTTCGCCTTCTTCGAGTTGAAAGACTGTTTCAATACCACGAAGTAGCGCATATTGGATTGTCGCTAATGCTGCTTGAGATAAGTCCTCATTCGTGGGCTTCAGCAGAAGAGCATTCTTGTAGTCACGCACACTTGGAACGATGCGTTGACGATGGGATGTTGTGGGGTCGGCAATCTCCTCTTCCTCGGGTTCGTTCTTCGCCCAATACCCAGTAATCGGGTCGATCATGAAGCCGAGTTCTTTTTGATTGGCTCTGCGCCTAAGACCCTTGTTGAGCCGTGTGATGGTCGCGCCGGAACCGTATTGCAGCTGGACAATGGCGCCTTGAGGATCTGAGGCGATAGCCCTACGGGCGTCAGAAACATTGTCTCGAATAGCCCACTGAAATGTCGTCTGCAGATCGAAGCCTTGACGCTGTCGCTCTTCATCGTTGGCGGTAATTCGCTCTGCCGGCCGCGTGCCCACATTGTCGATGCGGTAAATGTTGCTGATCACGTCCGCATTCTGAAGGGCAATACCACAAGCATGACACATTGATAGCTCGTCGCTGAAGTGACCTGCTCCGCATTGTTTGCAAATGCGCACCGATTCCGTCACGAGCCTGGCATTGACGTTGACGCCGCCATTGTGAGTTAGGGCTAACAATGCCTTCTCAACTCGATAGGCTCGACCTTCATGATACACGAGACTTCGCGGCCCAAATTCGGATAGTGCCAAGAACCTGGGGCGCTGCAAGTAGGTCTGCTTGACTCTTCCATCCCCAGAGGCCGGGATGAATGCCATCAAGGGGAGCCGAGGAAAGTTGTAACCGGGCAAAAAGCCTTCGGTGGCCAGGTAGCGATACGTGTAAAAGTCACCGGTTGAGCTGCTCGTACCTTGTTGAAGCAACGTTAGTTGATCGAGCGCTTGGTTTTGACGTGTGCGGGCATCACGCTTTTCTCGTTCCGGCGCAGAGTAGTTGTCTATGGTCAGGCGAGCAGCATCGCGCTGCCGCTCGGCAGCAGTGAAAAGGTCTCGCCAGCGATTGAAAGCGCGATCAAAGCGATCGAGTGCAGTATTGACAACTTCGTCAGCCAGTTCTTCGCAACCCACGTACCAGGGTGCAGATTGCTCATTGAGTTCACCCCCGATCAGTTCGATCACACGCTTCACACGTTGTCGCGCCAAGTCGGCCACTCGCGGTTGGCTCATTGGGGTCTTGATGTCCAACCGAAGAGGCCGCGAGCTTTCCGTTAGTACCAAGATGTTCGCGATGGAATCACTCAAGGGCTGCTCGGTTGATGCCAGCCAAACTGCAAAGAGATGGCTTTCAATCAGATCGCGATTCGCTAGGTCCAGTAGCGGCGGGCGCACTTCACCGTGAACCATCTGATTTGGATTGCGGAAGAAATATTGGTCATGCGGCCCCTGAGAGGAGCAATAGGTCAGCACAAGCGCTGCGCTGCCACTGCGACCCGCGCGACCGCTGCGCTGAGCGTAGTTTGCGGGTGTCGGAGGTACATTTCGTAGATACACCGTATTGAGCTCGGAGATGTCAATTCCAAGCTCCATTGTCGGTGAACAGAACAGCACGGGTAGGAAACCAAAGGCTTTGGCGGCTTGGGGCTGCTGCTCCCTTTCGGCTTCGAGCTCTACGCGTTCTTTGTCGCCAAATCGAAATCGCTTCTCGCGCAGCACACGATCATCCCTTGCAACCTGGGCGGTATGTTCTCGCGCCTCAAAGCCAAAGAGGGGATGATCGTTCTCCCTAAGCACGTGGGCTAGATTGGCGTATAGTTCGCGGAAGTAGGCGTTACTCCTCGAATAGTCGTCATCTTGATTCGGTTCGCCCAGCTTGAACGTGAGGCAAGCGTCATTCAGCTTGTAACCAGGGTTGTCGCCGAAGGGTGTGTTTTCACGAACGACCAGACCGTGCGCCGAGGCGGCCTCGAGGAGAGCCCGAATGAAGTCATCAAACTCCAGCGGCTTCAACGCGCGAATAGCGGACGTATCATCCCACAGTTTCCTGCCAATCGGAAAGCGCGCGGACCGCAATCCGCGGGTCGATTTCAGGATCTTGCCCACGGCACTACGCGAGCCCCCTCGCATCATGAGTTCTTCGTCTCGCAGCGTCGAATCGCGACGCGGAGGCGGGGAGATCAGAAGCCATCGCGCCCGGGTGGGTCGCTCGTCTTGCCCGAATCCCCAGGGGGGCAACAGGCTGTTGTGAGAGCGAGATACCAGCTGTTCCAATTCAACAGAGTCGAGGACACGACTGCGCACTGCCATCCACCGGCGCATGTGGTCGAACAGTTCGTTGTAAAGTGCCTCGCGGATTTGCGGGCTGGCGAAGCGCAGTACTTCGGGACCATTTGCAAACAAGGATTCGTCTGCGGCAAGCTGGTCTGTGCCAATGTAGTCCACCTGCACCAGGCCAAGTTGCTCGAGATTGGGATTCGTATAACGCCAACCACGGCGTTGGTCGAACCATATCCGATATGCCAGGACTTGACGGAGTGTCGTTTCGGCTTCTTGAAGATTGAAACCGCGAAGGTCGGGCTCGCGCAGCCACTCTTGTCGAACATGCCGAACCTGTCGGTCGAAGCCCAACGCATGTTGATGCGCAGCTCCCAGTTGGTCACTGCGAAGACCTGCGTCTCCTGCGATTTCCAGCGCGCCTAAGAACCCAGCGCGCACTAGACTGACGTATAAGAAGTCATTGAAGTGACCCGACTGGAGGGCGGCGTCCTGTCGATTGTCGGTGAAACCGAGTAACTTACGTGTTTGGGATGCCAGGGAAGATTGTATTCCGTGCATCCACCGCAACGAGCTTGACACAAGGACGGTGGTCGCCGAACTTCGCCCTTCGGCGGAAAGTGATGCTAAGCGGTTACGATCGCGCGCCGCACTTGCGTGCGTTTCTCCGCAGCGAAGGCAAAAGCGGAAACGACCATGGATGAACCAGGCTCTCGAACCGGTACCTACGCGACCATCAGGCTCCACAAGTACTTCCTGAACGCGAGCAGCTCGATAGTTGTTCTTGAGGCGTGGATTGCCGGCTGAGTCGTAATCGAGCCACGCCTCGGGGTAACAATCGTCTTTGTCCCCTTCGAACGTGAATCTGTCATCAGCCGGATGTAGCGACAGAAAGCCAAAGACTTCAGCATCGCTCGGACCTTCGTTGTCACCGCGGGCCGTATTTGCGTTGTCATCAGACAATTCGGGCATCAGGTCATCGATGCCGCGTGCTCGGAACGAACGTGCCCCATCCTCGCTAACAAGGCGAACGGGGTGGTATTCTTGCCCGCAGTTTCTGCAAAAGTGGACGGCATAGAGACGCTTCGAGGAGTCACCGGGCAAGTACTGTTGCCCTTCGACTGTCACCGTTCGGCGCCCTGGCGCTTCGAGTGTGCAATAGGCATGGCCGGCGCCAGATATGAACTGGTGAAGTTTGAATGCGAAGAAGCTTCTGGAATTTCCTTCGCTTGCCCCTGTGCGATGCCTTTCCGGCACCGACGAGATCAGCAAGAGTGCAGTTAATGCTGCGCGGCATGAATTAACGTTCCGTCCCGAGTCGTTGCTCAGTTGCGCTGCAGCTTCAGCGAGCGTCCTCGGTTGGGCTCTAATCCATCTCTGATCGACATCGGAGAAACTGACTCCCAAATGTGTCTCGACCCAAATGGCCAGTGGGTTTTTGCTCAACTCTGAATCGGATATTGGGGCCGCTATACCGGTGTCGATTGCCGCTCCCAGTAACGCTTGCACAGATGTCGCTGTCTGAGGTTCGTCCGTTGCGCGGTCAAGAGTCTCCACAATGACGCTGCTCGGCTTGATCTCAACTGAAAACAGCTTGGACGCAATTTGCGAGATTAGCGCGCTCTTGTCCTCAGCCGATCCTTCACTCGCCATCGTGGCCGAGGTACCGATGAACAGCGGCGGTCGGTTGGTTGACAGTTGCTCACGCACTCGTCGGACCAATAGAGCTACATCGGCTCCTTGTCTGCCTCTGTACGTGTGAAGCTCATCTAAAACCAGGAACTCAAGATTGGCACAATTGCCGATAACTTTGCGGTCCAATGGATCTTGCCGCGTCATCAACAACTCGAGCATCATGAAGTTGGTCAGCAGAATATCCGGCGGGGTGTTGGCTATGCGAACGCGGGTGTCGTGGTCTTCCTGACCCGTATAACGTTCGTACGAGACGGGCCGCACACCGCTCCGCCAATTCTCCATGAACTTGTCGAGTTCCTGCTTCTGGCTATTGGCCAGCGCATTCATTGGATAGATAACGATGGCGCGAGTTCTCTTCGAGTGTTCCCTACGTTTTGCGGCGATTGCCGCATTGACTATCGGGATAAAGAAGCAAAGCGACTTGCCCGAACCCGTACCTGTCGTGACCACATAACTCTCTCCGGACAATGCCAAAGCAATCGCTTGTTGCTGATGCTTGAATAGCGACAAGGGCTTTCCATTGTCTCGAAAGATCGCCGCGGTCTCTGGTTCGAGAGATCCGTCGGCCACAAAGGACTCGAGAGCAGCGCCCGCTTTATACTTGGGGCTAATTTGAATAAGCGGTTCGGGCCAAAATCGAAAGTCCGCGTAGATGTCGGCCACTTGCTGACGGATATCGTCCGCGTAAATTCGAGTGAAGGAGGTCGCAAATTGTCTGTATTCGCTGATGACGGAGTCACGCAGCGAGAAGACATCCATGCCCGCACTTGTCATGGGCATTCCTCGTAGTGTTTTGCGCGTTCGATGACGCGTCTAACGTGCGCGGGACGAGAGAGTATTGCGCCTACGCGCGATTGAATGCGCGGGACCGAGTCAGGAATTTGCGACATTGAGTCATGGTGAGACTATCAATGTGAACGGCGCGGTAACAACTGGGTACTTGATGTATTCTTCTTGGCGGCCGTCAGGGCGCGCGGCCGAATGGCCTAGCACACTGAATCTTGAGGATTTCACTCATGTCGCCGCCGAAAGTGCATCCAGCGAATGTCGATGCTTTTCTGCGTGAAAGAGCCTCCGAGAGCGTGCATGTTGCCGAAAGAGGCCTCTTATCTGGCTGTCGCGTAAGTTGCTTGCACAGCCGCAGGTCAAATTCGCTGTTGCGATCGCCGGAGAACCGCCGGTGACCAAAATCGCACGAAGGCGGCGTTGGATGTTGTGCAACCGTACGCAAGATTGGCAGCGCGCATCCGTCTCTCTGTGCATCCGTGCCCAATTGAATCGCACGCAAAAGTGTTGAGATCTCAGCAAAGCAATGTTACGAGCACTTGGTAGGAGTAGATTTTGGCAAATCTAGATTGGATGTCGGACCCTGACTTCCGAATTGAGATTGACACTGAAGTTTCTCGTGCTGCTGCGCAAGCTGGCATGGAACAGTACCGTCGGGCAATAGCCGATACTCTTCAATCGTATCTTGATTCGAGTAGACCTAGGCGTTTGTTGGAGGAAAACCGAAAGATTGCGAGCGAGCAGCGCTCAAAGCAAGATGCGCTTCGTTCCGTTCGCGTTCTTGTAACGGAAGCGTCCCGATATGCCAGTGCTGCCGGTCGGAAAATTGTGACTGTTGAAGATATCCAAGCGGCCTATCAGGCAAAATTCTGCCAGGTTTGGCCTTTCTGCTAGGTCATTAGACAAATGGGTGACACTGAATCCGATCCGAACAGTCATCTAAAGGACTCCTGTAGTTACAGTGTCGAAACAGCCAAACAATTTCTAACGTTCGGTGCAGGCGGCCTCGCATTTGTTGTTGTGCTTGCGCTGACACCAGATTTCAAGACAAGTGACTGTGTGTTTTGGGCATTTGCTGTTTTCACGCTCAGTATCGTGCTTGGCCTCCTCTACATCATGAGTGTTGTCGGACATATCAGCAAGAAGAAGAACTACAACGTATACACG
>PMCK01000259.1 GCA_003154095.1 Myxococcales bacterium | reverse complement strand
AACGTACGTTCCAAATTGACGTTGAGATTTGTCCCAACTGCGACGCCGAGGAGTGGTTGAAGAACCACGCAGGCCATCTCAAGTTACGGGCGCTGGTCATTGAAGCTCACAGCGTCGAACGAGTGCTGCGTTACCTCGGCGAACCTCTCGAACCCCCAAGACGCGCGCCCGCCAGGGACCCTCCGTTTTTCAAGACCCAGGTGTTGCGTCGCAAGTTCGGCGAGCTGAATTAGGTTCGTGCCGCGCGACACTCGTTGACCCTCGCTCTTGGGCGGATTGGGTGATGCGAACGTTCGTCCGGTGAGCAAGTTCGAAGTGACTTTGCCGTCTTCGACGCCGGCTCACTCACCAATCGTGGCTTGCACCTCACGCTGGCTTTCAACCACGATGGTCGGTTTCACCTCAGCTGCAAACGCTCCCGCTCCTCTTGCGCTTAACCACCTGCTCGTATCACTTACGCGTAGGTAAACTCAACGAGTTGTGTTCGCGCGTCGTTGGGGCTCAGTATCCGCTTGAGCCACCCGTCGCACGCGCCAACATTGGCGATACCGAGTGCGTGTCGGTCAGTGTTAACTCGGCGATAGCCTGCTGCGACCGAGGGGGCAAGCACGGAAAGTTTGCGTATTCCGAATAGGGCGGTCGCATATGGCATTGACGCGCATGTAGAACTGGCGTACCAGTGACGGGCTTGCAGCTCGCTAGCGGGCACACCTCATTACGACATATGGTGAAGTCGGTTTTGCATGAAATTCGTTATCTACACTCTTGAGCTGTTCTTCGCCTATGCGGCAGCTCGTTTCTTCGTGGGTCGAGAAATTGACACCATGGGGCCGAGCTTCTCCGATTTACGTTGGTTCGTGATTCCACTCGCATTGACTCTTGGCGGTGTGGCCGTTGTGAGCTCGCGCGTCAAACAAGAGAAGGACGGAGTCCTAGCAGGCATTGGGCTCGAACGACTGCTGGAACTCTTCGGAGTCATCCCAATTTATGGAGCTATCTTGGGAATCCCCATGGTTATCTGGACTGTAAGCTGGATACAATGTACTCCACCTCAGATCAATAAGTGGTCAATCACCCTCGGTATCACTGGAATCCTGATGGTGATAGTTAGCACTACGTCTTTTTACGACATGTATTGTAGAGTGAAGCGTTTCTTCCGTCCATCGTCCTCGGAAGGGAAGTTCTATTCTGCAGTCGCCAAGTATCAGGCGTATCTTGGTTGGTCAGTAATAGTTTTGGCAGGTTGGTGGACTTACGTTGCATGGTAGTGACAAGGCTATTTCAACGCATTATCGACGTCGCAGCCGTGTCCACCACGGTGCCAGGTTTCTTTTGTTGGGACGGCACGCATACGGCGCGGCACGACGCTTGTGCGAACGGCGCGGTACGGCGGGCTCGTGAACTCGAGTTAGCTCAGTTGGCGGCTCTGCTGGCTGCTGACCGTGTCGGCTTTTCGGCTGCGGATTGGCTTCGAGTTGTGTGTATAGAAAGCCGGCTACTGATTGCGTCGATTCGGGCAGCTTGGAAACCCAGGCTTGGCGCTCGGTGACGTTGTACACACTCTTGCCAGCCGTCGCGATCCCTCGCCCTCGAAACAGCGCTTTGATTCTGCACTGCGTGCGTGTCGCATCTTGCACGATCATCGAGTGCACTCTGGTCAATTCGCGAAGTCGCGTGAAGAGCTTCGGCGCCTTGAACACAATCGTATCGATGCTTCCGAGTCGCAATGCTTGCGCCAACGCCAGAGCATCGCGCGCATCGCTCTTCGGTCCACGACTCCTCGTTGACTGCATCACTACCAACTCGTCGACGTGCGGCGACAGCAGCTCGTGAAGCCAGGCGCTCTGGAGCCCTTCCTCGAAACACAGATGTCGCGGGTGAGCAATCGCCCTTATCGCTTCTATAAGCAACTGGCCATTGGTCTCCAGAACTTGAGAACTGAGCTTTCTGCCACTCGGTCCGACCACTGTGAGCGTGCAGCTGGTGGCGTGAACATCCAAACCGATGTATCTGTCCATGGGCGTCCTCCGGGGTTTCGGTGGTTGAGCAACCAAAAGATGCCGCGACTTCGGAAGGACGCTCGTTATCGAAACCGCCAACAGTGCGCTTGGGCCATTGTGTGCTGCCCCAAACCCAATTTGGAGTAGTCAATATCATCACCGCTGCCGCCAGCGTCACAACTGATTGCCGGTAACAACCTGCGGCTCCCCCAGTTTGCGTGACCCCCTGCCTCCCGCTGCCCCGCTGAGTCGCTCGGCCTTGTACCGAGCGGCAACTTCCGATTGCCGCGATAGCTGCCTCACCCACGGACTCGCAGTTAGTGTCAAGGGTCGCCTCCGGCGACGAGCGTAGTGAGCTTGCCCTTACGCGTCGGGATTTCCGATGCGGCAGTCGTTTCATCGACTCTGCGAGGATGCCCACGGAGCGTGTGACCTGGCGCTGAACTGAATCGCCAAGTTGACCCAAGACCTCGCCATAGTACTCATCGCACATTCGATTAATCGAATCGACCTTGGAGCGACCGAGTGGCGAAAGAGCTAACCGCACCGAACGGCGATCACCTGCAACGGTCGTGCGCTCGCAAAGGCCCGCCTTGACCATGGATTCGACCGTTCGACTGAGAGTGCTCTTATCCAAATCGAGTGCTTCAGCGAGACTTGTCAACGAGTGCGGCCGTTGCGAAACCACAAATATTACATGCAAGAGCAAGATCGCGAGGCGCCAACAACTCGAGATCGTGACGGCGCGTACGGGCAACTGTCGGACATCAGAAGAATCCGCAATCCTTTGTATGCGCCCATCATCTCGACCGTCATCAGCGCCAGTACGACCTCCGTGCCGGCATACCGCATGCCCGTGAGTTGCCGTGGCCGCAGCGAACCAGCCCCCGGGTCCGGTAAACTCACTGTGCGGTGCTCGGGTCACTGGAAAAACCGATCGATACGGCCCCAACTTCCATCTCGCTTGACATCAGGGGGCGGCCGACATATCGTCATTTCGGGATGAAACGAAACGTTTCAATACTCGACGGATACCCCGAACTGCGGGACTTCCTGAAGGCTACCGCTAGCGAGACGCGACAGAGGATTATGTTCCTGTTCGTCGACGGCGAGCCACGGACCGTGGGACAGATCGCATCGCAGCTCAAGATCGTTCCGTCCACGGCCTCCGAACACCTCTCCATTCTGAAACGAGGTGGGCTGCTCGTTGCCGCGCGCGACGGCAAGGAAGTTTTCTACCGCGGCAACCGCGCCAAGACGCTGGAGCTTCTCAAACAGCTGACAGGTCTGCTGACGACCTGCTGTCCGGAAACGAAGAAGAAGTAGTAGACGAGACAGTATGAAGGGCCATGATGAACTCACCTAACATTTCGTCTTTTCGCCATACGACGATCGAAAAACCTACTTCAAATGGCGTCGTTTCGCCAGTGAAAGTGGAGCCAGCGGCCACGACAAGCGACAGCTCAACGGATCCGCTTCGCGAACTCCATATTGGCAAGGAACAGCGCTCGCAAGGTTTCCAGCGAAATCTCCGCCGTAGGCACGCAAGCTTGTGGGTAGGCGCGGTGGCGTTGGGCTTTGCAATTATGGCCGCCGCAACCTGGCTCGGCTTGCGTCCGAGGACCATTCCGCCACCGGTTGTTACTCCTACGCCGCCAACGTCGCGCGGGTTCGGCGGCTTGCTGACGGCAGGCGGGTATGTTCGACATGCACGCGTGGTGAATGTGGTCCCGCGGGTGTCGGGCATCATCGCAACGCTCCGTGTGTCGGAGGGAGACGTGGTGCGAGAGGGCGACATCATCGCCACACTCGACCGAGATGAGCTAGGTCAGCAGGTCGCTGAAAGTCGAGCGGAGCTCAGGGTGACGCAGGCACGTCTCGCCGAGCTCAAGGCGGGCGGACGGCGCGAGGAGATCGCAAGCGCCCGTGCGAAAGTCGATGCCCTTCGTCTAACTGCTGAACGGCTCGAGCGCGACAACAAGAGAACTCAGGCGCTGGCCGAGACAGGCGCGGTGTCCGCTCAGGTTGGTGAAGGGGCGCAAACCGATAGCCTAATCGCGAGCAAGACTCTCGACTCGGCAGCGAAAGGCCTCGAGTTACTCGAGGCGGGACCACGCCCTGAGGTCATTTCTGCCGCGCAGGCTGCCGTCGAAGCGGCCCAGGCCCGGCTCGCACGGGCCACAAACCAACTAGGGCGCACAGAGATCCGTGCCCCCCTTAGTGGCCGCGTGCTGCGCAAGTTTGTCGATGTTGGCGCCACAGTCTCCTTCGGTCTGCCGTACACTGAAGGTTACAGCACGCTTGGGCCCGGCTCCCCGATTGTCGCTATCGGCCAACTCGAAGGGCTCGAAGCAACGGCGGACATCAACCAGACCGATCTCGGACGCCTGTCTCTTGGAGAGAAGGTCGAGGTTAGTGCCGATGCTTTCCCGGGGAAGACCTACCCGGCACATGTGGCGCGCTTTTCGCCTCGCGCTGATCGAAATAGGAACACCGTCGAAGTTACGGTGCGGTTCGATGACCCAGTGCCGGGCGAGCTCGTCCATGACTTGAGCGTGAAACTTAGCTTTGTGGGCGGCGACCAATCGACCTCCAAACGGAATGTGAATCACGCCGACGAGCGCGACAATGAACAAAGGAGAAAACCGTGAGCGACAACGACATTTTGCAGGTGTGTGACGTGGCCAAGGTCTATCAGCGAGGTGGGCATAACGTCCGTGTGCTCAATTCGGTCAGCCTAGATGTCCCGCGAGGCGACTTCGTTGCGCTCATGGGACCTTCCGGCTCAGGCAAGACCACGTTGCTAAACATCATCGGCGGTCTCGATAGCCCAACCTCAGGTAGCGTGATCGTTGACGGAACGAATATCGCAGAACTTTCCGATCGAGGCCTGGCCGAGTGGCGTTCCTCCAACATCGGCTTCGTCTTCCAACAATACAACCTAATCCCCGTGCTCAGTGCACTCGAGAACGTGGAGATCCCACTGCTGCTGTTTCGGATGAAGAAGGCGGAGCGCCGTAGGCGAGCGCTGGCTGCGCTCGACCTCGTAGGACTCACGGAGCGGGCACATCATCTTCCGCGCCAGATGAGTGGTGGTGAAGAGCAGCGGACATCCATTGCTCGTGCCTTGGTCACGGACCCGAAGCTCATCATTGCCGATGAGCCTACGGGAAACCTGGATGCCGCCGCGGCCGCAAATGTGCTCGACCTTCTGGAGTGACTCAACCGAGAAATGAAGAAGACCATCCTCATGGTTACCCACGACCCAGCTGCCGCCGAGCGCGCCAATCGGCTTGCACGGCTGTACAAGGGCGATCTCAGCTCGGATCGGAATTCAGAGGTGGCTGCATGAAATTCCTTCCACTCATTCTCAAGAACATCCTGCGCAATCGGCGACGAACGGTGTTAATGGCCGCGGGCATCGCTGTCGCTGTGTTCGTCATTTCGGCACTACTGACGGTCGAGGCGGGATTCGGGACGCTCATCGGTTCGGCAGAAGACACGTTGCTCCATGTCCGCGAAAAAGGGCTTGCGTGTCCGGTCACGAGTCGAGTGTTCGACAGCTATCTGCACCGCATTCAAAGCAACCCGTCTGTCCGTAGCGCGACCGGCGTACTGCGCGGGCTCTACTCGTACCGGAGCAAGGACAACATGGTAGTCGTCAGTGGCGTCGACTACAATTCGTTCCGTGATCTCAAGGGCATTCGCGTTGTCGATGGCTCGGAACAGACATTTCTGGGGCGTCCGGATGCGGTGCTCGTAGGGCAGCCATTGGCTACCCAACACGGCTGGCGAGAGGGTCAGACCGTGGCGTTCGAACAGAGTGGGGTCACCTTCACCGTCGCGGGTACATTCGTCTCCTCAGACAAGGCGTACGAGAACGGCATTTTGGCGCAAAAGGAATATCTCGCCAAGTTGCAACGCGACGAGGGCAAGAGCACCTATATTGTCGTTGCGCTGAAAGACCCGGCTGCCGCATCCGCCGTGAGTCTGGCTATTGATTCCGAGTTCAAGAATGCCCCTAAGCCAACGAAGACCGAGTCTGAACGTGACGCCCGCGAGCGCGAGCTTTCGGACTTTGCGCAAATCCGGCGCATGCTTGGGCTTCTAGTATTGGCAGCTATCGTTGTGAGCATCTTCGGCGCAGCTAACAGCGTTTCCATGTCAGTTCGAGAGCGGACGCGGGAGGTGGGGATCCTCCGCAGCTTGGGCCTGCAGAAGTCGCATATCCTCGGTATCGTCATTGGCGAGTCACTAGTGGTGGCACTTGTGGGCGGAGTCATCGGAATCGGGCTTTCTGCACTACTGCTAAGCACAGACAAAGTACTCGCGTTGATCGTGCTCTCGCTTCGCCCTTCCACGCTCCTGTCCGCCGTGGCGACGTCAGTCGTGATTGGTCTCGGAGGCGCGTTCCTGCCCGCGATTCGTGCAACCAAATTATCAATTGTCGATGCCCTTCGACTCGCCGATTAGGGATTTAGGAGAACACAATGGCCCTGCCTCTTTCGTACAACATTCGCAGTCTGCTCCAGCGCAAATCCAGGACTGTTCTGACGATCCTCGGCATCGCTTCCGTCATCTCTATCTATGTGGCGATGGTCTCGTTCTCACAAAGTATGACCTCGACATTTGCTCGGGCCGGCGCGCCCGACAATGTGGTCGTGATACAGAAGAGCGCCTTTAGCCTATCGCTCTCCTCGCTGCAGAAGAGTAGTACCAACGTGATTCCCTTTTTCGACCACATCCGCCACAAAGGTGAAACGCCACTCGCTTCTCCAGAGCTCGCGGTCGAGCCCTGGGTCACGGTTCCTGGGCGGGCGGGGGAGATCTTTATGGTCGCCCGCGGCATCCAGCCGGTGTTTTTTGACGTCCTCGATCAGATAAGAGTGACGCATGGCTCTCGGGACCTTCGCGGCAACAAGCTCTTGCTCGGCCCGGCTGCACGCCACAAACTGGGAGGCGTAGGCATCGGCGACACGGTCGTGTTCTTTGGTGAGTCTTGGACGGTCGCAGGGCTGTTCGAGGCAGAAGGGAGCAGTCTTGAGCTCGCGATGTTAGCGGATCTCTCCGATCTCATGCGGGCCGCTCAACGTGAGGAGCTTTCAGCATTCACGCTCAAGGCTGCGAGCGTGGGCGAAGTTGCGCCACTCGTCAAACTCCTCGAGGACGATCGTCGCGTTCTTGTCACTGCCGTCCCCGAGAAGGAATACTATGTCGCTTCTGGCAGGACATTTTCGATGCTGCCCGCGATCGGGCTGCTCATGTCGTACATAATTCTGCTTGGCGCAATTTTCGGCGGGATGAACACAATGTACACGGCGGTTGCGGGCCGAACGCGGGAGATTGGAACCATTCGAGCACTCGGATTCAGCGGGGCGAGCATCCTCGTCTCTTTCCTGGTCGAGGCCGCGCTCATCGGGGCTGCAGGGGGACTCCTTGGCACGGCGCTGGGTTGGCTCGCGGGTGGCGCGCGGGTCAATGTCATGACCGCGAGCGTCCAATGCACCGTCACTCCGAAAGTGGCGGCAACGGGGTTTGTCCTTGCAATAGCCATTGGACTTCTTGGCGGCCTGGCACCCGCACTTCGAGCTTCGCGACTCCAGATCGTCGATGCCATCAAACAGGTGTAGAGCAGATGGCACCTGCAATAGGTACAACCCTGGCGGTGAACGAATCGGTTCTCGTGGGTCTCGCATAACCAAGCCTAGGGATAGCCCGGGCTTCTCGCTGGCGGAACCGACGGCCTGGATCTGGCTAATTGAGGATTCTTTTGCGTCCTTCTGACGTGATCCCCGTCTTCGAGGATAGGAGACTGTGAAGATGAACCAGAAGACACAAGATGACGTACGAACAGCCGTGCGAGAGCGATATGGCACTGTTGCTCGCTCAACGACGAGCAGTTGCTGCAGCACTTCCGGGTGCTGCGGTCAGAATGCAGAAGCAAGTCTGAAGGTTGGTTACTCAGCCGAAGACCTTGCGACGGTTCCCGAGGGCGCGAACATGGGGCTTGGTTGCGGCAACCCACAGGCCATTGCTGCGCTCCAACCCGGCGAAACGGTGCTCGATCTTGGCGCCGGGGGAGGTTTTGATTGCTTTCTGGCGGCAAAGCAAGTGGGTCCGAGTGGTCAGGTGATTGGCGTCGATATGACGCCGGACATGGTCTCGAAAGCGCGCCAGAATGCACAGAAGCTGGATGCCGACAACGTGGAGTTTCGTCTGGGTGAAATCGAGCATCTTCCCGTGGCTAACGATACCATTGACGTGATTCTCTCTAACTGTGTCATCAACCTGAGTCCTGCGAAGGACGCCGTGTTTCGAGATGCCTGGCGGGTGCTGAAACCTGGGGGCCGTCTGGCGGTATCCGACGTCGTACTCATGAGACCGTTGCCACTAGCTCTGGCAAACGATGTAGCCGCCCTCACCGGATGCATCGCTGGAGCGTCGACCACCGAGAACCTTCGTTCGCTGCTCGTGGTCGCTGGTTTTGAGGATATCCAGATTGGCGAAAAACCGGGAAGTCGCGAGTTCATCCGTGATTGGATGCCCGGTTCGGGTATCGAGGACTATGTAACTTCAGCGAACATTCAGGCCACTAAGCCTGGCAGAATCCGCGATGCTGCGCCCCTATTGGCGCAAAGGAAACCGTGAAATGATTGAAGCCGGGGCGCTCGGTGCGTGGCGGAACCTGGAGGCCAAGCTACGCCCATTCATCGTGCGCCGCGTGCGCACTGGTGTCGATGTCGACGACATTGTTCAAGATGTGTTCCTCCGGATCCAACGCGGGCTTGGTGGACTGCGTGACGAGGAGCGTTTTGGACCTTGGGTCTACCAGATTGCCCGAAGCTCCATCGTTGACCACCAGCGCGGTGCCGCCAAGCACAGGCCTACTACAGAGGATATACCGGAACAGGAAGTCCTTTCAGTTGACGAAGACCAGTGCGACACGGAACTCGAGCTGGTAAGTCACATCGCACCGTTTGTGGCGATGTTACCTTCCCCCTACCGTGAGGCCCTAACGCTTACGGAACTCGAAGGGCTCACGCAGAAGCAAGCGGCAGACATGCTTGGACTCTCCCTTTCGGGCATGAAATCGCGGGTTCAACGTGGGCGTCAACAATTGCGCAGGGCGTTTGACGACTGTTGTCACATAGCCCTAGACGCACGTGGTCGTGTCATATCCTGTAAACCACGCGCGAACGGCAAATGTCCCAATGGGTGCTAGAGGTAAATGCGCACCATGTGCACAGGGGCAATCCGCCCCAGCCTGGCCGTCTATCTAAGGAGATTCCAACGTATGGTGTATGCACTGAATGTATTCAATTTGGTGGCTGGTCGCGAAGACGATTACCGGATGTATAGCGAGCGCGCGGCGAAGATCATATACGGCGTGCGGGGTCGAGTGCTGCTGGCCGGCTACAAACCGATTCGGCGCCTGCTCGACGACCGCGAGCGCAGTCAGATGATAGTTGTCGAGTTTCCAAGTGAGGCAGCGTTTCAGCAATTTCTCGAAGAGGGCGAACGCGAGGGCATTCATCAGCTAAGGGAATCCGCCACATCAGACTATATTTGGACTCTATTTGAACCGTGGAATCTTCGGGATTGGATGAGTGAAACAGCTCGTTGAAGTGAGCCAGAGACCTAAGCATCGCACTCTCCATTTCCCTGTAAGTGCTTTACATATTAGTGCCAACTTTTCGCAATTAGTTGAGCGTCGCTACCGCCAGCTACAACCTCTCGGGCCTAAGCGCCGTGCCGACTCCGCCCACCATGAATTCTACCAGAAGCCACACTCACCATTCTTGCAACTGGGAGAGCAGCTTACACTTGTACCCGTACACGGTAATATGCAAGGGCATATCGGAGCCGTATAACCCTGGCCTGAGCAGTAGGTCTCCCAAGCTGCCTGATTTGAAGCACACGCCGTTTGGTTCATTACTTGGCCACCACAACAACCCAACGCATTGGCGCATTCACCGGAGCTGGTTGGCGCGGTGATGTAGGGGCATTGTGTGCAGTCAGAGTCTGCTAAGCAGGCTCTGACGCCCACTGTGGACGTGGACCCACCAACTGCAGCAGTACCTCCAAAGCTGGTGGCTCCGCCCGAAGTGCTACTTGAGCCGCCAGTAAATATGGGCAGCGGTCCGTAGAACCACGGGTAAAGACCCCCGGTGGCCGCCGGACTCCCCGAATCGACGTCACCACCACAACTAACAATCAAAGCCGATACAGCAACAGGGTACCATCGCTTGTCCATGGGTTGATTTTCTAGTTATTCAAAGCCGACGAACCGACTACAGGTAGTTTACACCTTTCAGGCTGTCGGCGCCGCAACTTCATCGGAAAAGGCAGTCAAGTCTCAGGCTGGACTCGCCATCACTGGGTGCTGCGTCAGCTACAAGGCCACCTTGGGGTCACGCGGGTGCGAACGCGACGCGGCGCACCGACGACCAGCACACCCGTGCCCATTCAAATCGCTGCCGGCTATCAACATGCCTGCGCACTGTTGAGCGACAATAGTGTTTGGTGCTGGGGCGACAACTCATCGGGCGAACCGGGGGACGGTACGACGACCTCAAGCGCAATACCCGTCAAAGTGCAGCTTGCTAGTGCAACTGCGTCCGTCAAAGCCGTCACGGCGGGCAACTCTCATTCGTGTGCCGTTTTCAGTGACGCGACAGCGCAATGTTGGGGCGACAGCAACACGAACGCCAAAATCTACAACGCCTTGCCGTTTGGGCTTCTATCGGCGTTCCGCCTCTCTTGCTTTACGTCGAGCGCCTCATCCGCGTTCGGGATCGACTGGATTTTCCGCATCGGCGACGGAAGTAACGGTGCCATTCTGAGTGATCTATACGACGACGCCAAGCTGACGGTCGCCGCCGCCAGCAAGCCGACGCTGGTGCAATCGACCGGCGTCGGCCGCCTCACTGGTTACGATAACGGAGTGTCGCGGGCGGATTGGGGTCTAGGTTCGAGTGTCAGCGCAGCCGAGTGGTATCTGGCAGAATCTTGGGGCCAAGTCGATGCCAATGGCGGGCATTGTCAGGACCCCGGCGCGCCATACTATCAAACCACGCTCAACGGCACCGGGCAGTACCACATCTGGGTCCGCTGAACGGTATTCGACACGCCTCACTGAAGATCGAACAAGGTATCGTCGCCACGCTGCGTCCGAAGCATGGTGAGGGCGCTCGGTACTTGACCATGAGCGCAAATCTCGGTATTGGCCATAAGCTGTGCTAGTGCGTTGCTTGAACAACCGCCGCTTCAAACTAACTAGTAGTTGTGCTTCTACTCTTTCCGCTGACTTGAACGTCTTAGGATGATGTCGCCATGAGGAAGTTTCGGTTGCCAGCTCGCGTGTCTTCGGGCAGTTNNGTCGACCATTCCTGTCACGCCACCGCCGAACGCACGATGCGCGTGTTGGTCACCAATGATGACGGTTATGGCGCTGCCGGCATCGACGCCCTCGTCGAGGCTTTGTGGGCGCGTCCGGACATAGCCGTCACTGTCGTGGCGCCGGCAACCAACGAAAGCGGTACCGGTGGGCAGACGACAGATGGCCCCCTAAGCGCCGCCGATGCGATGACTGGTGGTGGTCGTCCGGCAAAGGCGGTGGCGGGTTACCCAGCAGACTGTTTGGCGTGGGCTATCGATCAGCAGGGCATTCCCGCACGTCCCGATCTGGTGATCTCTGGCATCAATCTCGGCGAAAACGTCGGGCCAGGAGTTGACAGTTCCGGTACCGTCGGGGCGGCACGCGCAGCCGCGGCTCGAAAAATTCCGGCGCTGGCCGTGAGTGAAGTCTTGGCAGGCGCAGGCACGGATTTTACAGCCGGTGCCGCACTGGTAATGCGCTGGGTCGACGAGCATCGGTCTGATATTCTGGCATGCACTGCGAGCGACTCCAGCCTGCTAGAAAACCTTAACATTCCAAGTTGCACGACCGGAACAATCCGCGGCGTGGTGCGGGCGCCCATTGCCGATACGAGTGCCGATGTGCAGGTCGATTGTACGTCAACATTGACGGATCCGACCGACGACATTGCGGCGTTGAATGCCGGCTTCGCTGTACTGTCCACTCTGCCGCTTGCTCCGAGCGGCGAGACGCCAGTAGCAGATGCCGGTACGCTACCGGACGATGCGGGCAGTTAGTGGGCAGGATTATACCCGCGACAGCCGCGGCCTCAGGGAGCGGTCGTTTACCCCGAGCGATACGTCGAGTCGATGGCTCGTGCCCATTCTGCTGGCGGGCTGTACCCGTTCAGCACTCCCAAGGACGCCTAACCCGCCGTCTTTCTCGAAGTCAGCGGCTAAGGCAAGGCTACCCGCGTAGCCAGATGACGGATATCTTGATCGATTCCAAAGCGGAGCTTTCCCACCGGGCGAGCTGGTAGGTGCTGTTTAGTCGACCCACCCAACGTATGCGACCCCGCTGCCCTGTAAGTCGCGGTGTCCGCGACCCCCCACTGACGTCAAGTATGTAAGGTTTCATGCCGTTGCGACACTTGGACTACGGAGCAGCCCCGATGCGCAGTTCACTGGCAGTTAGACTCAAGAAAGGCACTTATCCAATGGAAGTTTCGATTTCTCGTCCCAGGATGCTCGCCGCGCTGGGAGTTGGGCTGACCATGGCCAATGGCTGCGGGCGCACGGATTTAAGCGACCTAGCGGGTTCGTCTGAAATCGGTGTGATCGCCGGATCGACAGGCAGCGGTGGGTCGGACGCGACAGGGGGTGCTGGCGGAGCGGTTCTGGCGGGAAGTGCTGGAGGTATGGTCAGCACCGGTGGTTCCAGTGCACTAGGGGTTGGTGGAGCTATTCCAACAGGCGGTCACGCCGGCACCGGCGGTTCCAGCGCTCAGGGGACCGGGGGAGCCGTCCCAACGGGCGGTGGAAGTCAGCAGGCCACCGGCGGCGCTGGCGGTGGGTCTGAGGCATGCGCCGGTGCCCCTTGTCTCGAGTCGCTGTTTCAAACCTGCGTGCCCGAAGGCAGCTGTTCCGTGCAAGGCGGCTCGAGTCCAAGCGCTGCATACAGTACCGCTTGCTATTCGAACGGGGTTACCGTTTCGCATTTCGGCACTTACAGTTTCGTCGATTACAAGGTGGTCTCTCAATTGACGGTTCGACGCAACGATGCTGCTTGCTTCATCGTAGAAACGGCGCAAAGAAGCTTGGGCGATCCTGTTACGTACGTGATAAGCGATGCGAGCGGCCAGCCAGTTGCAGTTGCGACCGTTGGTGATGATCCGGCACACGTCACGGTGACCTGCAACGGTGGTGAATCGACTTCGGTCAGCGTGGACTGCCTGTCGCCAGCCAGCGATACCAGCGCGTGCGTTTCTGGGCCTTGCCCATGACAAACCGGTGCGCGACCGCGTAATGGGCGTCGGTCACGACGCTTACGCGTGGCCTACGGATCTAGCTCGACGCGAGGCAGCGCATTGCCCATCTGACCTGACGCGTCACCGCGATTTCTCGTATCACCAAGACCGAGCGCTCCGGCGTAGTTAGTGCCCACCGAAAACATCCCCGCAGGATAACGCGCTAGATACTGCTCGAAGCTCGCTTGTGCCAAGGTTCGCTGCCCCAGGCGCGACTGACACGAGGCGCGCCAGTACAGGGCGCGTTCCTCGAGCCGCCCCTTGGCGCTGCGGGCGAGCGCCCGATCGAAATCCGCGATCGCTTCCGGACACCGGCCTGCGTTGGCGCGCAACTCGCCCCGAGTTGTCCATAGCTCCGCAGCGCGCGGCCCCGCGATGTCGAATTCGTCCAGAGCAGCCAACGCTTGGCTCTTGCCGCCGCTTGCCATAAGTGCGTCCAAACGCACTAGAGCGGCTGGCCCGCTCCGAATTCAAGTTGCCAAATCGGTTGCGGCGGCGCGGCTGGCAAGAGGCGCGGCGGCGGTGCGGGCTGCGGCACGGGCTGGGGAACAGCCTCGTGAGAATCGTCCGTTGTAGGTGGCTGCGTGTTGGTGTCACGGAGTTGTAGTTCCCAGGCAGCAATTACGACGGCAACGGCCTGCGCAAGTTCGGCGCAGTTTGCGGCCGGATCGAATTGCTTTTCGCCAATCAAGGTTCCGTCTGCCCGGTGCAGCTCCAGGCGAACCATGCCGGAAGTGGAATCGACCGTCGCTAGGTCGGGCTGCTCCGCCGGGCGAACCTCACCAATGACGCCCGCGAGTTCCCTTACGATGTCTTCGCGATCAGGGCAGGGCCCGGACACCTGCAGGGTCACGACGCTCTCGAGACCCAGCAGAACAGCGGCGAGTCCCGTGACCGTCATCACGGGGCACCCTACTACGCCGCGTGACAACGACCAGGACGGGGTGTAGACCCTGATGTATGATAACGATTCTGTATCGAACGGCCCAGTCGACTTCGGGCGCTACAAGGCGCCGACCACCGCTCGGATTGCCCCGTAGCAAACACGACCTGGATGCTAGGACGCGTGTCCTGTAGAATCGGAAGTCGCAATGCGTCCATTTTCTGCTTCTGCGGCAACGTGCTCGATCGTACTTGGTTTGGCTACACTTTGGGGCTGCGGGAACTCCAACACAATTTCAGCTCCGTCCCCCGGGTCCACTAGCGTTCCCAGCACGGGAGGTTCAGGAGCCGGCGGGCAAGCGTCCATCGGCTACGTGCCAAATTCGCCCGATGCTGGCCCCAACTTGTGTGGGAATTCGAAGATCGACAAGGGCGAGGCTTGCGACGACGGAAATGTTTCGACTGGCGACGGCTGTTCCGCGAGTTGCGGCGCAGAAGTCGGCTGGTCGTGTCCCACGCCGGGCAGCGCCTGCTTGCGCGCGAACACCTGTGGCAATGGCAGCGTCGAATCCACCGAGTCCTGCGATGACGGCAATTCAATACCCGGCGACTGTTGCGATGCCACATGCCAATTGGAGCCGAACTGCACCTGCACGACACCGTCACCCGCACTTTCGCCACCCCGCCAAGTCTGCCAATCAACAGTGGTCTGCGGCGATGGTGTCGTGGCCGGTAACGAGGCTTGTGACGACGGCAACGCCGCAAGCGGCGACGGCTGCAACGCGACGTGCAGCAACGTTGAGCCCGGATACACCTGTCCGCCGAAGGGCGGAGCTTGCAGTCTGGCCGTGAACGATTGCGGAAATGCCAAAATCGATCCCGGTGAAGAATGCGACGACGGCGATGCGACGTCGGGCAACGGTTGTTCCGCCAACTGCAAGATCGAGAGTGGTTACGTTTGCCCGGTTGTCGGGCAGAAATGCAAACTCAAGGCGTACTGCGGCGACGGGTCCGCCAACTACGCGCTTGGCGAAACCTGTGACGACGGCAATGCCGACGACGGCGACGGATGCTCCGCGATCTGTAAGGTCGAATCCGGCTTCACTTGCACGACGACCTCTCCCTCGGTGTGTACAGCCGAAACGTGCGGTAACAAACGAATCGCGGCCACAGAACAGTGCGACGACGGTAACGCGAAATCAGGTGACGGTTGCAGTGCCACGTGCCAACTCGAGTCCGGATTCACGTGTCCCGTCGTCGGGGCACTCTGCCGTGCCATTTGCGGCGATGGCCTGATCCGCGGCAGTGAACAGTGCGACGACGGGAGCACGAAGTCAGGCGACGGCTGCAGCTCTACTTGCCAGCTCGAACCAGGATACGTATGTCCAGCCGGGCAATCGTGCAGGAAGACGGTCTGTGGTAACAAAGTCAAGGAGGGCTCCGAACAATGCGATGACACGGACCTGTCCAACGGTGAAGTCGATCTTCCGTTCGATGGTTGTTACCACTGCATTGCCGAACCGGATTGCTCGGCTGGCCCGTGCATTTCCGCATGTGGAGACGGTCAGCGGTTTGCCAACGAGCAATGCGACGACGGGAACACATTCGATGGAGATGGTTGTTCTGCCACTTGCACGAAAGAAACGGGCTACAGCTGTACGGACAGCAACATCCAGACCAACCCCCCAACGACGGTTCAACTGCCCCTCATCGTGCGGGACTTCGTCGGCTTGGGTCATCAGCTCGGCACGCAGGATTACCACTTGGACTTCAACCAGCATTGGGGCCCCGGAAGCGGCGGCTTGTTGCGCCTGGTAAAGCCGCAGCTCGACACCAACGGCAAGCCCGTGTGGCGCTGGACGCCCTTCAAGGCCACGGGTGCGAGCTACCTAGACGACCCACTCGCTGGTTGCAGCTGCAATGAATCGGCGCCGTTCACGTGCGCGAGCGAAACCTGGGGCGCGGGCGGCAGCGGCGCCAGCAAGACCTTCCAGTTTTGCAGGCCCCCGTGCTCTTGTACCAATGGCACTGCCTGCATCTGCGACAACCCCGCTCACATGTTCAACAACGAGTTACTGATACCCGGTTCGGGGCGTGCGAATCTATCGAATCCTGAAAACCTCGCCCAGTGGTACACGAACGTGAGTGGAGTCAACATCCCGATTCCATACACGCTCACCCTAACGCTCAACACGACGACCGGCACGTACGACAACGGCAATGGCGCCGATTTTGACCCGATCAGCAAAGCCGGATGGATCGCGCTGGGGCTCGAGTCTACCGCCAATTGCACCATGAAGAACGCCTCGTACACGACGGAAACGCACTTTTGGTTCGAGTACACGGGCGGCGAGCGTTTCGATTTCTCCGGTGATGACGACACTTGGGTGTTCGTGAACCGGCAATTGGTCGTCGACCTCGGCGCCTTGCATGGAATGGAAACCGGGTATTTCACCCTCGATACCAGCAACGGTTCGGCAACCGCTAACAGCAACGGCACGGCATCGACGGTATCCCTAGGCCTGGTACTTCACAATGTCTACGAACTTGCAATGTTTCAAGCCGAACGTAACGAATGCGGTTCGGACTTCAAGGTTACGTTGCGAAACTTTGCCAAGCCGAAATCGACTTGTACGGCTGTTTGCGGCGACGGCGTCGTGTCCGCGAACGAAGCCTGCGATTTGGGCAAGAGTGCCTCTGGAGCATCGTTGAACACAGGAGCCTACGGCGGGTGCAAGTCCGACTGCACGCTCGGACCCTTTTGCGGCGACGGAACGGTCGATACGGCAGCAGGCGAACAATGTGACGATGGCTCCAATACGACTGTGTACGGGAGTCGCGCCAGCGGTTGTGCGCCGGGTTGTGTGATTGCCCCGTCCTGTGGCGATAGCAAACTCGACGTCAACTACGGTGAGACCTGCGATTTGGGTTCTGCCAATAGCAGCACCGCTTACGGCGAGAACCAATGTACCGACCAATGTCAGACAGCCCCGTTCTGCGGTGACGGGTACCTCAACTCGCAGAGTGAGCAGTGCGATGATGGTCAGAACAACGGAGGACCGACTAGCCCCTGTGCCGCAACGTGCCAAATCAAGTGTGGCAACGGCGAGCTAGATCCTGGGGAGCAGTGTGATCTAGGGGCGACCCACAACAACGGCGCCTACGGCGGCTGCCGTTCGAATTGCACCCGCGCGCCGTATTGTGGCGATGGTTTCAAAGATACGGCAAACGCAGAGCAGTGCGACAACGGACGGAACGACGGAAGTTATGGGACCTGCAATCCCAATTGCACACTCGCGGGCTATTGCGGTGACGGCATCAAGAATGGTTCTGAAGCGTGTGACCTAGGTGCGGCCAACAGCACTTCGGCCTACGGCCTCGACCAATGCACGAACTTGTGCATGACCGCGCCCTATTGCGGAGACGGAATCACCAACGGAACGGAGCAGTGCGACGGCCAGTCGACGTGCATGGGTACATGCAAGTTTGCTGGTGGCGTCGGGTAGTATCAAGAACAGTCTCGCGCTCTGCCGGGGCGGCTGGCAAATTGAAGCTTCTGGGGTTGCACTACTGCTTGGTCATCGTGACGTCGACATAAGCATTGTCGCCAATCGCCTGGCGCTCGAGCAGGGTGTTGCCTTGAACACAATAGGCGGTCACGGATCCCGTGCCGCCAACAATCGTGGTTCCGGACAGTGAAAATGAGTCACTGTAGCTATCACTTTGCACGACGGTCATCGCACAATGGCAATTACTTACTTCAACCGTGCACGTGGCCGTCGTGCCTGATTGTCTGGATCGAAGTGTGGCGAAAGCATTGCATGACGTAGTCGTTATCGTCTCGTTTTGGCCGAGAGCCGCAGTGAGGCAGTCGGCCGTCAGCAGGAGGTCCATGGTGGTCGTGAAACGGACATTTGGGAAGACGCTGCTACCGCTGTAATCGAGACGCCCGGATCCAGTCAATGAAGCGGATTGGCACGCAGTGTTGCACGCGGTCGAATAGGACTGTGACAATTGGTCGTTGACATAGGCCTTGATGTCTCCCTCTGCGCAAATATGCTCAAATATCCAAGTGCCGGCCACGTCACCTCCACAGGCGTTGAAGGTACCCGTGCAAGCGGTGGCTGCAATTTCCCCGCCCGTATTCGTCGTCGATTGGCCTCCGCTAGTTGCCCCCGCCGAATTCGAATTCCCTCCAACCTGGGCCGCCGTGCCCGCGGTGCCTCCAGTGTTCGCCGCGGCTGCCGTGCTGGAAGGCGAGCTGCAAGACAAACCACCCGAGACGAAGACTAAGCACGACGCAAGAAACCCCTGATGGAAGTAATTCATGCGTTGATGTTCTCACGTAATCACTGGAGTCGCAAGAGGTCTGGCGCCGAGCTGCGATTACGACTGTCGACCACGCTTCGTGGTGAACCCGAGGAGATCAGCGGCGGGCAGCCCCGACGGGTGGAGGCACCAAAATCGGCTGCACCGAAGACTGGGGCTGCCCCCTCTCGCGCAATCCTCGGCTCCTCGCGACACGCCGTTTGTACACATTTTGACCCAAAAGCCACCTGCGGCTGCGCGGTCTCCCCCAAAGCTGTACTCATAGGCGGCGCAATCGTTTTGAACCCAGGCGATGGCGGATGTTACGTCATTGTTGCGCCGCGTATTCCGTGCAGCAGGGGGAGACACGTGGTTCTGGTCTGGGGCGGGATTGCCACCTAATGCATTTATTGCGAGAATTCGGCCAAGTATTCCGCAATCTTTCGGGGAAAATTGAAGTGGCAGAAACGAAGGGATTACGGTATGATTATGGTATGACAGCAGCGAAAATCGCCATCACCCTGCCTGAAGAACAAGTCGCGCGAGTCCGGCGTGCCGTACGTGCGGGGCTTGCCGATTCGGTGTCTGGATATATTACCCGGGCGCTTTCCGAACAAGAACGACGAGAATCGCTCAACGCAATCGTGCGTGATCTGATTGCAGAGTACGGTGAGCCAAGGCAAAAGGAAATAACATGGGCAAAGCGCGCACTCGCTCGACGCAATCGGGCATAACACTCGATGCCGGCGCGCTCATCGCGCTGGACAACGGCGACCGCAAGATGATTGCGCTGCTGAGTGAGGCCATTGTACAACGGCGAGCGTTTCGAGTTCCCTCTGGCGTCGTTGGCCAGACGTGGCGAGATGGCAGACGACAAGCAAACCTAGCCCGCTTCCTTCGGGCCATCGAAGTCGAAGTGGTGGCACTCGACGACGCGTTGGCGCGTGCCTGTGGAGAACTGTGTGGCGTTGCGGGAACAAATGACGTAATCGACGCGTCCGTTGTAATCATTGCCCGCGGCCGGCAAGACCTCATTGTGACGAGTGATCCTGACGACATTCGGTGTCTTGACCGGGAAGCGAACCTCATCCGAATTTAGGCTTGCACCTCGTCTACGCGATTGCGTTGCTCTATCGGCAATAGCGAAGCCATCATGCGCAATCAATCTCGTCAACAACTCAATCGCCAAATCCTCCTCACCCAGCGCGCCCACGAGATGCGGCATCAGCAGTGAACATGACCTCCCAACCAGGATCAAGTGACCTTTCTCCCCGCGAAGCCAGATGACGGAATCTTATCAATCCCGACCGGACCATCGAAACCTCACACCGAGTAGCCGCCGCTTGAAACCCAGCCGGAGTCCAACCGAAAAGGCGACAACTAGCTTGACGAGCTCCGGAACAAGGGTAGCTCTTCCTCACTCCTTTTCCCGTGCGCCAACGAATCAAGCGAGTACTGTTCTGCGCGTGAAGAGCCCTCTCACTTTCGGCCTCAGCCTGCTGCTCACTGGGTGCCCCGCCGCAAAGCACGGCGCCGCGTCCAGCCAAGCATCCTCCGCGCCAGTGGTTGCTCTGGACGCTGGCCCAGCTGCGACTACGTCCGCTCCGGATGACTCGGAGGCGGTCTGGACACCTCCTGCAGGTGACACGCTTCGCACGATCGCATGCGGCCAGACCCGCTGCCACGCGGGGCAGGAAGCGTGCGCGCTGCTTGAAACGGGCATGAAATGCATACCGCGGTCTCCGACCCGCGAATACACTGCCGAGGAAGTCTTCGAATGCGACGAGGGGTCGGACTGCCCTACCGGTTCGATCTGCTGCTCTCAACACATGGGCGGCGGATTCTGCGAGCCACGCGTCGGCGATGCCCCACCGCTCTACTGCAATAGCCAGTTGTGCCTTTCCGGTGCTGGAGCCCCCTGTCCAAAGGGTACGAGCTGCGAAGCCTCTGGCGACGCTAAGCCCGGAGTTTGCGTCCATCCGGTGCGGGCCACCTGTGCTCCCGGCAAACGATGCGGCGCGCAAGCGGGCTATTGCGTATGGACATACGCCACGGCGTCCGGGAAGTGCAGCGGTTCGGCTGACCAAGAGGCACTCGAGTCCGGACGTATCGCCGTTTTTTCGTGCACCAAAGCGAGTGACTGCGGAGCGGCAATGCGCTGCTCGACGAGTACGCAATCCTACACTCGAGGCACCTTCTGCTCGCCAGCGACCGAGCCAGCCAACTCCATGTATGTTTGCGACACCGATGCGCAATGCCGAAGTGTCATGGAGGAGCCGTTCAAACGGGCGAGGTGTGTGTCCGTGCTGCATGACGAGAACTTCAAGGACGACAAGTTTCCGCCTTGGATGTCGATCTGTCGGTTCGATTGAGTGTAAGCGACGAGTCTCAGGGCTCCGCCAGTTGCTGTGAATGCCCCGGTGCCGGTTACTTCCGACGGCTCGTTGCGATCGCCAAAGGGGGGATTGGGCGACGCAGGACCCGCATGGACTTGGAACGATGACGCTCGGGGCGTAGAGTCCAGCTCATGCGGTTCCATCGCTGGCTGCCGTTCCTGATGACCCTCGCCGCGACGGTGGGTGTGGCCGGCTGCCGTTCGCACGGGTCATCATGCGCGACCGCGTGTGACTGCACGCCTGGCTACGCTTGTCACGACGGCCGCTGCGCTTCGGGCACCGTGGCGGTCTTCTGTTGCGACGCCTGCCCGGCTGCGGCACCGTCCGAGCAGATGTGCCAAGCGCGAAGCGGCGCAATCGGCTCCTGCGGCGCGACTCGCCAGAGGGAGTGCGGTGCGCAACCGTGCTGCGGCAATCCGCCAGAACCGTGTGGCCAGTGGCTCGCCCGCAAACATGACGGCGGGTGAGCCCGTCGCCTCGACGTGCGAAAGCATGCATCGAATCGAACCAGGAGACTTCGCTTGCGATTGTACGGCACGCCATAAGCTAGCCCGCGTGAGGGGCTGCCTCCTCCCGTTCACTGCGCCCTGCGGGCGCTCCTCGCTGGCGCGAGGACCGTCTACCTCCGTGGACGGCAAACCGCAGCGGTGAACGAAGATCTGGTTTGGGCACTCGAAAAGTGAGTGCTGCCGTTATTGATGCAGGTCCAACAATTCACCTTCACGAGGTAGGGGCATTGCATCACTTGACGATCTTTTCCGCGCATAGGGCGAACAAGCAGGGGGCGCGTCGCAGCCCCGAGCAGTTTACCGTCGTACGCCAGCCGGGCGCGCAGCTCGAAGGGAAACGTGATGACGAATTGCCGTAACGGCACCATCGGCAGAACGTGGTCCACGAGATTCGCGGCGCTCTGGGCCATGCGTCGGCCCAAACAACATGGACAAAAGGCCCTACCTTTGCAGCTGAGCGCCACGAGCCGCTGCTCGTGACAGGTGTCGCACTGAAGCCAGGCGAAACCTCGACATAGGATTCCACATTCCAAATAGCGCTCGAACTCGTCGCGCACGAACGCGGGCAGCGGTGCCGCAAACCCATCCTCAACCACAGCGTAGAGTGTCTGTAGGTTGTCGCGCACCACCTGGTACAACGTGCCCGTCTCGGGCCGTCTACGCTCATAGACGACACCCCTCGAGGGTGTCGATGTCCCAGGGTCCAGCGTGCCAGCCACGAGAGCAACGGCACGAGCACACCCTGTCCCGAGCGCAGGTCCGGCTCGGTTTAGGCAGAGTAGAATTTCTAGCAGCCTTGGGAATCTGGAGCAGTCTTGATCAACTCCAGAATTAGTTGGTCGTGATGTTAGTGGATTCTACGTGGAGCCAAAAGGCTTCTTGGCTCCTCACATGAAGTGATATCCGACGCCCAGCTCGCCTTGCAATCGGAGGCCTAAGNNGCTGCATGCAGTGAGAAGCCCATCTCACCGACAACGGGGCGGTGACTTCGACACCGGGTTGCCCGCGTAGCGTAATGGGTTGACGTTGGCGCAACTCGGGTCCAGCGGGGAGCTGGCCGCTGACAGCCGCCGAAGCGAGCTGAGCCAAGGCCGGTTCAAAGTCATCGTCGAGCAGCGTCAGCTCATGACGGCTTTCGACGACGCCGAGGAGTGGTCGAAGGACCATGACACCGCGGCGCTCGAGGACATTGAGTTCCCGAACACGGATGACTTGCAGCAAGTCTGCAAGGTCGGAATCGTCCAGATGCAACAGTGAGTGCAAGACTGGCGAACCGTTATCGGTTGCGCCGAACAACTCCGTTGGAATCCAGTTCAATTGTCACAATAATTCGTGCAGTTTTCGGAGCGCCGCTCGGTCGTCTATCGAGCGCAGGCTGCCAACAGCCCTGCCGAATTGCTGGGTTCCCCTGGGCAACGAGCTAGCCACCGCGTTTGCGCGAGGCAATTGCAAGGAGCTTCTTTACGTCCAGTAGATCCTTATCCCGGGCTGACGCGGTCTTGTTTTGAATGAGCGCGTCGAAACTCAGAAAATTGACAGGATGCTCGTCCAGGTTTCCTTGAACGCGCTCTTGCCAGGCGTCATCAAAATTCACGCCGGAGATGGATGTAAGTAGATCGATGCGATTTGGTGGGCGGCCCAGTTGCACGACTCGCCCTTGAGTCGTGAAGTCGTGGGGCTGTAGCGGTAGCTGCCCAAAGCCAAATTGATCCAGAACGTTCATGATCCGGACGCCGTTCTCTCGTGTGGGCCGAACAAAGAAGTCAATGTCCCCCGTCAATCGCGGGTGCCCATGAAATGCCACGGCGTGACCGCCAACCACAAGGTAGTCAACCCCGATCGAGTTCAGCAACGCGACAAACTCGCTCAAATCGTTCTGCAGCTTCGCCAAAGGAACTCCGGTAACGTTCGACAAGAGCGAGAAGAATTTCGACTCGCTCAGATGGGGCAAGAGCAGCGTAATATTCCTCGTCGGCGCGGTCAGCGTCGGCAAAACTGGTAAAGATCTGCGCCACTCTTTCCATGAAAACGGACTCTACCACAAATCGGGCTTTTGAGCCGCATCGGGACTATTTGTTATGTCGCTGCGGCACGGAAACGTCTTGATTCGCTATTTCTACGCCATTTACCCCGTTGCCGTGGCCCACGCACTCTGCTGTTCCATTCCGTCCTGTTCCTGCGCGTCAGAGGGTGGACCTTTCGCGCTCCGTCGCCCTCAACAAAAAATCAAAGCACCGGCGTTTCCCCCAGTGCTTTGAAGCTATCACCCGTTTGGGGGTGTCGTACTCGAACTCGATGATCGAGGCCTGGTGGCGATGCCTGAAGCACACAAGGCTGTACCTGCATTCGCTCGATTCGTTTTCGGCCGTCGAGAAGTTCGTCGCCTGCTACATCGAGCAACACAACACCGTCATGCCCCACCGGGCGTTCGACGGTCGCACCCCAAATGAGGTCTGCTTCGGCACGAATGCCAGGAGAGGCTGTATCACGGGAATCCGCATGATTCGTGCGGTATGCAACTGCAACGCGGAATGAACGGGAGGTCCTGAGCCGCAGCTGGGGTCGGAGCTGCACCGCGGTATTGCAGCCTCAAACATGCTCGGTCCAACCCATTGGATTTCCACTCGAGTCATCACTTGGCGGGCTGTGAGAGCGTTTCAGAGGCCGCACCGTCGCTCCAAGACAGCACCCTGGTGACGCTATCCACCCCGGCGCCGCCCAATGCGTGGTCGTCGTGCGAAATCCAACCGGGCGCGGCCATGACAAGCGTGTAGCCTTTACCAAACGTCAGCCGCGTACACAGCGTCGAGCGCGCTCGCGTTCCTGGTCGCGTGGGCCTCGTTCCACGCCAAGACGATGGCCTCAATAGGCAAGGCCTGCGCAGGTGGGGCGTTCGCCGTACCAATCGGTACATGAACTGCCGAAGTGCGTCCGGGTGCAACGGGCGCGTGCTTTTTGCCGCCCTGCCTGCGAAATGAAGTGAAAGCGCCCGAGCACCGAGCCCTTCGCGGATACAGTAACCGGCATTGGGAGCACGCGTGTCCAAGTGCTGTCAAAACCCAATGCCTCATTGAGATGAGCTACACACACAAGTGAACGACACTACTGCCGGCTCATATGTCTTATCTGAACCTGCGCCCGCATTTCCGGTCAATGAATTGGCGCAACGGGGTACTCCACGGCTTGCCGCGACTTGGCACGTTTTTGGCTGCTTCACTGCTGTGGGCGTGTGGCGGCCGCAGTGCGTTGGACGTAGCAACGAACGCGATCTCCGGAACCGGAGCGGTGACAGCGGGCACCCAGAGCACTACAGCACCGTTTGAAGCATCGGGCGGGTCAAGTGCTCTCGCTTCAAAAACTTCAGCCTCGAGTGGATTGTCCAGTGGAGGGGCATGGTCTTCGCTGGGTTCGGGCGGCTGGGTTACTGGAGGGGCACGCTCTTCTCTTGCGACCAGTTCAACGTCGGGCGGAGTGGCGAGCGGTGGAGTTTCTGCAACGGGCGGAGCGAGACAGTGCCATACGGCAGCGGCGCCTTCGACCGGTGGTGGTTGTTCTCTTTTCCTGGGTTCTCCGCCATTGCCTCAATTTCCGAACGGCCAAGGCGTGGTGGCTATTGGTGATATCAATGGTGACGGCATCAATGATCTGGCTGCGACGATTTACTTCTCGAACACGCTCAGCATCGTTTTTGGCACCGGCAGAGGAACATTCGGCAAGAGCACCGAATACCCCACCGGTAACTCCCCCTCGAACCTGGTCATCGATGATCTGGACCGCGATGGCGATGCAGACATTGTGGTCGGGAACGCGGAGGACGGCACTTTGAGTGTGTTTCTCAATAATTGCGATGGAACCTTAGCCCCCAGAGTGGATTATCCCACAACGGGCGTTGCGTGGTTATCTGATGTCGCCATTGGTGATGTCAATGGAGATGGGCTTTCGGATCTTGCTACCTCCAGTCGTGGCACTGTGAGTCTCTTGCTCGGCAAGGGGCAGGGATCCTTTGGAGCAAAGACTGACTACGCGATGACGGGCAACGGGGTTTCGTTGGCCTTCGGAGACTTCAACGAGGATGGCTTTAGCGATCTCGCAGTATCGGGCGATAAGACCAGTATCTTATTGGGTCACCGCGACGGTAGCCTGAGCCTCGCAGCTCAATACGCGAAGGTATCGAGTTACGTTCGAGTCGGCGACTTGAACGGTGACGGGCACCAATGAGGGCGTCGGCTACGGGGATCTGAACAATGATGGACTGCTCGATGTCATCACTTGGAGTTCTACCGAGGTCAGCTTGCGGCGAGCGCGAGGCGACGGAACGTTCGATTCCCCGACCGTTCTGGATTCGGGTACCGGGCTCTGGGGCGTTACGGTTGCCGATCTGGACAATGACGGCAATCTCTTTTCCGCGCCGCAGCAACAAAACCAAAACAACTTGCTTTGACGCCGCGCTAACGCGCGTACGCCGAGAGCACCAAAACGTATTTTGCCTGGTAACCCGTGCTCGGTTCCGTGACGGACCAGGAACCTGCGGGCCACCCCGAGTTGAACTGGAGATAGGCCTTTTCAGGGGGTTGCCCNNCAGCAGCCTGACTTCGGGGGTGACTTTGGGGGAAACTCAAATATCCAGCAACAATGGTCTAAAAAATTCCTGGATCTAACTGTTGGGGTGATACGCCTATTGCGCGTGGGCCTCAGGTTCTGTATGTGCTCCTGTTGGTAGGTTGCCCTGCATCCTCATTGCCCGGAGCACACGCGTCCCGTTCGTTCGGAGTCATATGATGAATCGTACAATCATTGCATCGAGTCTTTTGTTTGCTCTCGTCGCTTCAGCTTGTAGCGGGTCAAGTAACAAGACCAACACGAGCACCGGCGGTGACACGTCAAGTGGTGGGGATTCGAGCAATAGTACCGACGCTGGAGGCACAACGAATAGCACGGCGGGGACAACGAGCACGGCGGGAAGTTCTACCGACTCGGGTGGCGACACGGGTGTTGGTGGAACCGCGGGCGGCGCAGTTGCAACAGGCGGTAGTTCAGCGACGGGCGGATCACCCAAGAGTGACCCTAGTCTTTGCAAGGCTCCTGTTACTGGTGGCAAGCCTCCTTGCGGCCAATCGGGAACAGCCTGCACACCAAGTAAGGCGTACAGCAGCGGGACAACCTATTGTTCCGACAATAGCTCGTGCACCGCATGCACAGCTACAGGGACCGCTTGCGCGACAACGAATTGCCGGGATTGTTGCAGCAGTGTCCACGCGGACAATTCATGTATTGCGGGGCCAGCTACTCCGAACGGTACGAATTGTCGTGGCACAGACTGCAGCGACTGCAGCTCGGGTGTCAGCTCCCAGGGCGTTTGTGTTCAGTGCAACATCAATTCTGACTGCGACTGTCCCAAAGGGTGCACAAACCATCAATGCGTATGCACGCCAGGTAACCAACCTTGTGCCTATCCCAATCAGAACTGCCAAGATTGTTGTTCCGGCTACTACGCAACATCCGGCACGTGTTCGTGCGTTCCAAGTGGTACGAACGTTCTTAACAATGTTTGCACGAGCGTGACCAGTGGATCGACGTGTGGCAACTTCACAATGACTTTCAAGGGCGCTCCCGGAGCAGCTCCTGCCTGCTGCTCAGGAAACGCATCGAGTACGACGTCGTGCAGCTGAGCCCGTAGGCGAATATTTGCGCCGTGACCCTCCTAGGCGGCTTTGATAAGTTGCGGTGACTTGTTCAAAGCCTCTTAGGCGGGGCTGAAGGGTTCCGTCATTCGCTTAAACCCGCATAGGCGGCCCTCGACGGTCCCCTGACGTTTCCCTTGGGCAACATTGGGGCAACGACGAAATCGAGACGGTTCCGCGACGCTGTGACATCAAAGAAAGCAGTATGAATCATGCTGTCTTGCGTATTGCCATCGCTCAACCAGCGCTGCGGTTCGGCGTCGTTGCGGCAACGAGCCGCTGAGGCTTCCGCCCCAGTCTCACCTGAACGCAAACGCATCGCATTGGCTCGCGGCAGAAAGGGGGAAGGCTCGCGATTGCCTCGTTCCAGTGTGCCGAACTCTAACGGTAAGTTCAGTTATACACTACGATGGCAAGGCATGGTCGGCGGCGGCGCCAACTTGGCGACAGATCCGACATCTGGCCGGAACCAAGTCAGGCGAGCTCTGGACGCTCGTGGACGGTGGAACCTTCTTGCATTGGCGTAGCGCCACCTATCGACCCAAGCCCGTGCCCCCTGCGCGTCTTTGGGGCCCCGAAGAGCCCAACGGTGGGCCACACTTGGCCAAGCGCGTCGAACGGCTCTGAAATGCGCCGGCCAAAAATATCTTGAATTGTGCGTGGGGATTTTGCGCCGTTCTGCAGTCTAGTTGCCTTGTGGGGAGCGGTTCTCTACACTGACGTTTTTCAGAGTCCTCGCAATGGCGGACATGCACCGGGAATGGGTGCATTGCCACCCAGCGTCCAAGAAGACGACCAGCACTGACTTACAGTTAGTGTCGAGTTTCCGAATCAATTCCATCAAAGGCGCAACGGTCGCCGAGTTCATGTACTCGAGCTCGGTGAAGTCTACCGTAATGTCGTAATTTGCGACAGCCTGGACCAGCTGCTCGAGGGCAGGATTGAGAACAGCACCGGGGTTGCGTGAGTCGCTGGTTCCCTTCCACATGATGGTGGCGTGAGGCGCGCTTCTCACGACCGATATTGTCAGCGTATCTAGTTGAATGTTCCTATTGCTCATTGGATCTTCCGCCTTGCTTTTACCCTTACAACATCGTTTACGTATGTGCATTCCAGACCAAATCCACCTTCCAAAGCAACCCGATATAACCCGAGTTTCCCGCTATCCGTAGGGTTGGCCATCAGTTGCTCCAGTCGTTCGATATACAGGGCACTTGGATCGGCGCTCGACGCGATTTCGCGAACGCGCTCGGTCAATTCCGTCACGCCAGCGGCGTTCGTGCACCCATTGGTGCACTCGATGCAAATCTCTCCGTCATCTGCACACAACGAGAACTGGATGTCGGGAGCCGACTCGATTGCTTCACCGTACTTAATGGCATTTTCCGCTAACTCCGAAGCCGTCATCACGGCCGCAGCTCTTAGGTCTGCAGGGCAATCCACCAGGGCTTCGGCGACGCGTTTTCGCAATTCTCTGACTGCGGACCAAGCAGGTTGCATTGTCGTCTTGTAGTACCGATGCATATTCAGTGGATCCTTGATTAGCGTCATCATGAATTGTCCGTAGTCGTCTACGCGACGTTCTGCCATTCTCCCGCACCCTTGGAACCGACGTGGCGAATGACGAGCAGCGACTCGTCATCCAGCTGAGTTGGCCGCCATCGTTCAACCTCGGCGAGGATGACTGAGCGAAGCTGGTCAGGCGTTTCATTCAAATGGGCTTCGATTACAGCACGGAGGCGATGCACTCCGAACATCTCGCGCGTGGCGGACATGGCCTCAGTAATACCGTCAGTGTAGAGCACGACGACATCACCGGATTCGAGGTTCAAGGTAGAATCCTCCGAAATGCCCGAAATATCAGGAATGGCCCCAAGCCACGGGCCGGTTGTCGGAATGAGTTCGCACTGGCCGCTCCGAGCGCGACCCACGATGATGTACTCGTGGGCGCCCGAAAACACGATGCGTCCGTTCTCCCAATATCTCAGCAGTGCCAACGTCAGGTGTTCATCATGGTGTAAGCGATTCCGAACGTTATCATATATCACGTGATTCAACCGCGATACGACCGCGCTCGGTGTTAGTTCGGTGCCGCCAGAAACGAGGGCTGAGATCGCACTTTGCGCCATGAGCATCACGAGCCCCGACGTAAGGCCGTGGCCTGCTACGTCCCCGATGCCGATCCAGCACCCGCCTTCGGCGGGAAGAATGTCGAAGTAGTCTCCTCCGACTTCAGTTGCGGGGCGCATGGTGGCCGCAACTTCCAGGCCCTGCACTTCCACTTGGCCCGGAAGTATGCATGTTTGGATCTTTGCTCCGATTTCCAGCTCTTGTTCTAGGCGTTGCTTGGCTGCCAATTGCACAGCCGCGTCCTCCAACTCCAAGAAGGCCTTCTCGGTGACCTTAAGAAGCGGACGAATGTACCCGCGCACGAACAGAGCGCAGAGAAGTATGCCGAGCAATGTGCCGATCGCGTCTGTTACCAGTAACCTGTGACGCAGCCGATCGCCCTCCTCCAATCTTGACGTCGAAACGGAAACCGCCACCCTTCCCACGGCCGTGCCTTCAACGGCTGCTTCTGCCCACGAAACCAGGCTCTCAGTCGTTCTCCGCACGGATTTCTGTGGCTGCTCAAACATTTTCGAAGTTGTCAGCGGTGGCTGCCCGTAGCTGACGAGGATTTCGCCAGAAGCATTGGCAACGACGATTGCTTCGATATCGGGATCTCGTACAACCACAGCAAAAGCCTGCCGGATGGCTTTGGTGTCGTTGAGTAGAATGCCGAGCTCGGCGGTCTGCGACAGTTCTGCCGCGGTGCGCTCCGCTTTCCACGCGAGATCTCGCCGGATGCTGGGGGTGAGCCGATCAAAAATGTTCGAAATGAGTAACAACACCATGCAGCCAAGCGCCACGAGTAACGCCGTCACGAATGCCGTGAGAACTACTTGCAAACGGGTTCCCGAAAGCGCTCTTTTTCGCTGCTCAGGGGATAGCAACTCTGCTGCGTTTGGCAGTTGAGTGGAGTATTGCTCGGTTGCGTTTGGGCCCCTGACGACCTTCATAACTGAACTACGGTCACCACGGAGAACTGATAATCCCGACGCGTGCACTCTAATCTGGCACTCACAAGGTGGGCCGGCCGATGACCCCACCTCACCAATATTTGCTGACTTGTCTGTCGGCCGTTAAACATAGTGAATTCTCACCGTACCAGAGAGTAGCGCGGGCGTGCGACGTATGGGTCAGCGTCGAGAATCCGAGCGAAAGCTCAGTGACGGAGAGTGTAATGAAAGACGCTGTCAAATCGTATCGGAAACAACGAGTAGGACGAGCAAAGATACCCCGCTGGTACGCTGGCGTTTGCCTAGGAATTATGGCTTGCGTTTACGATCCAAACGATCGCTGCGACGCGAACCAAGTACTTGCTGCGGGAACTTGCATTTGCGACAAGAGCGCAGGGTATACGACCGGTTCCGGCGGTTGTGTTCTCTGCGGTACGCACCAGGTGCCCGGAGAATCGGGTTGCGTATGTACATCTGGATACGCGCAGCAATCGAATGATGGGCCCTGCGAGCCAGTTCCAGAGACACTGGGAACCGCTTGCGACACCTCGAACTCTCCTGCTTGTGCCGACGCCACGGTCAACTACTGCTTCGCAACCTCGGGTACTACCGGATACTGCACTACCTCAGGCTGTGCCACTAACGGCGATTGTAAGGGCGGATACATTTGTAACGCAAGCGCCACGCCGAGCTATTGCCAACGGCCACCTACGGGAACGGGCGAGGCGTGTACCACAACCGCTGATTGCGCAAACTACGAGGCGACCTTTTGCGACTCGACGCAATTGAAGTGCTTTACAACGGACTGCAAGACCAGCCCGGATGATTGCTTCCCCGGTTATGCTTGCTGCCCGTTGTCAACCTTCGCCGCCTCGATGCCTGACGCACCCGTAATGCCAAACGTATGCATGCCAACAGGGAGCTGCCCATTGTTATGAAAACCCCATACAGCATCGTTCGCACGTTGCGCGAACACTCTGCAGCGTGCGCATGCAGTCTCTTGCTGGCTACGCTGGTTGCAAATGTCTCGCACGCGCAAGCACCTTCCGACACTGGCAAGGAAATCGCCCCACGACCTGAGACCCCAAACTCCTCGGAATCGACCTCTGCTTCTAGTGAGCCCTCAAAGTCCGGGGCGCCAGACGCGGGAATACCTGAACGATCGGCAATGGAGCAGCCACAAAGCACATCTCCCGATAAACAGAATTCCGAGACAACAGCCGATGCGTCAACTCCGCAGGACACAGCGGCAGCCGTGAACGGCTCAAAGGCCACGGACGCGGCAGTCGAGGCTGAAGTCGCGGCGGCGACGGCTGATTCGGGCTCCGCGGCAGATGCAGACCAGGGCTCTCGAACGAATTTTTACGGTTTCGCCGACTTCATGTTTGCAGCTCCGCTGAACAAGGCCGCGCAACTGACCTTGCCTTATAGCACGTTTGCCGTTGGGCACCTGAACATGTACATGAGCACCGAACTTGGCGGGGGTTGGCGTTCGTTGGCCGAGGTGCGGTTCATGTATACGCCTCACGGCACGGATGCCACTCAGAGCCGTCTGATTGGCGGCGCGCCAACCAATTCGAGCATAAACACGACGAGCCGCGTTGACAACACGACTATCGATCCCACGCAACCAGGCATTCAGGCACCCATCCGATGGGGAGCTATTGACATTCAGCGCGCGTGGCTCGAATACACGCTGAGCGAGTACTTGACGGTTCGCGCAGGGCAGTTCCTGACGCCCTACGGCATCTGGAATGTGGATCACGGATCACCCACTATTATCGGCGTTCACATGCCATTAGCGGTGGCGGCGGCGCTTTTCCCAGACCGACAGACGGGCCTCGAGGGCTACGGGAGTTTTTACATCAAAGACAGCCAGATCGGCTATCACTTAACGCTGTCCAATGGGCGCGGCCCGATCGATACTTACCGCGACCTCGACAACAACAAAGCGATCGGCGGACGGCTCTTTGTCAAGAATGACGCGCTGCTCGGCCACATGGCCTTCGGACTATCAACTTACAGCGGCAAATACACAGATACGACGTTGGGTTTCGGTACCTCGGGGCCAACACAGATGGTCACTTTGCAGTACAAGGAATTCGCTTTGGGCACGGACTTGAAGTGGGAGTGGCAAAATCTTCTCATTCAAGGCGAGGCATTGATGGACGAGGTACATTACCTGGCGGGTAGACCTAAGAACGTATGGTCGATGGGTGGATTTGGGACTTCCTACCAGCCCGATATTCGTAATTGGGGAGCGTACGGACTCATCGGTTACAGAACACCGCTGGCGGGTCTAATGCCGTACTTTGCCGTGGATCGCTATAGCGGGACTCCCTTCGGGTATACCGCCTACTGGGGCGGGCTCAATTGGCGCCCGATTGCTCGCGTAGTACTCAAGGCTCAATATACCTACTTTCACTTGCTTGAGACGCGTCCGGACACGGCCAGTTACTCGCTGTTCGAAACTCAAGCCGCTTGGAGCTTCTAGTCATGTTAACACGACGAAGCATTCTGACGTTGTTCCTCATCATGGCCACCTCCCTCGGACTCTGCGTTTCCGCCACTGCCGTTCAAGCCTCGGACGCAAAGGCGCGGCTAGTGCTCATCGTTGCCATGAACAGCACCCTCAAAGAGATCTCCGTGCGGGACATCAAGCGCATTTACTCTGGCGAGTACGTGAGTGGTGCCGACGGAGAAAGGATCCTCCCATTCAATCTTGTAGCCGCTTCTCCCGACAGGGTTGCGTTCGATAGCAAGGTGCTCGGTTTCACACCCGCGCAGGCGTCTGCATACTGGATTGACCGGAAGATCCGCGGTCAATCAGGGCCGCCCAGGAGCATCGACTCTTCCGCTACGATGCTGCAAGTGGTTGCTAAGCTCAAAAACTCCATCGGCTACGCACGTGCGAGTAACGTAATAGACAAGAGCGTGCGGACTCTGCGAATCAACGGCAAATCGGCAACCGATCCGGGCTACCCACTGGACTAGGATTGCTTTCGAATGATGCATATTTTGCCGGCACGGTTGCACTCAATCTCGTGTCAGTTGAGCCGTTAGGAAGTTTTGGTAGCTCTGCAATCGTCACTCAGTTCGTGAACACGGTCACGAGCAACTCGAATCAATTGCCGATGGTAACCGGGAATAAAGATCCGTATCGCGCGCCCATGAATACCTATACCTGGGGTAGCAATCAAATCAAAATGGCGCAGGCCCGGATTTATCAGATGCTGGCACAACGCGGCAGCGGTACAACGGTGCAGACGGCCGCAGCCGCAGCCGAGGACTACGTGCACTACATCCACGGCGTCAACCCGTTTGGGCTCGTGTATGTGACCAATATGAAGCGAGCCGGCGCCAAGAATTCGGTAACGACATTGTTCCATACTTGGTTCGCGGACGGCAGCGCGAAGTGGGACGTTGTCACGAGCACGACGCCGGGTCCGGCACCAGGCTTTGTCCCGGGCGGACCCAATCCAGGCTTCTCGCTCGATGGCTGCTGCACGGCTCCTTCGGGTGATGCGGCGTATCACTGTTATGGCGCAGCCGAGTACTCACTTTGCAGCCAAAACTGGCAGCCACCGCTCGGGCAACCCCCGGAAAAGGCCTATCTCCAGTTCAACTCGGGGTGGCCCGCAGGTTCCTGGTCCGTCACGGAACCGAGCACGGGTTACCAGGCGAAGTACGTTTTGGCGCTCGCGGCGTACGCGCGTTAGCGCGGCGCCCAACCAATCTCGAGGCCCGGCACCGCGAGGGTGACGTCGCGCTCAGCCGAGCCCAGCTTGCGTTCGCTCGAATAGGTCAATTTCAAAAGCCGATCGCGTAACCCAGCTGCCCGCCGAGCACGGGAACATTGGGGCTAAAGAACTGCATGTAGCGAAACTCCACAACGGGACCACCGTACTTGGTAAAGGCCGCTTGGACGCCCAAACCCGGGCTCACGAATGAGTGCCCGCTACGCTTCCAAGCGTCGAGCTTATACGTCGTCGAGTCGCGGGGTACGGTGAAGTCAACCACGATCCTTCCGTCGGCCTCGGCGATGCCGCCCGAGAGAAATACGTAGGGCCGCAGCCCTGCGCGTGAGAAGACGTCGGGGCCGAACCAGAGTGCAACCCGTGCCTCGCCGTGAAAGTAGAGAAAAGATTGATCACTGGCCACCGTCGGCGCTTTACCACTGATGACCGAACCCACCCGAATTCCAAGTGATAGATGCGGGTGCACGACGCGGTCGAATCCAACCAAGAGCCTCAGCGTACCTGGTAACGCTCCTCCGCCCGAAACCTGATTGCCACCAAATTGCCCGGGCCCCAGCACCCGATACACCTTGTCGGCATCGAAACAGCGGTAAGAGCCACCAGGGCCACAAGCTTCGAGCGTCCTCGAGTGATAGACCCAGTCTTGTTGAATCGAGAGAGTGAGCCAGTTCCGGACCAGGCCCATTTTCGCGACGTTGTCCGGAGCAGGACTCGCATCGAGATTGCGGTCGCCGGTGGGCTCCTCTTGAGCCGGCGTCAGATCGGGTTCCAGTTCGGCTTCTGGCTTTTCAGACTCGGACGGGGCGCGCTTGGACGTCTTCTTCGAGCCTTTGGTTATCGCCTTGTCGAATACCTCAGTAACATCCGGAATTAGCATGCCGGGAGTCAGAGCCACCGTGGGATCCATCGTCGCGGCGACGCTGAATTGCTCCCGTGCGTCGTCGAGATGCTCGAGCCCAGTAACGTACAGGAAGCCGAGATCACGGTGAAGGCGCGATTGAAAAGGAACGGAACAAGCGGATTCACAGATGTGGATCGCTTCGCGCAATTTCCCTTCGCCCAAGAAAAAGTGACCTGCCTCGAAATCGACGCCCAGCGCCTCGCGCGAGTAGCGTGCGGCTTGCTTCTCTGTCGCATTCTTGGGAGCGACCATCGCCACACCCTGTGAACCCGCGACGGTCGTAGAATCTGGCGGCTCGCTCGAGTTCTTCGGTCGCTTTCGCGCCTGCGCTTGGGAAGCAATACCGATCGCTAGCAGTGCGATCGCAACCTGGACAGACGTAAGCCGCGAACGAGCGGAGCGAAAGGGCAAATTTCGGTTATTGAACATCGCCGAGCGGAGCGAGCAGGAAGTGGGTTGCGGGTACAGCTCAATGTCTCGATTCTATTTGAGACTCTGCAGCAGCGACGCCTTCTCGGAATCGAGGCCTTGCCACACACCCCAACCCGACTGATTCGAGAGTGTATATGCGTGATTGTACAGCCCACCGGTGTCACCCGATTCTGGATTGATAGACCAGTAAAGGAAGTCCGTCATACCCTTGGACTTCACGTAATCGACGAAGATGTTCTGCCACTCCCAGTCATAGCGGATGCTGGTCGGCAAATGGGCCCAAATGGTCGCCGCGCTGGGCTTCACGGGGTTATTGGGCCAACCTTTGTACCCGCCAAACTCACCGGTGATAACGCAGTACTTCTGATCGACTAGATACCCGAAGTGTTGATCCCAACCTTTGCGCAAGTTGGCAACCGTCGTCGCATTCGAACGCTCGACGACGAGATTGCACTTCGCCTTGCCAGCCGCGTCGTCTTCCAACCCGACGCACGCCGGGTTCGTTTGATCGATGAATTGCTTCTGCACGTAGACGGCTGGGCCGTACGTGTGCGGCGAAAAGCATAGACGATCTTTCGGGATTTGAATCGGGTCGAACTGCTGCCCATACAGGTTCTCGCCCCAATTCGGATTTGTGTTTAGGTCCCCGAAGGGTTCCGGATCATAAACACCGGCCGTAGGTGTCTCGTGACTCGCGGATACGCCTTCGACAACCGCTATCAGGTCATCGTCTTCGGCAGCTATCGCGTCATAACACATCTTCGCGAGGTCAGCCCAAGTTGACCACGAGTACTTGAACGGCTCATTGAAGCAATCGATCCCGATAATATTGTGGATGCCTAGCTGCTTCGGCAACTTTGCCATGGTGTGAATATCGGCAAGCCACTTGTTGACGTCGTACGCGTCCTCGCCCTGATTGCAGTAGTAGTTCTCTTTCTTGTACTGGTAATTCTCGCGATTGGCATCCGTCCAGGGTGGGCCGTCGTCGATTTTGCCAGCGCGCCACCCAATGTGGTTCGAACAAGAATGCATGTCGAGAATGACATAGAGGTCGTTCTTGTTCGCTTGGATCAGGAAATCCGTGAAGGCTTCGTAGGAATCAGCGTACGAGTAAATCGTCGGATCGTTATTTCGAATCTTGACGTCAGTTCGACTGTATAGTCCGTCGGGATGCCCCTTGACGAGGGTCTGCGGTGCAATGGGAAAGCGAACGGTGTTGAAGCTAAGTGGTGCGGCCGTGATCTCAGTCATAGTTTGCTGGATGGTCCGCTTGTTGGATGCGTCCGCCCAGAAAACAGCACCAATGTAGAGTTCCATGGCTCCAGGGCGTGCGTTGTCGTCTTGCCCCTCCAGTCCGAACCAATTTCCACCGCGCACNNGGTTTGGCATCAGCCGGCACGACGAAAGTCGTGGGAGCGGTCGATCCACCCGTCGCTTTGCTGCTCGCGCCGCCGGACGTATTGCTGACACCACCCGTCGAAGATGTTTGACTGGTGCCATTCGAACCGCCACTCGCCATCGAACTCGACGAACCGGTTGAACCCGAAGGCTGGCTTGCCGTACCCCCCGTCGAACCGGTTGAACCCGAAGGTTGACTTGCCGTACCTCCCGTCGGTTCCGTCGTGTTTGTCGTCGAGTTGCCGGTATTCCCTGTAGCTCCCGTCGAAACGTTGGTCCCCGAGTGGGTGCCACCCTGACTGCTCGTGGAATTGCTCAATGAGCCGTTGGTAGAACTCGAATTACCGTTGTTCGCGGTATCGGTACCCTGGGTGCCGCCGACGAGAGAGGGAAAGGCCGTCGCCGCATCATGATTGGCACAACCCACTCCGATCGTGATTATCGCAAGCGCCAAGTACCCATCGGCCGAACGCGGCAAATACATAAGAACCTCGCTTTTCGCGCTCAACCCAAGATGCGAACGAACAAAACAGGATTGTTCGCTTGCTTGGCATTGGGTCAGCATCGACTAACGCTCTTCAAGGGAGATAGTCAGGCAAACAACACTATTGCGGTGATCATCCGTTCGTTTGCACCGCGAATACGCAACGACAACTAGTTTCTACCGTAGGCATATGTAGTGGTCAAGGCGATGTTTTCGATTTCGCCTATCTCAAATGATGACGTTGTGAACGTAAACTGACACGCGCGCATTTTGCGCGCTCACTCGTTGCCGACACGCAGTGCTTCTGGTAACGTTCCTAGGGACCGTGAAGACGAGTTGTCGGATCGGCTTGCTCGGGACTCACGAGGTGTCCCGCTTCAATGCGCGGCAACCGTTCGCGGCGTTTGACGCTCACAACATCGAGCGCTTTCTATGTTTCCTCGGCGAGCCTCTCGTGCCCCCATGCTGCGGCGCAAGCTCAGCGAGCTGAACTAGGTTCGTGCGGTGCGACGCTCGTTGACCCTCGCTCTTGGGCGGATTAGGTGATGCGAACGTTCGTCCTGTTGGGCAGGTTTGAAGACTTTGCTGCTGTCTTCGACCCCGGCTCACTCACCAATCGTGGCTTGCGCAGCGCGCTGGCTTTCGACACACGGATCAGCTTCCGATGGTCACGGGCAATCAAGATCCGTATCGTGCTCCGATGAAAGACTATGGGAGGGGCTGCAATCAGATCAAAATGGCACAGTCCCGCCTCTATCAGCCATTAGCCAAGTATGGAAGTGGTACGAATGTAGCCACGGCCGCAGCCGAGGACTACGTGCACTACATCCACGGCGTCAACCCATTTGGGTTCGTGTATGTGACCAATATGAAGCGAGCCGGCGCAGAGAATTCGGCCACGACATTGTACAGACGCCGACGCGGACGCGAAGTAGGCCACCTAGACGCCAACCACACCTGGCTTGTTCGGAGCTTTGCTCGTCACATCCACAAGCCAATCCAAGGCTGGAGCTACGGCGGGGAAGCATCGAGTGTTCATGCCCATTCTTTCGCAGGCTTCTACGAACCGCGCGATGCTGAGGGAGCCGACCTCTTTCTCAGGTTTGACAACGGCCCAGCAATCCCAACCCGCTGCCCTGGTTGACGGAAACCACACGCGTTGCGCCCATTGTTCGTCCTCGAACTGCACCATCGAATTTGCGCGGTCGTCAGATAGCCAGCCCCTGCCACCTATCTGAAGCAAGATGCGGCTCCCTGCGAGTAGCGCATTGCGAAACTCTTCACCTGCGCAAGGCCCATGCATCTCGTGGTGAATGATACGATGGAGGTGCAAATAATCGCTCGGTAGAACGGGCCCTATCCAACTGACTACCGCTTCATAGGTATGGCTCCGCGGCTCTGGTGTGATCGGCGTCTGAAAGAACGCCGCCCGTAGAGTAAAGAAAGCCTTGGCGTATGACCGCTCCTGTGCAGACGCAGGTTAGGACGAGTGAGCCGCCTGCGGCTGTGACGGCGGTTACGGCCGCTGTAACGGCAAACGCTATAAAGAGGCCCGGCCAGTTATCCTTCACCCAACTGACGACTGAATCGGATTCTGAGTCCGATTCCGACACCGTTCGTGGCGGCCCTCGCGAATTCGGTATCCGCGATGTTCATTCGGCGATTCTTTCGAAAAGAGCGATCGTGCCGGCGGGAGAATTGCCTCGACTCCTCACAGCGACGTTGGCGACCAGATTCGCGGGACCTTGGATTGCGACCGCGTAGCGGTTCCGCAGTAAGTCGGCTAGTTGCGGCGTCGTGGTGCCATGCCTATTCTGCAAGTCGAGCATGTCTTCGATGATGAACTGCGGGGGGGCGGCGACCAACGTCATCGCATAGGACTGATACTTGCGGGTGAAGTCAGTGCCGTAGTACCCGGACGACGCAATGGCGTTTACCGTGTCACCTGTGTCCACGATTTCATCGCGATATTCGCGCTTGAACAGGTGGGTGTCTTCCCCGAACACGGGTCGCCCGCCAGTTCGCTTGGCCACGTCTTTCAGGAATGTCTGGGCTTGCGAGCGTATGTCCGCGAGTTGCTGGCGTTGATCGAGCAGCCCCCGCCAGGGGAGCAAGTAAGCAATCAAACCGGCAGAAGCCAATTGCACCCAAGGTCTCGATACGCTCTGCCGCCGCAGTGCGTGTAGAATGAGGAGCCAGGCGGAGAAGAAGAAAGGGCAGAAGTAGTACACGCCCCCTCCACCCTGGTTTCTGAAGTAACCATATGCGTACGCGCCCCAACCGATTGGTAGAAGCAAACTCCAGGCGATGAACTGTGCGCGCTCCCGTCGCAATCGAAACAGAGCGGCCACGAGTAGCGCCGCCAGGAGCAGCAGGGGGCCCTGCCCGAATTGCATGATCTCTCCGGGGAAGAGCCGGAACTCAGGTCCGGCGAAAGCGCCCCAGCCACTCGCGCGCGAGTAGAAACCGAAGAATCTCTTGTAGTAGGCATGGCGGTCGCCATGCAGCTCCCACAAGAAGGTCGGGACCCACACCAGCGCGAATCCCGCAACGGCCAGGACTGTCGAGTGCAACAGGCTCCGGAAGCGCCTGGACGACTCGGCTAATTGTTTCGACAGGACGACGAGGTGTATCGTCGCGATCGTTGGTACAATCCGCCAGGACGTGAGGAAAACAACGGCGGACGAGGAGCCCAGCACGATCTGGAGGGCAACGTAGCGCCAGTTGAACCATTCTCGGTGGCGGTCTACGAGCAACCCGTGAGCTAGAGCGCCACACAGGGCGAGCCCACACAGGACGGTGGCGTCGCTGCGACCGACGACCAGCATAATCGTAAAGTTTGCGAGGAAGAGATGGAGAGCGGCCGCTGCAAGGAGCGCTACGGTCAGATTTTTCCGACCAATGACGTAGGCCGATCCAAGCAGAAAAAATGGGAGCAGAACAACAAAGCAACGCGTCACCATGCAACCCGGCAGAGCCGGGGCAATGGTCGCAAGCCACCCCTTTAGGATCGATTCCATCGGGCCGTGGCTCATGTTCACGAATGCTACTTGATTCGAGTCATAAATGTCCACGCCCGCCCGTTTGGCGAGGGCATGGAGCCAGACTGTTCCCTCGCGGATTTCGAGCTCAACCGGCACGGAAAAAGCGGTCCAAACGTACCACACGGAGAACGCAAACAGCGCGCTGGAGAGCAGGAAGGCAAGCAGTTTCAGGACTGAATCAACGTCGACCCGAAGGCGCAAAGTCATGCGTGCGCCGAGGATACGCTACTGCAGCCCGAGGCGCAAACATCAATGTCTCGCCGGTCGATTTCGGCGTCTTCGCCGACGAAGCGCAGTACTTTGCTGCACAGCCATCATCGCAGAATCCGGGAGACAAGTACGGCACGTCGAGTTTGCCGGAAGCCAGATTCAGATTCTGCCCCTTCGGACCTTGACCCCGCGGCGGCCAATCTGCTTCAAGATCGTGGACAAGTGATCGGTAAATTGGCGTCAGGTGAAAGAAGAAGATCGCATAGGAACGCTCAATGTTCGGCCGTCAGCGGAGCGGGCACACAGGGCCGACACTCGCCTACAACCCACTGGGGGCACCAAAAGTTTTGGCCGGCCTCCAGTGTGTGATCACGGGCATCGGCGAAGTTTCACTTCCTGTGTGGCGTCGAGATCGACGGCACCGCCGTCTGCTGGGGATACGGAGGCGTGTATGTCACCGACCCGCCGCCGCAACCGCCGCCCGGTACTTACACTCAAGTCAGCTCCGGCTATGATCAAGGCTGTGGCATCAAGCTCGACGGCACCGTGACTTGTTGGGGCGGTGCCTCTTTTGACGAGAACGTCGCGCCCCCTGGCAAATTCGCTCAGCTTAGCGCGGGCTACACGCAGACTTGTGCAATCAGGCCGGATAGAGCTTTGATTTGCTGGGGCAACCTCACTGACCAATTACACCGCGCCTTTCCGCGCCGACAAAAAACCAAAAGGCCCAGCAGCAAGTTGCCTGTGCGTAGGTATTCGAAAGGCCATCATCCTTCCAACCCGCGCCACAGAGACACGTGCCAGACATAACGCCCAGTATGCGCAGTAGTGCTTGCACCTAAAGTGGAATTTTGAGCAGCCTTGGCCTCTGAGGCTGGGTAATTCTTAGTACTTCATTGGTTCAATAGCGAGCTGAGGGGGTTTGTTGCCCGTACACATAATTTCCTGGGCTTGTCTCCGGTGCCCAGCAAATGAGCCTGGCTTCGCGGCACATTGGCAAGCTCCGTGACAGGCGCGATCCGTTGCTCAAGTCAATTGCTAGCGGATGGCGCGGAGGTTGCGCCGCCCTAGCGGAGACCGGCTGATTTGCTGAGCACCGGAAGGACGTCATGCGCAATCAATCTCGTCAA
>PMCK01000662.1 GCA_003154095.1 Myxococcales bacterium | reverse complement strand
TCCATCACCGAGTTCTGGCGGCGCTGGCATATGACCTTGTCGCGTTGGTTGCGCGACTATTTGTACATCCCCCTGGGCGGCAATCGCCGTGGCAAGATAAGAACCTATATTAACCTGATGATCACTATGCTGCTCGGTGGGTTGTGGCATGGCTCGGGTTGGAATTGGCTAGTGTGGGGAGGCATCCAAGGGGCGGTCATGTCGGTTGAGCGCCTCACCGGACTCGATAAGGTGCCACAGTCGCGCACAGGTCAGTTCGCTCGATGGCTATCGACTTTGGCCGTAGTGCTGGTCTCGTGGATTTTCTTTCGCGCGCGAAGTTACTCGCATGCAATGTTGGTTCTTACACGCATCTTGAGTTGGAGTCCCGGCGTAATACATACGGAAAACCGCAGTTTTGTATTTGCGGTGGGCGGACTTACCCTAGTTTTAGTCGCGGAGTGGTTCAATCTCAAGCAGCGATTCTTAGCCTGGTCTGAAACTCGCGAGACCGCCATGAGATGGCTCGTTTATGCCTGCATGGCGATCTTTGCGGTAACATTCTCTCGAGCGCCTAACCAGGAGTTTATATACTTTGCCTTCTAGGGCCACAAAGAGAATCATACTGGACCTGGGTGTTCTGGTCGCTCTCGCGGCAACGTTGGAGCTTGCTCTGCGCGTGCTGGCACCGGAGTACGGTCATAAAATATTTGACAATAAATTCACCGGTTCCTACCCGGTCGACGTGAATTCGGACGGGTATCGCGGGCCAGCCCAACCAAAGGAGAAGCCGCCTGGCCAGTTGCGGATCCTGGCACTAGGTGACTCGGAAACATTTGGCACCGGAGTTCCCAGTGGCCAGACATGGCCAGCACAACTCGATCGAAAAATGAAGGAACGACACCCCGGCAGTGTCGTAATTAACGGTGGTTTCGAGGGAGTGGGCATAAGAGATCTGAACGTTGCATGGAACGAAGTGTGGCGAGATTATTCTCCGGATATCGTGGTCGTGGGGCTTACTGCTAACATGGTTTCTTTGGAGCTTGCGCGTCCGGAACCACTGAGCTTTGCAAACGTGGTCGCCAGTCACGGCGATCCTCCCAACCGGTTGTCCCGCCTCAAATTACTCATTGGGCGCGAATTTCACTCAATTTACACCGTAGGATTCATTTCGATATTCGCGCAACGTGCCCTATATTGGAGCGGCTTGCTCGATCATCGGCTCACCCCCAAATATCTCTACGGTGAAGTGCTCGCGTACGGCTGGAGTCAGGGGGATATCCCGCCTGACTTAGCCGGAAAAGCATGGGATGCCTTGGGCGAAGATTTGTCAAAGTTTTCGGACCAGATTCGCAAGACAGGCGCCCGCCTGGTGGTAGTTTGGATGGCCCCGCGATTCGACTTGAGCAATTCGTGGCGAGACAACGAGAAAAACATACCGAGGGAACGTTTCACACTCGACCCAGTGGTAAAAGCGTCTGCAATCGTGCAACGAGCTGACGCAAAATTCATTGATTCCTTGCCATACCTCAAACAGGCTCGTGAAAAGTCAGTAGCCGTCGGCGAATATCGCGCGCTCTATGTGCATTTCGATGCCGCTCACTACGACAATGATGGAAATAACGTCGTGGCGCAAGCGATTGCTGATTCACTATGACGAGCTGAAAACAATGTCCGAAGGCAGCATCTGAGTTCAAACAGAGTCGGGCTCTTGATTGAAAAGTAGCCCCTCTCCATGCGCGGGTTCATCAGTCGGGACCTTTTTTGCGGCTACTGGTTGGCTGACTCTAGAAATTCGCTTCCGCAGAGCAGCGAAAGGACGCTCAACAGCGTAATAGACCGCGGTCGACAATAACAGGGACAATACGCCCGCGATCCCATATGCCAGGAGGGCGGAATGATAGCCAAAGCGTGCAAGGGTTTCTCGCACGGCTTCCGACATCCAATCATGCTGGAGATAAAGCGTGTACGACAGGAGGCCTATGAAGGTAACCCAACGCCAGTTTAGAATGCGAGCGACTCCCCAGGTTGGAAATCGAATTACTGTGATGAAGACGGGGAACAAAAACAATCCCTGCAGTGTGTACCGGAAGGTCTCTCTAAAACCTTCATTTCGGATTAGAAATACCAACAGAAGTCCCACTATGGACGTTGGAAAGAGTATCCATTTCCATTGTCGTTCGGACAAGCGAGACTTATCGAGAGTAGGATTTCCAACAATCGCCAGCATGCAACCGAAGAGGATCGAGTCTACGCGGGTGTCCGTGGCTTCCGACAATCGCGCCCATGACTGACTTCCCGCTGGGGCGCCATATCCCAAATAGAACACCAAGACGCACCGCCAAACGAGGACTAAAGCGCATAGACCAGCCATCAGAATTACCTGACGACGTACGCTCCGAACCCACAGATTTAGTGCTACGAAGAACAAAGGGAACACAAGATAGAAGTGTTCCTCGACCGCCAAGGACCAAAGAACGCGTGTTCCAGGAACCAGATGACCCAAAGAGAATATCTTGTAATAGTTCGCGCAAAACAGTAATTGCGCCAGGACGCCCGACGGGGCTGGCGGCCCGCCCGGCAACACATTAGCGGCGGAAAGAGCCAATGCCATAAACAGAAGGAGGTAAAGAGGCGGAATGATTCGAAACGTGCGACGCAAGTAGAATTGCTTGAGGCTAATCTGACCGAAGCGTTCCGACTCGAGGCGCAACAGCGTCGCGATTAAATAGCCGCTCAGGAAGAAAAAGACGGTAACGCCGAACGTCCCGGGAATGATATTTCCGAGTCCAGCATGACTCAAAAAGACGATGACTATGGCGACAGCCCGTAGACCGTCCAGCGAGGCAATGTGAAAGCCGCTCGCACCCGACGCTTTTGCCATAATGATAGGCATATAGTGCTCGGTCCTGCCACCGGCAAGACCCCCAATTCAAGTTGTCTCCTGCGTTTCCGCGAGGTTCGGGAGGCGAAACTGAGCCATTCTGAAGTACCCGGCGTTTTCCCCTGCTTGGCAATCTGCACGGCGGGCTAATCCCTCTTTTCGTGAATCGAACAAGGGCCGGTAAGCATCGCTGCTCCTGGTCACTGGTTCCGTAACCAGTGACTCGCAAGTTCCTCGGTGAGTTGATCCACGTATGACTTTCACTGCATCGCCTCGGCGCGGCGTGACTTTCTCTGCCGTATGGCGGTTCGCACTATTTCCAGCAATCCACGGAAATCGAACGCCTTGGTTGCCAAGATGAGCGCGGCGTAGACCACTGCGTCTATCACTAGGCGCAACGGGCCCAGTGCCTTGAGCAAGAACGCGTCCAAGGCAATAACAAGGAAGGCGGCCCCGAAGTTCTTTACCGACGCGACGATAAGTCGGCGGTCGGAACAGCGTGAACCCAGCGCAGCGAGCAGCGAGATGACGATCGCGATTTCGGTCACGAGAGTAGCCGTGGCGCAGGCCAGGCCACCGCCGCCAGGACCCGCAGTTGCTGAGAAACGTGGGATCAGTAGTAGATTGACCGTAGGATTAATCAGCATGCCGCCCACGAACGTGAGACTCATTCGCCATGTGTAGTTCAATACAGCTAGCGCATAGGCTGCTACGATACTCACGTACATTAAGAATGTCGCGACAGCGAGCACGCGCAAAGACATTGCAGCAGGACCAAAGGCCTTCCCGAATGCGATCGATACCCAAATGTCGGCTCCAACGAGCATTAGCATTGCAACCGGTGTGGCTAGGGCAAGAATGAATTCCAGAGACCGACGAACCATTCGAAATAGTTCGTCTTGAGACTCGGCGGCGGAACGCGCAAACAGGGGAACGAGTACCCAGGACATCAGCGGCGCGAATAACAACATCATGCTCGCAAAACCGGATGCAGCGCCGTACCAGCCTACTTCGCGACGCGTTGTCATGAACTCGAGGAGATTGACTCCCATCTTGTCGTAGACCGTCGTCGCAAGCCCCGAGACAAAGAACGGAAGGGCGGCAATGATGGCTAACCAAGTCGTCTTCGGGTGGACTTTTATATCGAATTTGAGGTGTTTGCGAGCGAGCCAAAAGAGAAATAGGGACTTTGCGCTCTCCGTAAGTAATACAGTAAGCGCGAATGCCCATAGCCCCAGACGAAACGCTATCGCAACAAAAATGGCAATTGCCCAGACAACCTTGATGGCTACTGAGAGCACGGACATCTCGTTGACGTTGCCTGTTGCTTGAAGCAGTCCCGCAGAGGTAAAACCTCCGACCATGAAGAACTGCGCCAGGCCATAGATGTAGACGAGAGTTCGCACTTCAAGAGAGCAGTGCGTCACGCGCAGCACGATTTCCATGCCCGCATAGACAAAGACGAGCAATACTAGACGCAGGGCTATGATGCCGCCGATGAAGTCGCTGGCATGCTGGGGCCGAACGGCAATTTCTTTGCGTACGTAGATATCAATGCCAAGACCCATAGCGACGAACGCCGTAGCCGTAAATGCGTCCGCAAAGTTCAGGGTCCCGAACCTTTCGGGCCCCAAGAACCGCGGGATATAAAGGCGAGTAACGAGTGCGATGCCCCAAGTTAAGAGTAGTGAACTACCAAGCTTCAGTGAATTCACGAATGCTAAGTTGATCTCGCGCTTGCGCCAGTCGTCGCCAGCAATTGAACTATCTACTTGTGGAGTGGATTGAATGTCAGGCATTTATGTCACGCGGAGTACTCACTACTTGTCGCGCCACTAAAGGGTTCGCATTGTCGCATCCGATGGTTGCGCTTGTGCCGTCGACCGCCACAACTAAATAGAACTCTCGACCTCGAAGCCCAACTCGCGACTCGGGTCGAATGGCATTGAAGACTTTCTACTTCAACAAGCCAAACCAGGGGCACCAGCGAGACTTCGGATCGTTGAAATCTATACTTTAGAGTGCCTTCGGTGGCCACAGTGTCGTTTGAATCCGGCCAGCCAAACTTGGCGTTGGAACATTCCTCAGCAAATTCGAGCTCTAGGCACGTTTATTCTAGCCCCCAGCGGACGTACGAAACTCGCCCTGAATCGGCCAAATGCCGGGAAATTGGCAGCAAGGCTCCTGGAATTGCCTCGCGCTTTTTTCCAACACGTGTGTCTATTGCGCCTTGCGACTACGCTCCGCATAACAATGTCGGATATTCTTCCATCGACGCTCCGCGCGGAAAGTTGATTCTCAATGATTAATCGACGTTACGTAATCATTGCACCCTGTCGGGATGAGGCGAAGCACATGCGTTACACGCTTGATAGCGTGGCCGCACAGAGCGTCGCTCCTGCGCTTTTCGTTGTCGTCGACGACGGTTCGACCGATGAAACCCCCAGCATACTGGAAGAATATGCCGCAAGGTTGCCCTACCTAAGGGTGGTTCGGCGCGTCAACCGTGGGGTTCGAAGTGTCGGGCCCGGCGTTATTGAAGCATTCTATTCCGGACTAGACGAGGTCGACTTGAATGATTTCGATTACGTCTGCAAACTCGATTTGGACCTCGATCTTCCGCCCAGATACTTCGAGATACTGATCGAGCGAATGGAGGCTGAGCCCCGGCTCGGAACGAGTTCGGGTAAACCNNATGCTTTCGAGAAATTGGCGGATTTGTCAGGCAAGTCATGTGGGACGGCATCGATTGCCACCGGTGTCGAATGCTGGGCTGGATGGCCGAGAGCGTGGATATCCCAGAGTTGCGATTTATTCATCTTCGGCCCATGGGTTCCAGCCATCAAGGCATATGGACGGGGCGGGTTCGCTGGGGTTATGGGCAATACTTCATGGGTACTGCGCCCGCATACTTGCTCGCCAGTGCCGCTTTCCGCGTGATGCACTATCCTCATATCTTGGGTAGTCTCGCCATGGTGTACGGGTACATCTCGAGCGTCGTACAAAACAAACCACGCTATGACGAACCCGAATTTCGTGAGTTCTTACATCGTTATCAGCGAGATTGTTTGCTCTTTGGTAAGAACGCCGCAACGAGACGCATGAATGAACGCCAGTCGAGCACATGGGAAAAGAAAGTAGCGGGTGAAAGTGCGCAGTAACTTGGGAACATTACCCCAGAAGCCCGCCCGACATGTATCGGTCGTGAGACTTTCGGCGAAGTGCAACGCAATCACACACTGGGTTTAGGAATATGTGCGGAATAGCCGGCATAGTTGGTGCAGTCGATCCAGAGCTCGAACAATCCCTGGAGGTGATGTTATCGGCTCAGAGCCATCGTGGACCGGATGATTCCGGCTTGTATCGAAGCGGCACCGATACAGGCGTGCTATTCGGCTTTCGCCGGCTCGCCATCCTTGACCTCTCGGCGGATGGCCATCAGCCCATGGTCGATGAGCGGAGCGGGAATGTCATCGTCTTCAATGGCGAGATCTACAACTTTGCAGAGTTGCGACGCGCGCTCGAAGAAGACGGAGAAACTTTCAGGTCAAAGTGCGATACCGAGGTGCTTCTGCGTGCCTATACCCGATACGGCACGGATGTACTGCGCCGGATTCGCGGCATGTTCGCATTTGCAATCTACGACCCGCGAAAGCACACTGTCTTTTTGGCCAGGGACCGCCTGGGAATCAAGCCCCTCTATTACGCACAAGTGCGCCGCCCTTCCGGCACGTCATTGCTTTTCGCATCCGAATTGCGGTCACTACTAGCCACGAACTTGATTCCGCGTCATGCCGATCCGGTCGCTCTAAGCACCTATCTCTGGAACGGTTTTGTTGTCGGTCCCAGCACAATGGTTAGCGGCATTTCGCTACTGCCGGCGGGCACCTGCATGACGGTAGAAGTTAGCGGTAACCGGCTTCAAAAGGAACGCTATTGGTCACTCGGACCCCGAGCTCCGCATTCCCTCGAATACGCGAGGCACGAACTTGAATCGGAATTGATGACTGCCGCGAAACAGCATCTAATCAGTGACGTTCCGCTCGGCATTTTCCTATCGGGCGGGGTTGATTCGAGTGCCGTCGCGGCGCTTGCGGTCCGTTCTGGGGCGGCAAACGTCAAGACATTCCATATTGGTTTTGACGAGGCGGGCTTTGATGAATCTCGCTACGCTCGTCTTGTAGCGGATGCCCTGCACACGGAACACGCCGAGTTTCGTCTCACTCAATCTGTTTTCGTCGCGCAATTCGAACAGGCGCTGAACAGCTTGGATCAGCCCACATTGGACGCGATCAATACCTATTTCGTGAGCCGTGTAGTGCGAGAAGCGGGTTTTACAGTGGCCCTCGCGGGGACCGGAGGCGATGAGCTTTTTGGTGGTTATGAAAGTTTCCGAAATATGCCAAAGGCTAAGCGCGCAGCCCGCGCAATGCGGCCTTTTCCCGTGAAAGCCGTCAACCGCGCAATGAATTTTGGAATGAATTTGCTTTTCGCGCGGGGTAATTCCGTCCCACCCCAGACGCGTTGGGCGAAGCTCGGTGCATTGCTCGGAACTGGCGGTGAAGAATTGAATCTTTACCAGGTATTTTACGCGCTATTCACCCCCGAATTCCTGTCCGCACTCGAAGGCGAAAATGCATTGTCACTCGCGCCCTATGGGCTGTCATCAGAAACTCGGTCAGAACTTGCCGGGATGGCCTCGGGCCTGACGCCGCTTGCAGCCACAAGTATATTTGAACTCGGTTTGTTCCTGGGCGAGCGGCTGCTTCGCGATAGTGACGCAGCAAGCATGGCTGTATCGCTGGAACTCAGAGTGCCGCTCCTCGACCATCGCGTAGTGGAAGCCGTTCAAGGCGTACCTGACAGTCTACGCTTCTCTCCAGTCGGCAAGAAGCAATTGCTGAAATCTATCGCAATGCCCAACTTGGATCCAAGCATATTTGACCGACCCAAGGCTGGTTTTGTGTTGCCAATTGCCGTATGGGCCAAAGACAAACTTGCGGGTGATATAGAGTCGACCTTTGCGAATCGTACCTTGGTTGAGTCGGTAGGGCTTCAACCGGACGTCTTGCAGCGACTGTGGCGCGCATTTGTGGCTGGGGCCCCGGGAATGTACTGGTCACGTGTTTGGGCGCCTTATGTGTTGCTCAATTGGTGTCGGACTCACCGAGTCACTCTTTGACCAAGCCTTGCCGTGAGCCACTTTCCCGCGGTGGAACATTCTAGGCTTGCGACTTTTGGCCAATTTTTACTTCGCCAATTATGTCCAAACCTAGGATTCTGACCTGCCAAGGCTCAACCAGCTTGCCTGACAAGAGATCACGAATCGCACCGGCTATCAGACCAACCAGAGCCGCGGCCAGCAGCACTCCAAGAATGATAACCGGGCGATTGGGCTTTAGGGGCTTGCGAGGACGTTCCGGTTCGTTGACGACAACAAAGCGGTATTGCAGCGCTACTTGGGCCGAAGTGAGTTCCAACCGGGCCGTTTCGAGGCGCTTGGTTATTTCGGTGTAGCGCTGAATTGCCGATGTAAGGTTTGCCTTAGCGGGAGCGACCACGGGATCGTCTTCACGTTCCGCAATCAGAAGTGCTCCATCAGCCGAGATTAGTCGCGATTGGGCCGTAGGAGGCTGTGGCGCCGCGGCTGAGCTGGGACGAACGCTCGCCACCTCATTTGTCGACTTGACCTCCTCGAGTGACTTCTGTTCAATTTCCGACAACTGCTGACGTTCACGTTCCCGAAGAACCTGGAGTTCTGAAGGAATGCCGGAGGCATCCTTAATCTTGGCCTCCTGTTGCAGTACCGTGGGATGTTCTGGGCCGTATGTTGCTCGAAGATCGCTTAGCTGAAATTTGAGCTCAGCAATGCGGCGCTGCCAAGGTACTTCCAGATCGCGTTCCTGCTGTCGAATGTCAGCCAACCGTGCCGCCAGTTTCTTGTCCGTTGGAGGAGCCGCGCTGCCCGCGGATGTGGCGAGCCCCGTTGAGCGACCGGTGGTTCTCGTCGCGCGGGTGCTATCGGCGGACGCGGACCCTGCGGGGTGCGCGTGTGCCGAGTCGCGTGCCCGCTGCCGAATCCGTATGAGTTCTTCAAGGGCCAGATCAATTCCGTCAGCTGCGTGCTTTACCTCTTCTTCGTTTATTGAGATGGCCGCCGTTATGGCAGATAGCTCCTGTGTCCGACGAAGCTCTAGAAACCGAGCCTGCGCAAGCTGAGCAAGCTTTAGCGTAGAATTTTGATCGCGCCAGTATACCTCAATCGTGAGAACCGAGTTGTCATGATACACTTGCATCTGCTGATCGAGCAACTCAGCCAAACCCACGACCTGATTGGCATCCGATGCCGGACCCCGAACTAGATCGAAGATGCTGTCCTTAATTCTAAAGGGCAACGATCGATGTGCCCTCCATTGCTTGAGTAAGTCAGCCTCTTTCGCCATCCATATCAAATTGGACTTTTGTTTCAGTATTTCAGAGCTTCCAGTAAAGGGGTCGGCATTTGTGTTTACAGGTCGATTCGGAGTACTCAGCGCGGCGGCGATTGCAGCCGATTGCGATGCGAGTATTCGCGTTTGAGCGGCGTACTTTGGAGGAATTGCCAAAGCGACTGCTACACCTATTGCAGCAATAGAAAATCCAACGATAATTCCGAGCCAACGGTGGCGCCCCGCCGCGTGCCGAATAAAGGCAACTATTTCCAATGGCGTGACAGCAACGGCTTCGTCGCCCTCACCATCGTCTTCGCGAAGATCGGCCTCTTGTTCCATTGTCAATTAGCTCACCCGAAATCTCGAGGACGCACCCACTTCCATGTAACACGCACGAGCGCCGGCTACCAGGGCGGAACGCCGGGCCTGTCCTGATCGCTCAAAAACCACAGAATCCAGTCCGTGCCTAGTCGCCGGGAAACAGGAAAAACAAGGGAGGGCCGAGCAGCGCCCAGAATACGAGAAAGATCAACGACCCCATCACTGTTCTTCTTAGCCCGCGCTGTGGCTTCGTGTCCTTTGAAAATCGGATTGCCAGTATCAGAGGCAGGGCGATAACAGATATTAGAATTAACTTGCGCATAAAGACCCTACGCGATGCCTGGTTTGGCAATGTTTCTCGGGTCGCGAGACTTGGATACCGAAGGCCATGCCCCCGAGTTTACGGAGAGTCTTGCCGCGGACGCCAGCCCGGCTCCCAAGATTACAGCTGGCAACATGTGGGTATTGTTCATGGCAGCCATATCCCCCCACGCCTGATTGAGGTAAGCGACAACTTCAATGATGCCGATTATGGCGACGGTCTTTTCGACCGGATTCATTGACTTTCGATAGGTGCGTGAATTCAGATAGACTGAAATAGGCAACACCATCCACAATCCGGCAAAGCCAAGGCCGCCACAGAAAGCTACAAGAGCAAGGACCGTATTATGGGGTGAGTAATGGTACATTGGGAAGACGTCGGCAGAAACTGTAAAGCTTGCGTCTAGCTCAACCCACTCCCGCCCCAAACCAGTTCCGAGTATTGGACGATCCCTGATCATCGTAATTAGACTTAGGTTCTCGTTATCGCGAGCCCGAGTGGAGTTGTCAGCCTGCTCACCGCTCATCGCCGAAAAGGCCGCAAGCGGTTTGAACATTTTTTCTGGCCGCCCCCAACCAATGGCCACATACAGGATGAGCAATGGAGCCAACATCTTCAGTGCCTTATTCAACCTGCGAGTTACCTTGGACTTCGAAGGAAGCATGAAGTAAATGACAACGAGACCGGCAGCCAAGCTCGCCCACGCAAGCCGTCGATTGTTGACTTGTATTGCAAATAGAATGAGCGGTGCACCTAAAATGAGCATCCGAACCGCTCGCTTGGTTCGAAACTCGATACACCGAGTCGCCAAGATGAGCAGGCCCACTACGAACAGTACCGTATCCTCGTGAGTTGTCATGTACGAGGGCAGCTGGTCCCAGGGACGACCTCGAACCTTGAGATAGAAACACACTGCCATGCACGCACGCCAAAGTGCGGCCCAAACGATGGCACTGTTCATCAGATTGAAATCTTCGGGTTTGTTCATCACGCTCATCGTCGTTAGGGCGAACACGAGAGTGAAGAGCCACACATGAACTTGCGTATTTATCGGCTTCAACTGACCGCCTTGCGCCAGTCCATAGAGAACAGAGAAGAGCAAGACCGTCATGCTAATGTAAATGGCGCGTACCAATGGTCGCGCCACTGAACTTCGATTTCTCCTCCGGCTTGCGATCAGGAGTGCCACGCACGCCAGTTCGAAAACCTGCACCTTGATGGGCAAAAAATCTGTGAACCAGGTCATCAGCCTCGCCGGAGTCCACATTTCTTTGTAGTAAGCTAATACGGTTTCGTCTTCTGCGATTAGCGAGAAGAAGAATATCACCGCGAGTAGCTTTTGTTTTCGCATTTGACCTATCGCAACACTCGGCCCGGGGCAATCGCCGAGGTTACTTACCGCACATGCCGATGTGGATTTCTAGCGCACCCCTATGCGGAAGGGTAGGTTGGGGTCGCGCCACTCATCCAGGTGGCGTTACAATTGGCCGGATTGGAAGCCGTCCTCGCGGGGCGGCCTGGACTCCACAAGGCAACTTTCGCAATATATCGCCGTCCCGAGTGATCTTTACCTTAGTCTTGCTGGTTGCGTGCGGCTGTGGTGAGCTGGCTTTTTTGGTCGGCCGCGGGTGTTCCCTGTTGAGCGTCTAAGTTATGAAAATTCTCTTTATTACACCCTATCTCGCATCTCCTCCGCAATGCGGCGCACAGCGTCGCCTGGAAGGGTTGATACGAGGCCTGGGAGTCCGTCATGAGGTCTGGCTGCTGTCATTTGCGACGCCAAACCCAATCGAGCATTCAGCCACGCAGACTTATTGCGGACAAATGTTTACGGTACAGCATGACGTTCTAAAGCCCGGGGCCTCGCGTAAGCGAATGCTGCAACTTCGGTCACTGGTTTCCAGACACAGTTTCGAACAGTTGCTCTATCAAGATGATCGGCTACAAGTTCGGCTGAATCAATTGATACGTGAAAACCCATTCGACGTCGTGCAAGTCGAATTTGCCCAAATGGGTATGTACAGTTTGCCACGGCATCAAGGGCGCAATCCCGTATTCGTTCTGGACGAACACAATATAGAATATGACATCGTTAGGCGGACAGCACACGCAGACGGTGGCATCGTGCGCAAAGCATATAGTGCCGTGAATTGGCGAAAAGTCCGGAATGAAGAGCTCGCCGCTTGGCGGCGATTTGACGGTGTGGCTCTGACATCCAAGCGCGATGAGGAGCTGCTATTGGAAGACGTTCCAAGTGCTCGCACCGCCGTCATTCCAAATGCAGTGGACCTTGAGACATTTACGCCCAACGATACACCTGTCGAACCGGCATCATTGTTGTTTTTCGGTGCGCTCGATTACCACCCGAATCTGGAAGGCATTGAATATTTCCTGGATGAAATTATGCCGGGAATTCAGCGGCGCATGCCTCAGGTAAAGCTATGGGTCGTGGGTCGCAATCCGCCGAGCACCATCTTGACTAGACAAAGCGAATTCATCAAATTCACCGGCTACGTCGATGATCCGCGAACCTACCTGGATCGCGCTTCTGTTGTAGTGGTACCGCTTCGCATAGGTGGCGGTACTCGCTTTAAGATTGTGGAGGCCATGGCCAAAGGCAAGCCTATCGTTTCGACTAGCATCGGTGCCGAAGGTCTCGACGCCGAACATGAGAAGCATTTACTGCTCGCCGATACGCCTGAGGCATTTGTGGAATCGGTTTGTAGGCTTCTTGAACAGTCGGAATTCGCCAATACGCTTGGAAAGGCAGGCCGACAATTTGCCGAGGCCCACTTTGGGTGGGAGGCCGTCGTCCAGAAACTCGAGCGCTTCTACGACGACCTTCTTGCTCAGCGGACGATTCACGCCAGCTGAGGTTGGAAGTGCACATTCTAACCGCAGACCCGCGGCAATTTGCGCATCTCGAGCGACGAATTCAATCGGAGGTCTAACATCATGCAATTAGAGAGGAACGGCTCCGGTCGTATAGGACAAGCCAACGAACGCTACCCACATGGGTGGCAATTGTTGACCGGTCGAGAATTGTTGCCACGCTTGACGCATGCCGGCAGTGATTGCCCAATGTCGCCGATCCAGTTGATAGATGACGGCTTCCGTCAGGCCGTACATTGACAACAAATTGACTTGGCCGTAGCTGCCAACTGAGTGAGAAGCTGCTCCAAGGAATTGGAAAGTTAGTCTCTTTCGGGTCCAATTGACGCCAATGACGCCACTGAGCATGTCATTGACCCCCCCGAACTGGTAGTCAACTACTGGCGCAAACATAACGGTCATCATGGTTGTTAGCCGTGCACCGGCAGGACGGATTGAGTCGTTTAGAGTGAGCGTGGCGCCAGCCCCGGGCATGACACCTTTCGAGTGATTTCCCAGCAAATCCGTTGAATTGACGTAGGACTCACTCGCGAACAGAGACGTGCCAGCGTGAAAACTGAGCCTGTGATTCCAGGCGATGTTGGTAGTGGCAATAATCGCCTCGGCGTTTGGTTCAGTCACCGTGTATCTACCGGTTTCTGTAAGAACCAACTGGTCGCGGCGGCCCAGCGTGCGCATTACCCAAATATTCCCCAAGAGTGTTCGCGAAGTTGGGATCGTGACCGGAGTGTATGAATCCAATTCTTTGGTTGGTGTGTAGCTTGCGAACGCACCTGTTGACCAATTTCGATCAAGCACATGATTAACACCCGCCCCGACCGTCACGGTGCCAAATCTTATTGTCCTGCTTCCTGGCACGGCAAGGTTTGCGGTCCCGGCTGTTGCAGCGGTGCCGTTTGTTTGACCTGTGCCGGTGCCGACAGGCGGTTGCCCCGTGCCCGAGCCCGGCGCGGTTGCGGAGGTGTCAAGAGTTGGCGCTGGTGCGCTCACTGCCAGCGTGCGGAAATTTTGTTGTCCGTAAGTCCCAGTCTCCGACAATGTCACTGACGTGCGAGGAGATAAGCGAAGGTGAGTGGTTAGGCCGCCCGTGTGTGTCACGAACAAGATAGAGGTAGATGATCCCAAACCGAGTTGCGTGACACTTGGAGCGTAAAATAGTGTCCAGGTCGTACGCCGAAGCTTGAGATCCAGGGCGATGTGCCCGGTGGTCGTCATATCTACGAACTGTCCCGTTCCGTCGGCGCGGGCACGCACTTCGCTGGCATCGCCCGCAATCACGCTAAATGCTTGTGCCAAGACAGGTAGGAAGAACAGAGGCATGGATCAGGGCTACGCCGATATTCCTTTCAAAAAGGCCGGTACAGACGAGCACGAATTTGGCCGATTGGCAAGTGGTAGACCACCCTAGTGGCTTCAACGACAGCGCTGTTAGCGGTCGAATCAGCCCGCCAACGACCCGATATGCCGGTCGTCTTGCTCCGTATCCTGAGTCCTTCGTCGTAGTTGGGGCTCACATGGAATGGTGAAGGACATCCCGGCGCATAGTTGGATCGCGCCACGTGAACTTCTGCTGACGACCCAATAATGGGCGAGCGTTTTCTCGCGTCTGTCACGATTGGGCGTTCGTGGCGTTCATACTTATGAAACCGTACGAATGAATCGCCTTGGGCGTTGGTGTGGACATGATGGGTATGACGCGAACGCATTCTGGCGGCATGCTCTGGTCGCTTGTGTTCTCCGTCTTCACTTTCGTGAGGATTTGTCATTGGCTTTGACAGCGCTGCTGGTTGGTTCGGTGAGTCCAAGCTTCGCGAGCTTCGATTCCGAGCACGGAAATTTAATACGTCGCGCATTGACCGTGGGATATCTCATAGTCCACCAAGGAATGACAAACCGTTCGCCATTGGCCGCGCTCCAAGTAGACATGATAACAATTACACATGACAGTACCTTGCGACCAACGCGCAATGACTTGTACGGAAGTGGCCAAAAATGTAGCCCTTTCGGAAAAAACGTAGACTGAACCCCACACTCGTTGATGAATTAAAGGACTGAGAAATTTCTTCCGGCGTCCGTAAGGTCTGAGTATGAATCTTGATCAATCAGTGGTATCTAGAATCCCTATGTCAAAATTTGCGACTGGTCCTCTGGCGCTTGGCGCGTTCGGTGCATTCATCACGGCCCTCGCCGGTTGTGGCGGAAACGACAACAGTGCGGCAACGGGTAATTCATTAGGCACTGGCGGCCAAACAAGTTCCACCACCGTTAGCGGTTCTGGTGGAGCAGGCGGGGCAAGCAGCCCCAGCGGTGGAGCGTCAAACACTGGAGGAGCCCGAACTGCAGGTGGGAGCAGTTCCACAGGTGGTGCTTCAGCGGAGGCAACTGCAACGGGCGGTGCGCCCACGAGCGTTGGGGGAGGAAATTCCACCGGCGGCTCACCGGGCAGTGGCGGTAAGAGTTCGACCGGCGGTATTGCGAGTATTGGCGGCAAATCGAGCACCGGCGGCTCACCGGCAACCACGGGTGGAGCCACTTCGACAGGTGGTTCGTCAGCTTGCGGTCTTGGGACGTATAAATTCCCAACCGGGCCCACCTACAACACACAGAGCGGCTCGAGCACATTGTCGAGAATTACGACTTGGGCACCCGGAATTGCGGGCGGCGTACCCAAGAGAACAACGGTTTACAAGACGCTTTCAGCCACAGGCAAGGCCGATGACGTTGCCATCAATGATGCGATCGCTAGTTGCCCTGCGAATCAAGTCGTGATGCTCAATCCTGGTGTATACAACATCACGAGCACGATTTATTGGGGGAAGAGTGACGTTGTATTGCGCGGTAGCGGTGGCCCCGGGTCGCCAGCGGCAGCACAGACTCGACTGATGGCCGATGCATCGTTGTATGGGCCCGTGGTCGCGATCGGCCCTAGCCCGTATCCGAATCTAGATGGGCCCAGTACCAATTGCACCACGGACGCAATGCAGGGCACGAATTCGGTGACTGTAAGCAGCACCACCCGCCTTAGCGTTGGCGATCTCGTTGTCATCGATATGACAGTAGATCCGGCTGACGACACCGGTGCATGGATATTGGATGCGCCAGCTGGCACGACGGGGCTTACGTTCCCGTACGCTGAATATAGTCCGAATTCTCCCAAGGGAGACGAGTCACGAGCCTATTTCAACCGAATGGATCGACCGACTTCTCAGTTGATGGAAGTTCAGAGCATATCGGGTAACACGGTTACTTTCTCGACCCCGTTTCACATCACGTTTGACGTGGCGCATACGGCGCAGATAACGCAGTTTACGTACGACGGTCCTAACAGCAAGACGCCGCTCAACAACGCCGGTTTGGAGGACCTTTACGTGGCCGGAGTACCCGGAGGCGGGGCATCGCAAAACGACAACGTCGTTTTGACGCTGGTCAAGAACTCTTGGATAAGAAATGTCGAGTCGGACCAGTCGCAAGGGGTCAGTATCGGACTTGATTACGCATTTCATTGTGTAGTGCGTGATTCGTACATGCATAGCACGGTCAACCCCACACCGGGTGGTGCGGGCTATGGTCTGTCGTTCTCCGGCGGATCTGCGGACAACCTGATAGAGAACAATATTTCCTGGAACTTCGACAAGGTGATGGTGATGCGCGCCGGGGGCGGAGGCAACGTAATTGCCTACAACTACATGGATGACGGGTGGATACAGTACCAGCCGGCGTTCGTGGAATCAGGAATGAATGCGTCTCATTCGACGATGTCGCACTTCGAGCTATTCGAAGGGAATCTCACCTTCTCACTCGCCTCGGAGAACACGTGGGGCAACGCCACGTTCATTACCTGGCTCCGTAACCTGGCGACGGCACATCGCTCGGCCTGGCCGCCACTCAACACGTTTACGTACAACGTGAACACGGACACTAGTGGATGCAAGTCGGGAGGCGCACAGGACTATGTCTGCATTCCGTACACGGATGGGAACAACCGCATGGCCGTGGCGATGGCATTCGGGCACGTATTTTACAACTTCGTAGGTAATGTTCTCGGCTATGGTGACATGCCCACGGCGCCGATGTCAGGGTTCACCTATGAGAGCAAAGGTCCCGATTTCCCGGTGGACCCGGCGCCAATGTGGATGGTCGGGTTCGATGGGAATTCGACCCTGACCGATCAAGGAGTCGTCAACACACTTTTCCGAGATGGAAACTACGACTACGCCACCAAGAGCATCCACTGGACAGGAGCGGCGCAAACGGTGCCCAATTCGCTCTACCTGTGCAACAAGCCGGCATTCTTTGGCAGCTACAGTTGGCCGTGGGTGGACGGAAGCAATGCAACCACTCCGTATGCGACGCACCCGTTTCAATACTACCCGCTCTCGCCAACACTGGGAACGTATGGGACTTCGGGCGCGCTCGTAACGTACTCGGGTTTCCAACTGCCCGCTTATGTGCGATTCCTCCAGATGCACGGCATCGAACAGCCGCCTACGGCGTGCAGCACTGCCACACTGGCCAGTGTACCCAGCGAATGTTCCATCGTGCTGACCGGCGTGGCCCC
>PMCK01000244.1 GCA_003154095.1 Myxococcales bacterium | reverse complement strand
CCCAGGTAGGCCACACACAATCGGGACCGGCCTCGTAGAGCGTGCCGAAACGCCAGAATGCCCGGCCGAAGGCCCCGGTCGAGGCGGATAGCGAAGTCGCCCTTCGCTCGCTCGGTGACTGGCACCCGAAATGTCCAATTTGTCGGCATAAATGCACGTGCTTTTCAGTTTAGGAATCCCTCGCGCGGCGCTCCACTGCGACACACGCCGTTTGCGAGTCCTGCGTAGCCACGTCACGCACTCATCCAAGGCACTTAGGACCTCGGAGTTCCCGTTCCCCGGACGGGTATTCGCTTTCCTGACTTTGTCGTGTGCGGCACGCGCACGGCGGGTGGCGCCGCGTAACCCATCGCCAGGGTCCGGCGGACCAACAGTGTAATTCACACCTTTGACGATAACGAGAATCTTCAGACTGGATTGACGCACGTCCTGCATTTACGGATGACGCAGCCTACGTATACAACTTCGATAGTTCGGGTACCATCGAGCTCGATGGCTCGACGCCTCCGCAAACGTGGCAGATTATCAAGATCCCACTACGTTGAATCGACTCGAAGGGGACCAGGTTCCAACCTTCTGCAGTGTTTTGCGATCTGGAGTAAACTGCCTAGTCTGCAGCACAATAGTAGTTGAACGAAACCGCGCCGAGCGCGGTAGCAAGGGACGCGCCCAGCAATGTCATTGCGGGACAAGACGCAATATGCGGCAATTGGGGGCTACTCCTGACAGCGACCCATTCCACATCCAGGATCACACACGGTCAGTGTCGGCCGCGAGGCTCGCTCGCACGTCAGATTGGTGGCAGTCCATGTTGTCCGCGTACCTTATTGACTTCGCCCTTGCGGGGATCGCAATCGATCTGTGACTTCACGGTGGCCGAACGGTAAGTACTTTCTTCATTGCCGAAATAGAGACGTGCAAGCAGACCAGCCGCGATGCGTATTTGGTCCTCCTGAGTTGGCAGCAGCGGCGTTCCGTTTTGAGTCATCTCAGCCACCTCTCCGAATAAAGAGAGGAGCGCCTCAGTCTGAAGGGCCGCCATTACCTGGTTTCTATGATAGCAGGCAAGCTTCTTCGGCTTGGCGGTTCCGAGAAAGTGAAGAGGAAACCAAACGACCCGAGCACGCTTTCGCACGTAAAGTACGTGGCTCGGCGGGATACCTGTGCGGGTGATGGCGCACTGAATGAGGGGCGGCAATCCATCCAAATTCCAACTTGAGCTCCAAGTCGTCAGTGCATGCACGGCGCGGTGAAGATGGCCTTGATCGACCAATATGGCCATCGTCGGGTCACCAACGCCGCGCACGATTGTGGTTGTCGTGAGGGGTGTACCCACAAGTTCGCCCACGGGCGGCCTTGTACCAGTGGCCTGCTCGCGGACAGTCGCCATAAAGTTGCTTGCGACATCGTCGAGCCTAAGGAGTTGGGTAGAGAGTGACGGAACACGGAACGACGGTTGGGTGCGAATAGCCACTACTGAATCTATGGCCGCCTCAATAGAGGAGTGAGGCTTCATCCTAAGCGTGCAGATCAGGCCAGTTCCAAACGGGTAGTAGAAGGCTTCCCAGACGGGCCAAACGGGCTGCTTTGGAGTAGACGCGCCAATGTCTAGCGCACGCCGAAAAGGAACGAAACTGCGCCACGCGTCCCTCGTGCCAACCGATCCCGGTACCCGATTTCCTAGGTAGTGAGTCCAGAAATAGTGACCCTTGGGATACGGCCATGGCGGCCCCAGTCCGTCCGTCCGTTTCCCCTCCTGCATTTCGCGGAAGCATTTCGAGTACTCCGCCGCTCTGCTAATTGCGGCCAAAACACTGCTGCTTGTCGTGCCCTTGCCCGCTGTTTCGAACAGCGACTTGAACCAGACGAACGATAATCGCAAATCGGTCACGAAAATCGATGAATTGCTTTGCTGCACGGGAGGAACTGATGGGTCGGTTGGATCCATTGACTCGAGCCTAAAGTCGTGGGATATGGACAGGTGACTACTGTGGAAACCCCACGGTACTCTCGCTGATATCATCAGCGCAAGTACCGTGAGGTTTCCGCACTCCGTGGCGTAAAACGTGTCCGGCAGGGCGTGTGTCGCGGCGTTGGGACCCTCCCCCGCGGGGGGGGTCCTGACACTCTAACCCGCTCATGAGACTTGGACAAAAGACGCCTTCTGTCCCATCTCGAGATTTACGAGGAGGGCCAGATGTGGACCTGTTAGGCGCGCCCCCGGAGCCCAAGTGACTCTCACCCGGGAGGGGTCGCCAATTAGCTCAACAAGGTCGGCAACAGAACCATTGTTATTGCGGCAATCATCGATCTTTTTCTGTAATTCGTCGTCTTGACTTTGTTCGAGCGATATCGGCGGGATCACCCAACGCTTGTCGGTGTCTGATTCCTGCGGAAGCACGAAAACTGAAGCCTCAGGCTGTCCGGTTTCTCTGAGCTTTGCGCTAACGAGGAGTGTGCCCGCTTCCTGCAACTTCAGTTTTGTTAGCACAGCAGAGACAGTGTCACCTTCCACAACCATGCGAGCTCTTCGCTCATTAGTCGCCGCCTGCGTCTTAGCTACTTGGGCCGCCTTCTTTCTCTTGGTTACTATGCAAGCGACTAAGCTCCAAACCCCATAAGTGAAGACCGACAGTCCAAGGAAACATAAGCACACTTTCACAATGTCCATCATTCGAAAACTGTTCGGGTACGTCGCACCCAACAACCCACTGGCGAGCAAAGAGGGGCAAGAGATGAAGAACGCGAGAAGCCAAAACTCGGGGCTCTTTGCTGCCATCGGAAGCTTTTTGCGCCCTGAGATAGTCCAACCGAAACTCCACAGTAGAGGCCAGGTGGCTAGAAAAACGAACCCAGGGAGTAAGAGCAAAGACGGAACACCGAACGCCGTGAGAACGTCTGAAGCTGGAGCAGTCGTTCGAATCTGTTGCGTGTTGAAGAGTGTTCCCTTTCGAGCGCACCATCCGTCATTCCACTCTAGGTTGGTGCGTAGACCGACGACATCGACGCCGGCCTTCTTTCCCATGACTTCGAACGAGAATGTCGCTGTCTCGTTAGCATCAAGGATCTGATTGGATGGTCCGGCATCAGCGCAATCTGCGTTCGCTGCCGGCAACGGACTTTCCACCGAGACGGTGAGCATTCGTCCAAGGAGGTTTACCACTGTGAGAATTACACGGGCCTTGTCCTGCTCGTCGATCGAGTCGGTCGATATACGGGTCTCGACTCTTGCTACCTCGGAAATCGCTTGGGCTCGGCGCAGTTTGATATCCAACTTTGTCGCGCCAACCAGTTGACTATTCGCGGGATTACCTTCGTACAACCGGAAGAAGAGCTGCCCGTCGCGCTCCGGCGATTTGACTGTCCACTTTGTGATCCGAGTTCTGCCCGGTGCAAGTGTTAACGGCGTGCCGCCAGCGTCCGACTGTATTGCTTTCGCGCCGCTTGTATCGGCGAAGGAAAATTGGAGGTTCGAAAAAGTCGTCTTGTCAGTGACATTGTGCAAAAGAAGCTCCACATTGCCTGCCCCATTGCCACAGACCTCGATCGTATCAGGCACCGCCTCCATGATGATCTTTTGGTTCCCAGCGGCCAAAACCCAACGGGGCAGGGAAACAATGAGCAGCACCACCATTGTAGGGGCGAATAACAAGCTCAAGAAGAGCATCGATGGCCGTCTGTTCACAGTAAGAGCATGAAAGCATGGTCTGCTGGCCAAGAGCAATCCCCGTCCGTCGTGAAGACCACGCCCGGGTCAAAATCGTTGATTTTTCTATATTTCAGGAGGACGCTCATTCGCCATGCCGGGTTTCACGGACCAGGCCTGAGCGCGTAGCGAACCAGCTGAACTGGCTACATGACTCCTCCTCCGCATGATCGTTCAGATTTTCGTTGCGACAATCGCCTCGCGATGAATATCCGGACAGTACGCCATTGAGACCCAATTGCTAGGTAGCACTCGGCGTAACATGCAACATGCCGAGCTACGAGATTGGCTCGGCGTCGGACGGTTACATTGTCGTTGATCCCTTAATGGTGAGGGCTCGAAGGGAGCCCGCTCTGACATCACCGCTCGTAGCGGTTCAATAACATCGGACTATGCGCCCACAAGCTTGGCGTTCTCCAACCCGCGAGCGGCAGTTGTTCCACGAAAGTAATAGAACATTACCGGATGGCACGGGCTATCTAGGCGACAGCACAAGAAGTTCGGTGCCTGTCACGTTGAGTGGACTCTGAACGACAACAAGGTCGGCACGTTTCAAGTACTGCTTGAGAGACCGTAATTACGAAGACCGAGCACTGGCGTAAGACGCGGCCGAGTCGCGAGGGACGTGTACTTTCGGCAGCCGTGCGTAACCCCAAATTTTCCTCTATCCGGCAATCTTCGGCGACGAGCTTGCCACGGCACACAAACCCCCTCGGTCTGAGCTATTGCAGACACGAATTGAGCATCGAGGTAACACTGCCGCGCATGTAGATCCCGACGACGAGATCCAGGCGGCCGTCATTATCCAGGTCATCCATTGCTAAGACGTTCGGATACTCGTCGGTGGGGTAGTCCAATTTGTTCGCGAACGTACCATCTCCGCGGCCCAAGAGAACGCTCACCACGTTCGAGTAAACGTCACTCAGAGCGATGTCCAATTGGCCATCGCCGTTGATGTCACCAATGGTCATGGCGGTCGGTCCTACGCGTGTCGCATAGTCCACCTTGGGGGCGAACGTACCGTTACCTATACCCATGAAGACACTGACCGAGTTCGAATTGACATTTGACGCGACAAGATCCTGGTTACCGTCTCCGTTCAAGTCACCGAGTGCAACCACAAAGGGATGACTACCGGTAGCGTAGTCAACATGAGCGGCGAAAGTGCCGTTGCCCGCTCCGAGAAGAATACTAACCGTGTCCGAGTCAATGTTTGCCGTGGCCAGGTCCGAATGACCGTCGCCGTTCAAGTCGCCAATCGCTACCGAGCGTGGACCATTGCCCGTTCCGAATTCAACGTGGGGAGCGAATGTTCCATCGCCGATGCCGAGCAGAATCGATACACTGTTTGCAGTACGGTTCGTTGCGGCCAGATCCAAATGGGTATCCCCATTGACATCCCCGATCGCCACGATCGCCGCCGGGTTGCTTGCGTCCCCAGTGCCTGCTGGTGGCGGCGCAGTGCCCGTTGCGTAATCGGTCTTGGCAGCTACGGTACCGTCACCGTGACCTAACAGTACGCTCACCGTACCGTCGTAGGAATTGGCCACGGCAAGATCAAGTGCGCCATCGGCGTTCAGATCACCCATAGCAACTGATGTTGGATCTTTGCCTGTGGTGTATTCGGTCTTGGTCGCGAACGCCCCGTTGCCCGCACCGAGCAGCACGCTCACTGTATCAGGGCCGGTATTTGAGGCGGCTACGTCCGGTTTCCCGTCGCCATTCAAGTCACCAAGGGCTACGGACGCAGGCCCGTTGCTTCCTGCGCTGGCCCCGGTTAAGTAACTCGCGTTCGTCGGGAACGTACCATCGCTCACGCCGAGCAATACGTTCACCGCGCCGAGGCTCCAGCTCGCGACTGCCAGGTCCAATTTTCCGTCGCCGTTCAAGTCCGCCATGCCCGTCGCGGCAGGGGTAATTCCAGTCTCATAATCTACATGAGTTGCGAATGTTCCCGCACCCAACCCGCGCAATACGCTCACCCTGCCCGTATCGCTCACCGTGCTCGAACCGTAGTTGACTACGACCATGTCCGGATTGCCGTCCCTGTCCAAATCCCCAATGGACACGGAACTTGGACTGTCGCCATTGCCAGCATTCACAGCGTAGTCGACTCTAGTAGCGAACGTGCCATCGCCTCGACCAAGCAGCACACTTACCGAATTGTCCCAAGTATTGACCGCGACGACGTCGGGCGTGCCGTCACTGTTGAGATCTCCAACTCCGAGTGATGTCGGGCCGTCACCAGTGGCAAAGTCAATGGCATCGCCGAGCGTACCGTCGCCGTGGCCGAGCCGCACACTCACCGTGTTGGCGTACAGATTAGCAACAACGATGTCGGGCTTGCCATCCGCATTCAGATCTCCCGTTCCCACGTCGAGCGGGCCGCTGCTAGCCGGGTAATCCACGTGAGCTGCGAACGAGCCGTTGCCCGAACCGAGTAACACGCTGATTGTTTTCGCGCTGATGTTGGCCGTTACAAGGTCCAACTTGCCGTCTAGATTCAGATCCAGCATGGCTACCGAACGGGCATCCGTACCGATGGAGTAGTCAGTTTTCGCACCGAATGTGCCATCCCCCGCACCCAGCAGCACACTTACCCCGCTAGAGTTCAAGTTGGCGGTGGCGACGTCCAAGTTACCATCACCATTGACGTCCCCTACGGCTAGTGCTTGTGGATTGCCGCCCGTTGCATAGTCCACTTTGGGAGCGAACGTGCCATTGCCTTTTCCAAGCAGCACGCTGACCGTCTCTGCTTGGTTATTGACGGTAATCATGTCTCGCTTGCCATCACGGTTTAGATCAGCCACGACTAGTTCGAGCGGGCCCGTTCCTGTATCAGCTAACGGCAATTCACCGAAAGTGGGCGTTCCTGAACAAGGTACAGCGCGGCAATGCCCCTTGACGCAGCTTGCGCCTTGGGTGCAGGTCTTGCCGCATACTCCACAATTCGCGACATCGCGTTGCAAGTCTACGCAGAGGGCGCTTGCGGAGATGCCGCACGACGACAAGCCAGAACCACAGGCAGAATTGCCGCCCGTTGCCGAGAGTCCGCCCGTGGCACCGAATGTGCTGCCACCGCTAGGGGCGCCTCCGCTATCGGTTGACCCGCCTGAAGCGTTCGTCCCGCCTGTTGCGTTGTTGCCGCCGATGTCCGTGGCGCCGCCTGAGTTCGTTCCGCCCGAGGCGGCTCCACTTTGGCCGACGCCGCCCTGGGTTGCTCCCGCCGAACTTGCACCGCCGCTTGCACTTGAACCACCCTGAGCGGCGCCCCCTTGATTCGCACCGCCTTCAGCGGCTCCGCCGGTGGTTGCACCCAATGGCAACGAACCGCCGGTTGACGCGTGGATTCGTCGAGCCACGTCGTCGGAGTTATCGCAGCCGATAGCAGTGCAAAGTAACGTAGCCAAAGTGAAAGTGCGTTTACGGAATGTCATGTTGGGAATAAGTACTCATCGCATTGCAAATGGGTCAGTCAGAAGACTACATGCGCGGACCACCCGGGTTGAATTATCCAGGGAGCGAGCAGTTCAATGTGTTGACTGCCATCAACGAGATCATAGTGTGTCCGTAGCAGCTGTACGGAAAGCGACGCTTCTAGCCCGAATCGAATCCGAGAAGAACCACTCTCGATGCCAATCGCCAACCACGCAATCGGTCGGACTTCCCATTGCGACGGGACTGGCTGCAAGCTCGGGTCGGCCGTCGATTTGACGGAATACCGAACAACATCCATACCGGGTCCGAGTTCGGCCGTTACTGACAAGTCACTTGCTTCACGGAAACTCAACCACGGGGCCGCTCGAATTGAATAACCGCGCAGGTCCAAAACGACCGGATCGCTCTGTTGCCGATGCGGCAATAGAAACTGGACTGAAAGGCGTCCGCCCAATTCTAGATCCCCCGAGGCGTGCAAAAACCGCAAGGCTCCAAGCGGTCCCTGCGCGATCCCCTCCCTCCCTTGTAGGCGCAGCCCATAGGCCAATTCCGAATGCAGCATCCATCCCGAACGACCCTGCCAAGCTTTGTTTGGGGCGGGGCCAGACTTAGCAGCGACCGCGGTCGGCATTGCTGACCACCGGGGCCCTGGGGTTGAGGGCGGTGGCAAGAGGAAAGTGGCTGAGAGTCGATCCTCCAATTGACTGCGCGTGCTCTGCAATTGCCCAGTCCATAGCGCCATACTGGACAGGTAAACGACCTGGGCGACCTGTTCCATGCCCAATTCGTCAAAACCGCGATCGAGTTCGATATCTCGCACGAGGTAGCGAGGGACACGCCCCGGCTCGGGTTGCACGGCAAAATAAAGCCACACAGTCGTTGCAGTACGGGCCACGATCCATACGCGGACTCCCGCGACTGGACTCTGCGCGAGAACAGCACCCGCATCCAGGCCTGGCTCTTGGCGCGCGCTCACCAGAGTGACGGATCCAACGAACCAACTGAGCGTCTTAGTTTGAAGTGCCATCGCGTCGCAGGCGTTTTGCACGACGGCGATGTCGACTCGGGGGAGCGACGGGGCGACATTGCCGCCTTGAACGAGGCTACTTGCTTGGGCTGATGCTTGCCCCGCTATAGTAAGCAAACACGGCGCTAGACAGCAAAATGCCAAGGTGCGAATTGACAACCTAAATTCCATCTCGACGTTTGCTCTTACTCAGACAGCCGGCTTTGAGCCGCCGGAACATAGGCGGACTGCGGGTAGTCTCGGACAATTCGCTCGAGTGCCCGACGCTCATCCTGACCTTGCCCCAGTACGCGCAATGCCTGTGCCTCTCCCCAGAGAGCTTCTGCTGCCAATGGACCGGCATTTGATTGGTACGCCTGAAACTGCTGGAGCGCTTGTCTTGGGTGCCCCTGCTGCAGATAGAGCATGCCGATCGATATCCGCGCGGCCCAGGCCTCACGCGACAGTGGGAACTCTGATAGGAGTCGCTCGTATTGTGCAACGGCACGCGCCGTGGCACCCTGTACCCGGGCTCGATTGGCCTCGACGAACAGCGTCAAGGGTGTCGTTGATGATGCTGGCAATTCCGCGACGTCATCGAAACGCCCCGTTGCCCTATTGCTGCGCAGAAGGGACGGCTCCAAATCTCCTTGTGCTCCGTCCGTAGTGGCTATCGTTGTGGGGAGATGCTGGGCCGTGCCCGACGATTGAACACCTTGCGAAAGTGGGACTTGCTTTGGTTCGACGCGCTCTGAAGAATCTGGTACAGGCGTCGGGGCAGGCAGGTCGCTCTTCACGACCGGGCGCTGCGCCGTGCTTGCTTTCTGGCTAGCGACTGCCGTCGCCACCCGTGTTCGACCCAGGGCAATGCGCAGACTCTTCGAATAGTTCACGGCTCCCACCGCCGCGCCGGCTACCAGGATCGCGGCAACGACTCCGAATGACAGGCTTCGTATCGGTACCCATCGTCTACGACGCCAATGACGCTTCTGCAGCTGGCGTGCCATGCGTTCGAGGCGCGCATCGTCCCCGGGCATAACGCAAGACTCGCGATCAAATACGCAACTTGCCTCGTAAAGCAAGCGCGCTTCAATAGAAGCTGCGAGTAGCTCGCGAAACTGGCGCTGCTCGCTTTCCGAGAGTCCGCCCCGCTTGGCCCGTATAATCCAATCTTCACAGTTGTCGCGATGAGAGCTCATGATGGCTCCTCAATGATTTCGCCCATTCGAGGGTCAGTCAGGACGCGGTTCCGAAGCGCCTGTTTGGCCAACCGCATGCGGCTGCGTAGCGTTTCGACAGGAACGCGGGATGTCTCGGCCATTTCCTGTACCGTGAAGCCCAAAACACAATGTAAAGTCAGCACCTCGGCTTGCTCGAAAGGCAATGAGTCCAAAAGCTCGCGCATGAGGTCCGCAGTGATCCTAGCTGAGAGCAACTCGTCGGGGGCCGGCCGCGAACTCGCAAACGACTCGACGCCCAGCTTGTCTTCACGAATCGAGAACCTCTTCTGAGTCGTATCGCGCCTTCGCACTTTCATGGCGCCAAGAGCTGCCACGCGGCAGGCAAAGTGGAGTACGGTGGACTCGCCGCGCCGTTTGGGCAATGCGTCAATCACGGCAAACGCGCAGTCCTGCACCACGTCGTCGACATCCGGGTGCTGTGCTCCGAGCACCTTTCTCACGACACGCAGGAGGTGCGGCCCAATCGTCAACACGAGTGTCCGGATGGCCTCGGTGTCACCCCTTCCCGCTGCCGCGGCAACGGCCGCCAACTCATCGTGTGGTTCAATTATGCCCCGCTCGGCACCAGGGTTCCCTGGGATCAAGCGCAGTGGCGGTCTTGCGGAGCGCACCACCTGACTAACGCTCTTCCGAGTGGCCAGCCCTTGCAGGCCGACGCATTGTTGAAGGAAGGAGAGTGAAGGATTCCATAATTCTCGGGGCCACCACAGAATTCTCGGGGCCACCACAGACCTGAGCGGGTTAGTATCCATCCCGTCAGAAACGGGTCAATGGTGGCCGAATGAGGGCGCGTCCACTCCCGCAGATAGGCGGCTGAAATCCTTCCTTAATCGCGTCGGCCACGGAACCTGCACCAACTAGTGTTCGAGCTGGGTGATCTAGGGCGGCAAGGCAAACCTACCCATCGAAGAACACGTTCTGTGCCCCACATATGCTCACCGCAGCAGGTGGTCTGCCTGCTGCAGGCGGCGACACGGCTTGGCCCACCGTGATTTTGGCTAGAAAGACGCCGATTCTCACGCTTCTCCCACTATAGATGAGTATATCATTGACAGCATCAATGATATACATTACATCGTTGTGCATGGGAGCTTCAAAAGCAACCAGTATTGAAGATTTGCGCATCCGAGACGACAAGCCTCACTTAGCGCGGGAAGTCGTTCACACCTATCAAGTGCTCATAGCCGGACTGTCATGGAAACTCGGCATGACAGCGTCGCGGTTTGCGCTCATGCGGCTCTTGTGGGCCGCCGATAGGGATGTCGGCGTTATGGATCTCTCGCGCCGGCTCGGTGTCAACGCTGCGGCAGTCACGCGGATGGTGCAGGAGCTGGAAGGCGAGCGGCTTGTTCAGCGGCGTGCCGATCCCAAGGACGCTAGGCGCAACTACGTTAGGCTGTCGCCCAAGGGGCGAAAGGTATTCGGAGTGGTCCACAATCTCAGCCATGAGTTTGAGCTGTCGCTGTCATCGGTGATCAGCGACGAGGAGAGGACCATCGCGATCGCGGTTCTGGCAAAACTTCGCACGTTCGCCGAGGAGCTGTGTCGAGACCAGAAAGGAGTCAAGCCATGAAGTCGGAGCGGACGAGCAAGGAGCACACGATGCTCCTCACCGACGTCGTCGTCCTCGCATCCGCCTTCCTGACGTTCGGGAGCGGGCTGGTCCTGTTCTTTGGCTTTCACGTCGGCGAAGGCGCCTTTCGCACGTCTTCGCTCGGTCTCAATCGCCTCACCTGGCTGAATCTTCACCGACTGCCAGCGCTGATGGTGGCGCTCGGGATCGGCCTTCATGTCGCGCTCCACTGGAGAGCGTTCGTGGGACGGTGCCGGCGCAGTCTGTCTCGAAAGGGCGGCTCGCGAGATATCCTGGAGTTGCTCATGTATGTGGCCTTCTGGACCGTCGCGCTCGCAGGAATGGCCGTCTGGCTACTCATCGGCGGTTCGGCGCCGCTCGGGGGCCCGGTCCAGCTCGGACGGCTGCCGCAAGTAAGGCACCATGTCGTCGACGTTCACAATATCGCGGGGCTCGTGGCGTTCCTGTTGACTTTACACCATGTTTGCCACCGCTGGCGTGCAATGGCACGAGGCCTGGGGTCGGCGTGGCTCGGGTTCTGGGAGGGCGGCACCACGCGGCGTGGGTCGCACCGCCAATCAGACCGGCGCGCACAGCGTGCGGTATCGGCCTCCACGGAAGCTGACGTCCGATAATAGGGAGGTTCGCGATGGCTGCGGTTCCATGCATCAGACAGGTGGCACGGCTTGCCCACATCGCGTTGGAGGCTACAGCAGTCCTGTCGCAGCGTTTGAGAACAAGGAGATTCACACGATGGCTCAGAGCCTTGAGATCTATGACCAGATGGATTGGTGGAACCCTCGCCATTCCCTCCTCCAGAATGCCACGTTCAAGTTCGAATACTTCCACGAGAAGATCGGCCGGCTTGAGGGCGCGCACATCCTCGACTTGGGATGCGGCGGCGGCATCCTCGCCGAGGAGTTCGCCAAGCGCGGGGCGCACGTCGCTGGGATCGATCTATCGGTGACGGCGCTGCGGACCGCCCGCGACCACGCCACTGCGGGGGGGCTGCAGATCCGCTATGAGGTCGGGAAGGCAGAGGATCTCCCTCTTGACGGTGGACTCTTCGATGCCGTCGTGTGCGCCGATTGCCTGGAGCACGTCGACGATTTGGAGCGAGTGGTTGGGGAGGTTGGGAGAGTGCTCAAGGATGGTGGCGTGTTTTGCTTTGACACCTTCAACCGCAATTTCTTGTCGAAGGTGCTGATCGCTTGGCTTTTGGAGCGGAGACTGCGCCGAGAGTACCGCGGGCTGAACGTGACTGAGCGGGACTATGCCGTCCATGACTGGAAGAGGTTCATCAAGCCGGAGGAACTCACCGAGATGCTGACCCGTCACGGGCTGTTCACCGGCGAGATGAAAGGGATCCAGTTCGGCGGGTTCAGCAAGGGTGGCTTCAAGCTGAAGATCGGGGGAAATCCGAAGATCGCCTATATCGGCTATGCAACGAAGCGGACGTGATGACAATCCGTACGCGCCGACGGGAGCACGAGATGGATCGAGTCGTGAAGGAACAAGAACCTGGCATCTTCGCGCCCTTCATCGATCGAAGGTTGTGCGAGGGCGGGTATCACCATGCCTGCGCCGCCGCCAGGTGCCCGTGTGTTCGCGCCTGCCCCCATGCGGTTCTAGAGATTCATCCTTTGACCGCCGAGGACAAGCGGCTCCTATCGTTGGGAAGCCGTCTCAGGGCATGGATTCACAAGAACAGGCAGGCGTACGTGGTCAAGGCTGACGCCTGCACGGCTTGTGGCCGTTGCGTCCGTGCCTGTCCCAACCACGTTATCAAACTGAGGCGTCGGTCCATTTCGCAACGGCTGGATGCCCCGTTCGCCGGTTTGCCGACAGACCCGTCGAGAACGCTTCAGGTCGAATGAGAGGTGCAGATGTCGAGGACGATCTTTCTTGCTGGTGGTAGTGGATTCATAGGAGCCGAAGTCTGCCGCGCGTGCGTGGCGGCCGGCGACGTCGTGCTGGCGCTCTGTCGCTCGCAGGCGTCGGCCCGGAAGATGGAGGCGCTCGGTGCCGTGCCCGTTGAAGGTGACTTGCTTGAAAAGGGGACCTGGCAAGAGCATGCCAGAGACGCTGAATGCGTCGCACACCTTGCGCAACCGACCTTCTTCGGGGGCCGTATCACAACCAAACGTG
>PMCK01000040.1 GCA_003154095.1 Myxococcales bacterium | reverse complement strand
ACTGGCGGCAGCTTAGCGACTGGCGGAGCGCCTGGCACTGGCGGAGCGCCCCCGACGGCCGACGTACAACTCTTGCAAAACAAGAGCGCTGATTGTCTGACCTGCGCTCAGCAGTTCTGCGCCTTCGACCTCGGTACCACCGCGATCGATCTGCCATCGCTGCACGGCGGCTGCATAGCACCCCCAATCGCCGGGCTCAATGTCACCACCAAGAAGGCTGATCCGCTGACCACCGGTACATCCAACAAGACGACGGTCACACCCGTTTACAGCTTCGCCAAGACCACGAGCCAGACCGGCGACAAGCTGTGTGTAAACCTGCTCAATTGCGTCGTTGCGTCCGGGTGCCAGGCTGCCGGCGGCTTGCTGAGCAGCTGCTACTGCGGTTCGGCCGTGGGCGCGGATTGCCTCGATGGAACGAACTTCGTCGGTGCTGCCGGCGACCCGACGAACACCAATTGCAGTACCGACCCGGCGTGCGATCCACTCGATAACACCACCTGGGGCACTTTCGGGTCCTGTTGCTCGTCTCATCTGGGCACTGGCCCAATCAACGGTCCGTGCGTGGTCGAGGAGCAGATCGCGTGCAACAGCACGGGAGCTAACGTGCCGAACTCGTTCGGCGACGACACGTTGGCTTGTGGACCCGCCAACAACCTGGCTGTTTGCCTCTTCAACAACCATTGCAGCGCTTGCCTGCAGTAAACACACTCGGTCGGACAATCACGACTGAATGTTGAGTGGTTTAGGGCGCTGGCGTAGGCTGGCGCCCTAGGCTTCTTTAAGGAGAGTTCTGCAGACGCATTGGGCCATTGCGGCACTGAATCGTGACGTTGCGCTCAATGCTTCGTTACCGTGCCGTCAAAGCAAAAGAAAGTTGCTGACGAACGTCGCGGTGTCGGGTTGGGGCCCGAAACAACAACACAATCAAAACGTCGTGACGCATAAACACGTAGCTCTAGTTGCGATAACGTACAGGTCACCGACGTCTCACGTTGGCATAGTGAGCAGAGTCTCACCAGCTGGGAGCGGTCCCATTATGGGTTGACAGGCTTCGGACGTCAGTGCTAGAGGCCTAACCGCATAAGGTGCCGCCATTCATGGGCAAGATCGGCGTCCCTCTTTACGTGGAGAACAACTAATGGAACGAACCGGTTGGATGTTGGGATCAAAGGTAACGGCGCGCTGGGTTTTGTCGTTGGGTATAGTCGCTTCGGCAAGCTACGGTTGCAGCGGCGACGACAACCCAGGCAGCAGCACTGAGACAGGCGGTATGACGGCTACGGGTGGCAAAGCTGCCGGTGGCGCATCACACACGGGCGGAGCTCACGCAACCGGCGGGACTTCGTCAAAAGCCAGCTCTGCCGCAACCGGTGGGAATCTAACCACGGGTGGCGCACAAGCTACAGGCGGAGCGAGCGCAGCCACGGGAGGAACTAAGGCCACCGGCGGATCAAGCGCAGCCACGGGCGGCACGGTAGCTGTGGGTGGATCATCCGCAAAGGGTGGGACCTCAGCGACTGGTGGCGCAGCCACGGGTGGAACCACGGTTGCCGGCGGCACGAACGCCACCACGGGCGGAGCCTCTGCGGCTGGCGGAACCTCAGCGGCTGGTGGCGCTACCACGGGTGGCACGCTAGCTACCGGCGGCACGCAAGCCACCACAGGCGGAGCCTCTGCGGCTGGCGGAACCTCAGCGGCTGGTGGTGCAGCCACGGGCGGGGCAACTGCCACGGGTGGCACGCAAGCTACCGGCGGCACGCAAGCCACAGCCGGAACAACCGGTAATGGCGGGGTGTCTGCAGGTGGAACAACCGGCAATGGCGGAGTGTCAACTGTTGGTGGTGCGGCCACGGGCGGTACATCGAGCACGGTCACGCCTGACGTGGCACTTCTAAGCGCCAAGGGATCGGATTGCTTGGCCTGCGCCACCCAATATTGCGGATTTGACCTCGGCACGAGCCCGATTGACCTACCGACACTGCACGGCGGCTGCCTTGCGCCAACCATCACCAGCCTCAGCTATGCGGCCAAGAAGGCCGATCCGCTGACCACCGGTACGTCAAACAAGACAACGGTTGCGCCCATCACCAGCTTCGCCAGGACCGCCACGAATACCGGCGACATTTACTGCGTGAACCTGCTCAATTGCGTAATCAGCAGCGGCTGCCAGGCTGGTGGAGGTTTGTTGAGCGCATGCTACTGCGGTGCGGCCGTGGGCGCGGATTGCCTCGATGGAACGAACTTCATCGGCGGCGATGGCGATCCGACGAACCCGAACGCAGGCTCTCCCCTTAGCACCGGCCCGATCAATGGCCCCTGCGTAGTCGAGGAGCAGATTGCGTGCAACAGCACGACGGCTAGTTCGCCGAGTTCGTTCGGCGACGACACGTTGGCTTGTGGACCCGCCAACAACCTGGCCGTTTGCCTCTTCAACAACCACTGCAATACTTGCTTGAACTGAGCAAGCGGACTTTTTGGTCGGACAGCAGCGACCCCAAGCTAAATCGCCTTTGATTGTTCCGTTTGTGCGGCACGGTCGTGTCCGAAAGGCACGGTCGTGTCGTCCAGGCGGCAGACCTTCACGAGTGAATGCTGACGAAACGTGAAGGCTGCAGGCGCAGCGCGTTGCACCAAATCTACACGAAGCCGGCACGCAAAGGTCACAATCATCCGTTTCAGCGATGCTAGGGTCCCCTCGCTTTGGGGCTTAGCCCAAGCGGGCAATTGCACCGCGGTTGCTGGATTTTGGTCATTTCATACGGGTCAGCAAGTTTTGTTGCGTTCCAACGCGGTGGGCTGGGGTGTGTCGCCTCGACGCTAATCAGGGCCGGCAAAAGCGCGCAAATCACAACCTTGGGCCACATCCGATGACTTCGAAAGCACGCCTGATTGAACTGGTGGGAACAAAGCTCAGTCGTTCTCAACGGTGGCTAAACCGCGCGTTGATCGTCGTCGCCTGCCTGATCGTACAGCTCGTCCAGGTCAAGTCGGCACTGGCCGTACCTAGTTTTGCGCGTAAGTACAACACCAGCTGTCAAACCTGCCACACGGCATTCCCCGTTTTGAACCCATTTGGTGAGGCCTTTCGACGCAACGGGTTTCGCTTCCCCAGCGTTAAGGGAAGTGAGGACAGCGACGCAGCAAAGGAAGAAACCCTCCCCCTTGGCCAGGAGGAGTACGAAAAGACGTTTCCCAATTCCGTCTGGCCTGATCGCATTTCCGAAACGGCACCTTTGAGCTTACTCGTTGGCGGTGGCGTCAATTACGTAATGCCGAATTCCGATTTGCATTCGACCACTGGCAATACGTTCGCTTGGAACGGTGTGGCGAATCCGGTCAGTATTTTTGCGGCCGGATCGTTCAGTGACCGCCTTACCTATTACATCAAGGTCGCGGCATCCACGACGGGCGTCAATATTGGCGCTGCTTATTTGGCTTGGAACGACCTCATCGGACCTCGACATCTGATAAACATCTATCTTGGGCGGCTGACGGCGCCTCAATTGACTAGCTACGGAGTCAACGCGTCGTACGTCGCTGACAAGGCCATGCCCGCCGTATCTGTCGCGGGCCTGTTCAATTCCAATAACTCGTTCATCTTAGGCCGAGGTCCATCCGATGGTGCTGAACTCAGCGGTATTGCGGCCCACCGCATTTCCTATTCAGCGGGCTGGCTCGCGTCAACGGCTCAAACGGGTTTGACGGTGCCTACTTCGGAGGACGCCTACGTGCACGTTGGTGCAAAGTTCGGTGGCATGTCCCTTGATGGGGAGGGCGCCCATGGCATGGAAACTGTCAACGCAAAGAAGCCTTGGGCTGAAACTTCGTTTACATTGGACACGTTTGGGTACCATGGCGTCACCGTCGCAGATAACTTCACAAATTCACCGAACGTTACCGCACAAAGAAGTGCCGTGGATGCAGTCGGACATGCCGCCCGGTTGAATATCGAGTCACTGGTTCTGTCAGGCATGTTTCAGTACCAGGTGCATCACCGGCCGTATTTGGGTACAGGACCCATCGCTGCCAACCCGCCGGTTCAGCCAAATGCCTTGCCGGGTGCGCCCGACAATCGAAAGGGCCACGGCTACATCGGCTCCGCCGAACTCGCTTACGTCGTCTTCCCTTGGTTGATTCCAGCGGTCCGCGCTGAATATACATTGCTCGGCAGCGATTGGGGCAAAGGCAGCCTTCTGCGGATACTTCCGGGAGCGACCGTCTTGCTAAGACCCAATATCCGAATTTACGTGGTGGGCGATATTGAGCATGCCTACAAGTTGCCTCCCGCGGCTCCGTCGAACGCAAGCTGGTGGACACTAGCAGGCGGCAGTATACTGCCGCAACCAGGCAGCAGCAAGACTGAAGTCGAACAGATCAGTGCTGTCGTTTCCTGGGCCCTTTGATCGTGAACGGTAAGGAGTTTTGTTTGCCATGAAAGTCAGTTGTAATCTCGGTTGGCTCTGCGCGCTGCTAGCTGCTTGTTCATCGACCCCCCCACCAGCCCCAGTGGCAGCGCCGGCAACAGCGCCGAGTACTGAAATGGCGATGGACCATTCGCAGCACGCTCAACCAACGACCTCGTCGGCGGACCCGAATGCGAGCCCAGCATCGACTAGTGCCAATCCGCAAATGGCCTCCTCTACGGCCTCGCCAAGCGCAACCGTCGAGACCACGGCGGCGACGGCCCACGCAGGCACGAATGCTGCCAACGCGGCATCGGCTACGGCCGCTTCGGCCAAAGGCACCCTCAGTGGATCGATCACTTCAACACCGGCAGCAGCCGCAAAAAATGCGGTCGTCTACCTCGAAGGCGTCCCCGAGGACAAGACGGTGAATGGCACGATGGACAACCGTCAGATGGCCTTTGTGCCTTATGTGCTTGTCGTCACGGTTGGGGCCAAAATCACCTTCAATAATAGCGACCCGTTCCCGCACAACGTGTTCTCTCCCGACCACGAGAAATGGGACATGGGCATGATCCCTTCCAAGGGTGCGCGCGTACGCCGATTCGACAAACCCGGTTTCTACACGGTGCTTTGCAACATGCACCCTAACATGAAGGCTTACATTGCGGTCGTGCCCTCGAGCTACTTCGCAAAGGCGGACAAGAATGGCGAGTTCACGATCAAAGATATCCCC
>PMCK01000434.1 GCA_003154095.1 Myxococcales bacterium | reverse complement strand
GCTTGGGGCTATATCTCGGATGTTGCTGCCACGCCGCTGCTTGAGAGTATGGATCACCTCGGCGGGAGGGTGTTTGGGTTGGTGAGGAGGTAGCGGGTGGGACCGTTACGGACCACTTGCTCTCGGCGGCTGCAAGCTTATGTTCTGCGGATTCCGTGTGCGATCATCCACGACGCTTGCCCGCGCGTAAGGCCCGCAGGATAAGGTATATGGCGTTTTGCGAGCATTTCCAGTTGCTTTGCAGTGGGGGCCTGAGAGCGCCAGGATGCGTCCACTGCCAGCACGCGAAGAGCTTCGGGACGCGTCTTCGATATCATTGCGTCCACTAGCATCACAGCCTCTGGAAGCTCGAGAACAGTGTCCGGCAGTTTGGAGCCGGTTGTCGGCATGCTGACATGTGCTTCAATCTTCCAGCGTCCCAGGGGTTACGGGAAGGCCTTCCGACTTACATGTTACCCGGCTGGCGCAACGACGCCGAACGACTCTAGCCGGTCGCGAGCTGGCTCGTGCAGGGGATTTACCTTGATGGCGTCTTGGAGCTTGGCGATGGCCGCGTCCCGCTCACCGACCCGGTCATGGATCACACCCAAGTTAAACAGAATGTCAGCACGGTCCAACGCAGCCAGCGCCTCGTCTGCCAGCAGCGCTTCGTAGCGTGCTTTGGCGTCCTGCCAGTATTCAGAAGACGGCGAGGCCATTCGCGCATCCGCCAGCAGCCGTTCGAGAGTGTTGTTCGAGAGTCGACTCTCGCTTGCGAGGTTCTTGAGAAGGGCATCGGAGGCGTCCAAATTTGCGCGGGCCGCTGCTGTCTCGACCCACGATCGCAGGGCGAGCGGCGTAGGTTCAGCTTGGCACGGCACGGTAGTAAAATGGGCACGCAGGGCGCGCCATAAGCGGGCGGATTCTGGGTGCACTGTGTCCATGTCGATGGCTTCGAGAGCAACCCGGCATGCGTTTTCGTAGTCCCCCATTTCCGCCAGCACCCAACCGAGCGCCGCCAGCGCGGCGGGATCGTCCGACTTAGCGCTTTGTACGTGTGCCAGCGCGGTACGTGTCATGCCAATCCTGTGAAGCAGCCAGGCAGCTTCGATTCGAAGTCGCAGCGATGTTGGCTCGTTGCCACCGGGAATGCTTTGCTGGAGAACGTCCCGCGCCGCCGGGAGTTCCCCGGAGTTGATTTTCTCCTGAACTTCGCAGAGCAAGGCTGCCTGGGAAGCCAAGTCAGGGGCGCCCGGACGTCGCTGAGGCCGGTCTATTCCAGGTATGAACGAAGGAAGGAAAGCAAACCATGTGGATGCAGAGCGGTAATCTCTGGCCTGCGGAGTGGTCACATCGCTCACGATGTAGTGTCCTTTGGGTCCGGTGAAATCCGCGATGTCGTCGATCTGAGCAAGTCCCGACGATGTGCCATGAGCCATGACCATTAATCCCTGTCGCACGAGACGATTCAATAACCCGGGCAATGTCAGGGAGAAACGAGGTTTGGCGAGCAAATGCTCGAGTCGTGTGAATTTGACGGCGTTCGCGTTATTGGATAGGGTTGTCTCTTGCACGACCCATAGCAGCGCAGAGGGACCATACGACGTCGGTACGGTCCGCGATCGCCCATCAGGCCCGCTCACAATCGTCGTTGGACCGCAATGAACCTCAACTTGGCGCAAGCCCGGCGTGAGGTGCCAGACTCGGTTAACACGCTGCTGGTCCTGGTCGTATAGGGACAGGATCAACCCGCTTCGATTGAAGGCTACGATGCGCGTCCGGTTATTGTCGATTGCCATGGGCATGAAGAAGCCCAATGGTTGCTCTATACGGAAGTCAAAGCTCGGCGCGAAGGGCCAGACGGCTGGTGCTCCGTCCTCTAGGACAGCATCATGTGGCCCCGGCGAGCAATCCGAGTATCGGCATTTCGAAACCACGAGCTGGCGCACGAGCCCTCCTGCGTCGGGGTTCTGCGCCATAGAGAGCTCGAATACTAGATCGACGGGGAACGTCATTTGATCCGAGCAATGTGCTTCGGTTTCTTCGACCAGTACGGAGGAAACGCCAAGAGCCTCGATGGACTGCAGATACCCAACCAGGTCCATTCTTCCGAGTCGTTTCTCTACTTTGCTACCCTCCGGGACAAGCAGGCTGTCGATCACTAGCGCGCGAATACGCAATTCTTGGTGCTGGTCCAACTGAACTAACGCGAACTCAAGGGCGTCTTTGCTGAGCTCGTCTGTGCTCTCGACATTGCCGCTCTCCGGGTGCTCCAGCACCAGATGGCAGACCACGATTTTTCCCTGTTTCCCGGCAGCGGCATCCTGCAAAGACACGACTTGAGACGAAAGTCCTACCAGTTCGGCCTTGAACTCCACATCCGAAAACGATGCTTCGGTTACGAGGTAAAAGACAATTCCTCCGGACGCCTCTGCAATCGCGTGCGCCACGGCCAGTGCCAACGTCGACTTACCGGTTCCCGCCCGGCCGCGAACGAGCACGGACGTGGTCGCTGCTCCCGGGGATTTTTCAACCAGCGGTATGCCCGGCGGATTGAAGCAATGGGACAAGCCGCGAAACGGGATATTGGTGACGCGTAGACCACTCATGCCGCAGCCTCTTGATGCCGTGCCAACCGCTCTTTGCTGAGTGCCGCGATGCGCCTAGTAACCAACGGCTTCAGCGCTCGGTTGCCCGGGCACGAGCGCGATAGCACCTCTAGCTCTTTCCGTACTTCGTCGGCGAACGGTGCCCCCATGGAACGTCCTGCCATTTTTAGGTATGCATCCGCTCGAGTTTCCCGGCCATTCCGCTTGTAAGCGAACGCTAGTAGGGCGAGTCTCTGCGGGGTCATCAAACTACCAACGTGAAACGCGGTCTCAGCTAGCGCGAGCGCTGTGCCCGTATCGTTTTGACACAGAGCTACCTCACTGAAGCGGGCTGCTCTGCTCGCCCAGGTCTCGCGGAGGTCAGCTGCGTGCGATTCAATGACCAAGAATGCAGTGTCCCCACTTGGACTTTGAATTGGCTCTCCGATCTGACGACACGTGTCGCTCAGTTCCTGCAATATCTGTGGGCGGTCGAGCGCGAACGACTTGCGAAAGATCCAAAGCCAGGCATGAGGCTGCGCGGGATGGTTCCCTGGCAGCAACATCGCTTCCTGCTTGCTCAGCAATGCGGGCCACTCATCATGATCTAGTTCTTCGCCTTCGGCGTCCTCATCCGTGTAACGAAGGATCTTTAGCAACGAGTCGCCGCCATCGGCAGACGCAATCACTAGTGGTGCTCTGTGGAATGGCGCTTGGCCCTCCCAGCAGGCCATGGCGCCCACGATGCTCTGTCCTTCTGGATTGACCTTAGTCACTGCTCATCTCCTCACCTTCGCCCGAGCACGATCTCCGCCGTCGTGCGCGCCACGTCGCCCTCGCCTTCCGGTTCAGCATCAGCGAACATTACGTGCTCGAGAAGATTATCTGGAACGTCAGCTTCGAGCGCCCGGTTTGCAAGCACGATATGAAGGAGTGAGCCCCTCGGCAGATCGAGCGTTACATCACCGTGCAACCGCACTTCGATCGTCCAAGCCCGCCGGTCGCCATTCGTGCTTCGCAGCTCGTGGTACACCGCGAAATCGGTGTCCGATCTTTGTGGTCTCGAAACATACGACGCTGGCTGGTTGAAATGCGCCGCGATGTATGGGCCTGCGAATGCTTCGACGTCAGCAACGTCGGTGCTATGTCGATCTAGGCAGCGTGCCCGATCGTTAACGTCCCACGATCCTGCGTTGATCGGCTCGAGCAATCCTCCGCTGAGCCCGCCACTGTCAAAGGGGCTGAAATTGCCAGATACCGTCCCCGAGACTGCACGATCGAACACGAACGCAACGTTTCCCTTGTGATACGCCGCCGAACCCAGGAAAAAGTACACGGCTCGCGACCATCTACACCGTCGTTCCTCCTCGGTGATTCCGGTCGAGACCCGCAGCTCGCCAGTTCTCAGGATTTCCTGCCACGTCAGTGGCTGTGCCGGATCGGCTGTTCTGTGGACGAGTGGAAGCGTCGCAGCAAGCTGTACAGCAGTCACCAGATTGCTGTTGTACGAGGCCCTGCGCGCACCAGCGCCTAGAGCTCCTTCAACATCGGAAAGGAGTTCACTGAGCGGGCGCGCCACGGGAAGCGTTCTAACGCCTTGTGCAACTCTGGTCAACGCGGGAAGACTTACACGCGCCCCCAAAGCAGAAATGTCGGTGTTCACGTTGTCGGTCCTGCGGTCTGCATGTGAGCAACGTCACGTCGCCCATTGGGAAATGCCGTCTGGAATGCGCACGGCAGCCAGTCAATCACCAGTCGCCCCAATGCACCGGAAGCGACAGGTCCAACCTGGCCTGCTGATGTTAAATCTTCGGGGTGCACCACAAAGCAACGCGGAGTTCTTCGCGCCATTCGAGCATGCCAGCCAAGGCCGCTCGCACCTCGGCCGACCACGCGAGATTCTCCGCCAAGGCCTCCAAACTCTCCGCCAAGCTTCGAAGCTCTCCGCCAACCTCTCGGAGCTTGGCGCCAACCTAGCGAACTCCGCCGCCAAGCTACCCACCCGCGGCGCCAAATTGCCCAGCCCCACCACCAACCTCCACAGCCGCGCCGCCCCGGTTTCCCGCGGGATCTAGCCTTTCGCAGCCGAATCCAGCCCGTTTCCCGCCTCCACAAAAGAAATCGTCACCCCCCTTCACTTTTCTAACAACCGGTTCCAACGGAGCGCTACTTCCCAAGGCTTACTGGGCTCTTCCCTTCGCTTACGCACAGCGAGCCCGCCGCGTCACTGCACGCAATGCGAACTTTGCTCGATTGGCTCGCCGAGTCTGAGAGTGCCGAGCAAAGCCCAATAGCCCAAAAATTGGCCGAAAGGGGCCTCACCATCGCCGAGCGCCGCCGCCTTTCGGACCTCCTCGCGCTCGCCACCAGCGTCGAGGCTCCGGCGGTCACCGACGACACCACTGCCGATCGCGATCATGCGCTGCTCGACCTCTACAACTGGTACGCTGATTGGTCCACCACCGCCCGCATCCTCATCAAACGCAAAGACCACCGATGCTCGCTCGGCATCGGCGAGAAGCGAGCCAAGCGAGCCGCGGCGGGAGTTGCTGCGTGACATGGGTCGGAGACGGGGTCTGAGGCAGGGACCATTGCGGGGGCGGATGCCGATTCAGTGGCAGGGACGGGTTCTGCTGCAGGTGCCGTTTCTGCTTCAGGGGCAGGTTCTGCCTCAGCTGATCCGGCCACCGCGGCCGCCCCAGCAACTGCAGCCGAGTCCGCACCAGCGCCTGTTGCGGCACCGGCGCCTGCAAACAGTATGAAGCCGCCGCACAAAGCGGCGGATGGTTCACCGAATCAACCCGCCCAGCATCAAGTAAAGCTCATTGCCAATTGCGACTACTTCGACGACGGCCTCATCCACGGCATCCCCAGACTGCCCCGCGATTTCGACCGCTGCCACCGCTTCAACGCACTCACCGCGTGCGATTGCGTATGCACGTGCTTTATCGGCACGACTTACCCGACCCGCACCCTC
>PMCK01000113.1 GCA_003154095.1 Myxococcales bacterium | reverse complement strand
CCTCTGCAATATTTAAGCAGGTGCCTTTGGCTGCGCGCAACGCTTCATCGCGCAGCTTCGCGTCACGAACCTGGGCGGCTCGAACCGCAGCGAGCAATTCGAGTGACTTACGATAAACATGCAAGCGATGATGCGGCAACGAGGAACTGGGAGAGTTAATGTTGTTGCTTTGATTCATGGTGAAGTGCTCCTCCACAGCAGAGGAGCACTTCGCCCCCCGAGAAATCCCGCCGTTGGTACCATTCCCAAGAATGCAAAGCATGTGACAGGCGGAGCCTGGCGCGCGCTTTGCGAAACCCCATCAGGCTTCGGTCTCACCCATCAGGCTATCCGGCTTCCGGCTAACCCATCAGGCTGATCCAAGTCCAAACCCAAATCCGTCAGCCTCCTACTGAAGAACGCTTAGTTCGCCGGATTCGGAACCAGATTGAAACTCAACGATGACACGCCACGATTGAGTCCACCGTCACCGATCCAAAACACGTATCGATTGGGATTGGGCTCGTATTGCAAACCGATTATGTCGAAGCCCACCTGCAAACCAGGCGCGGTTTGGAAGGTGAATTGGTCGAGTTCCGTCGTGGTGACCCCGTCATACCTTAGAACACTCGGCGTCGAGTGGTCGATGAAGTCTTCGCTATCGAGGTTCTGCTGGTCAACGGCTGATATGGCCGAACCATCGAGGGTTTGGGCGTCGATACTCCAGGGGCAAGTAATGCCGGTGAGCGTCGTGTCACAAGTGAATTTGACGGTCCACAGGCCACCCGTGGCGTACTCTACGAACATGCCAACGCCATTGCCGGGATTGATGTCCATCATGGTGGCGTTAGCATCGATATTGGCATACGGAATCGTTCCGTTCTGCACCCCCGTTCCGGAATAGACTGGAGTTTCAGGACCGTTGTCGTAACCACAACCCTGCGATAGCAAACCGACCCCCGCAACGACGACAATGCGTTTGATTCGTTTACACATGGTTTCTACCCTCGAAGCTTAGCGATGACGGCCTCCGCCGCCACCACTCCTGAACCCGCCCCCGCCTCCACTCCTAAACCCGCCGCCGCCGCCAGAAAAGCTGTGACCGGAGGAGCCCGAGGAAAAACTATGACTGGGCGCCGAGTACGAGCTACTGGGCGCCGAGTAACGCGGGGCTGAAAACGAGCTGCTGGGTGCCGAATACCGCGGAGCCGAGTATGAACTGCTCGGTGACGAGTATCGCGGCGACGAATAGCTGCTGGGTGAAGAGTATCGCGGGGCCGACCAGGAACTGCTGGGGGACGAATACCGGGGTGATGAATAGGAGCCGCTCGAACGCGGTGACGCGTACGAACTGCTGGGTAACGAGCCTAGCGTTTGCGTTTGGCGGCCTTGGTAGGGCGAGGAGCGCTCGACGAGCGGCCGTGGTCGACTGCTAAAGCCATTGGCATAAATACCTCCGGCTGTTGAGTTCGAGCGAAATGACGGCGATCCCCCGTATCGGCTGCTGCCGATCACGGTGGACGGCCGTGACGCCCCGGGTGACATGTTCGCCGGACGCGTGCCAAAACCGGTGCTGGGGTTTCGCGCAAGACCAGCGCCCGCCGGGTTAACGGAACTTAGCCGCGCCGATGAGCCCCGGCCAGTAATACTCGGATTGGCCGAAGGCCGCGACATCGACAGCGCGCGCGGATCAGCGGACACCCGTTGCGAAGGCACGGCATTCGCTGGCACACGCGCTCGAGCGAAAGTCGGACTCGAATAGCCTCGACCATACACGGGGCCTGTCGAGTACCACGCGGAGTGCCGAACTAGCGTGCCCGCAAAATAGCGATCTCTCACCAGGTACGCGCCAAAATGGGGATAAAAGAGGTACGCACTAGGACAGAACACGAACGGCAGCGGCGGATAGTAACTGAACCAATAAACGCCAGTGCCGTACCAAGCGTAGTAAGGAGGAGCGGGTGCCCAACCGACGTAGGCGTAATCATCCGTAGGTACTCGCCACACGACCCATGCGGGTGCATAGCGGCGCCCGGGGACCCAAGACCAGCCCACGCTGTCGATCCACACCCAACGACCGTAATGAAAGACTACCCAGCCAAAGGGGTAATCACTCATCCAAACCCAATTGTTATCCGCGTCGGCGCCCCAGTGACCGTTCGAAACGTACGGGGCAAAGTCGGAACCGACGTAGCCCGCATCAGGTACCCAGACTCGACCATACTTCGAATCGTCGACCCAGCGGCCATAGGGATCCAAATCAGATCGGAAGGCATCCAGAGCACTCGGATCGGCATCCTCGTAATCGGCTGCCTGCGCTTGAGCGGGGGCCGGTTCCGAATAGCTCGGAGGGGGCTCCAAAGGACGACGGGCGTCAGGCTGGGGAGGCGTCCCCGCGACGCTATCCGTAGAATGCTGAATTACCTGACCCTTGCCCCCAGGAGCCGGCACATTCACCGTTGCCGCAAGCCCGACCGACGTGTCGTCATGCGCGGCTGAACCAACGCCCCAGCTATCCCCCGTTGATTCGGATTGAGCGAGTGCCGAGGTCGCGTTGGCGCACAAGACCGCAAACGCGACGACACTGCCTTTACCGACGAACCTAAAACGCGAATTCACTTGGGACATCATGGTGGGCCCCTTTGGACGATGCAAACCACGTACCTAGCTCAAGGTTTCCGTGACTCGACCAGACACTTGCTAAATATCCCACCGGCCCTTGGGTTGTGCACGTCGATAGATGGCGATTAAGTTCGACAACGCACGTTCAACAGGCGCAATTGCTGAAGATTTCCCGTCCACGATGAAATTTGGAACTTTTTTGGGGGCGAGACGGCACGGAATCTAAGAACTTGCCAGGTCCGCAGAAGTAACTACTTGCTGCATGAAGCGTGAACTCCAAGCGCCAGGGTAGCCAAGACGTCACGGATACCGCCTACATTGCCGCTACCTGCTACGCGCCTTGATTCCCAACACCATTGCGGCTTGTAGGCGTTGCTTGAGTGCTGTTGTCTGGGCCGGGCCCCAGACAACCCACGCAGTCAAACGTCAGAACGAACCGGAGTGAAAAAGTACAGCAGGCTGTACTTTTTCACGGAGGTAGACGGTCCTCGCGCAGCGAGGAACGCCCGAAGGGCGTAGTGAACGTACAGGTAGCGCGAGATAATCTAAGGCACAGGTCACCGACGTTACAAGTTGCGCCAGTAAACAGGACTTCACCAGCCGGGAAGAGTCCCATTAATTCGGACCAAAGCTCGATTGATGCCACAGCGTCCAGGTTCCGTTTTGGGCGATGCGTGAAAAATTCGAGCTGACGGCAATCGTGCCCGGCCCCGCGTGAACTAGCACGTATTCGTACCACTTGAGATCTTGTTTGGGATCAACGCGGCCGGGTTCCCACTCCCAGCGTGGCGGTACCATGGGGGGACGATTGGTAGAGCGGAATGAAAACGGTGATTGCGGAAAGTCCGCAAACGTAAACATCACGGCACCGCCCTTTTCAACCTGCACCCAAGCTACGGACTGAAGGAGCGAGGCTTGACGCGTAATGCTCGATTGGGGGTTAAAAATGAGCCCTGCTACTCGACTTCCCTGAGGTATTTTTGCAATAACCTCGTCTAGCCCGCGCAGCTCCACTCGTTCGAATTGCTGAAAGGCCCCGCCCACATCCATGAGCGCCGATGCCGCAAGCGCCGTCGACAAAACGCCCGCTGCTCGCCTACCCCATGCTGGGGCGTGCACCAACCACAGTGGCAACAGGTACGCCGCAATCAACGGGAAGCGCAAGCTAATGGGCCAGATGAAATCATAGCTAACTGGGAGCCAGAAGTAACAAGCAATGCAGAGCGGTAAGAGAAACGCGAGCCGCATTGACGCCGAGCGACCCTTTTGAAAATCCGGTTGGTCGGTATTCGACGGCGAGCGGGACGCACTAAGCGCCCATAACATGGCGCACAGGAGGCTCCAGATGGCAAACCGCGTTGGATCCGCGTCGCCCGGTAACCCTGGGGTCAGCCAGTCTGCGAATGCGCGAATTGCCTCCGAAAGCTGCACGTATCGAGGCGGTAGACTCCCAGACGCTGGCTTGGTTATTCGTGCAAGCGTAAGACCTGCGGGCGAGGTAAAAAACCAAATTAGCCCAGCTATTACACTGGGTACAACGGGTATCAATCGACCGAGCAGAGTGCGCATGTTCCGATCGAATGCCAGCGCAACAACCGCTAGTAGCAGCACGCCGTACGGGACGATATGCGTATAAAACGTCAAGAGCAGCAAACCCGCTAACAGCCAAGAACGTTTGCGACTCGGCTTTTGGTACAACCGGATGGCGTAAGCCATGCCAAAGAACATCAGCGGAATTGCGGCGATGAAATTGACGAAGCCCGTGAGGGCATGCGCGTTGTACGTCAGTGGCAATACTAGTAGTGCTAGCCAACCGTCCTTGCCAATCGCCCGCAATAGTGCGAGGACGGATAGGGGCGTCGCAACCCAGGTCAAGGCAATGATAAATTTCATCGCTGCCAGCGCACCAAATAGTCGCGCAAAGGGGAGCGCAGCCAAGTAAACCGTAAGATATTGAGTTCGGCCCAGGTGTATCGTGAAGTAATCGCTGAAGTGCCAGCGAGCATCCCCGAAATGCGACAGGATTTGTACGGCCGCCGCGTGTTGAGGTAGGTCCTGCAGTGGCGGGCGATGTGCTAACCATAAAGGCAAAGTCATCAAGCAACCAATGCCCGCCACGACAATGACGTCCCAGCCGACACGGCTCACCCAATTCTCCCGGCGAGGCGGTTNNAGATTTCGTCAATGTGCGTTGGCCTTGGCCCTAATTGGCTGCACCGGCGCTCGATTACAACCGCCCAAGACCTTACCTCAAGTCCGGACAGTCAAGCCAGCAGTTCCCCAGAAAGCTCATCCCGGGCCTGAAACAATCGAGTCCCTGCCCAATCAACCCGCTGCCACTGAGCTCCCGACGAGCTTAGTTTTGGTTGGTTTCGAGCCGGCCGTGCTTCGACTCCCTGAAGATCGCAAACCGGCACCGGCCTTCGTCATAACACATGGTGCGGGGGGTCAAGCGGATTGGCACTGTAATCATTACGCAGACCTACTGGGTCCGTCCGCCGCGTTGCTTTGTTTGCGAGGCAAACGAATGGTCACGCGAGACCCTACGCATGGTTACTACTACCCCAACCACTTGAAGCTATCCGACGAGCTAGTTGCCGCTCACACAGCGCTGCTCGAGAAACATTCGCAAGCCATTCACACCCAGAGCATCGTCTACATGGGCTACTCACAAGGGGCCAGCATGGGTGTTCTCGCAGTGGCCGACCACGGCGACTGGTGGCCTCGACTCCTCCTAGTTGAAGGCGGATACGATACTTGGTCGTCCCCCTCGGCTCGTAAGTTCAAAGTAACCGGTGGTCAGCGCGTCCTATTTGTTTGTGGGACGGACCATTGCCGATTGCTCGCGCAGAAGGCCGTGCTGACGCTCACGCGAGCTGGAATTGAAGCGAAGCTGCTCACAGCGCCGGGTGCTGGACATCGCCCCGACGGACCCGTGGTCCCCCGCGTGCAAGAAGGACTAGTCTGGTTGCTGGATGGCGACCCGCATTTCGAAAATGTTTTGAAACATTTGACACTCGAACGGCGCGCCGAACCCTGAGTCGAGCGCTGCAACGCCTAGTCCCAAGAACCTTGCCCCGAAAATCGTGGCACAATGCCGGAAAATTCGTAGGCTCTTTTTGGAACTCATATGACACTTGACGTGCAACGCCTCTTTTCGATTGTCGCCGGCCGTTTGCGAGCCTCGGAAATTCGCGAATTGTTGAAGCTGCTGGACCGCCCGGAGATGATCAGTTTTGCAGGCGGGCTCCCGAATCCTGCCGCCTTTCCCGTGACGGCAATGCAAACAATTGTCACGCACGTAATGCAATATCATGCACCCGAGGCCCTGCAATATGGACCAACGGAAGGGCACTTTCGCCTGCGCTCGGCGATTGCCCGCGGCATGGGGCAACATTACGGCGCCCCGCAGGACGTCGACAATATTCTTATCACGACAGGATCACAGCAGGCGCTCAACCTGCTGTGTTGCGTGCTGCTCGACCCAGACGACATCGTGCTCACGGCCAGCCCCACGTACCTGGGCGCCTTGCTCACATTCAATGCTTATAGAGCGCGCGTGCAGGGGGTAGCGACCGATGCGGACGGCATCATACCGGATGCTCTGGAAGAGCAGCTTCGGTCGCTTGCGAATGAAAATCGTCGCGCCAAGATCGTTTACCTCGTTCCGACATTCGACAATCCGACAGGGCGCACGATGGACCTTTCGCGGCGCCAGCGCGTTTACCAACTTGCAGCCCAATATGACGTCCTTGTGATCGAGGACGATCCGTACGGATTGTTGCGCTACGAAGGGCAGGCCGTAGCGCCCATCAAAAGCCTGGATCAGGAGGGACGCGTTGCGTACCTGGGATCGTTCTCGAAGATTCTTGCCCCGGGTTTTAGGATTGGCTGGCTTGCAGCGGAGCCAACCCTAATGCGAAAGGCCGTGCTGGCCAAGCAAGCGCAAGACATATGCTCGTCGGTATTCGGGCAATACTGCGTCTTCGAAGCAATGGCTCACGATATGTTATTCAAGCATATCGAGGAGATCTGCACGCTCTACCGGTGCAAGCGCGACTTGATGCTAAAAGCCATCCAAAATGAATTCCCCTCCGTAGTACACTGGAATCGCCCACAGGGCGGCCTCTTTCTCTGGTTAGAATTGCCCGCTGTAATTGACACNNGGTTAGAATTGCCGGCCGTAATCGACACGACGGAACTTCTGACCAAAGCAATCAATCACAACGTAGCCTACGTGACGGGCAAACCATTTTTTCCCGATGGCACGGGACACAATACGTTGCGTTTGAATTTCAGCTACGCGGAAGATCAAGACATCATGGAAGGCGTCAAGCGCCTTTCTGGTGTGATCAGAGCCGAATTGGCATTGGTGGGCGCCGGCACCGGCAGTGATCACGTGCCGATATTTTGATCGTGTTGCTCTACAACTATGGCCCTTCTGGCTTCTGGCTAGCCCTTCTGGCTCGCGCTAGGCCTGGACCAATTCCTATCCCAGAGTCGAGGGTAACTCGTTATCCTTTAAGCCCAGCCACGATGAATAATCGCGGAAATGAGAATAGGCGTTTGCCATCGATCTGCTTGGGATAAGCGACGTCGAGGGCCTGCGAATATTGGTCGAGGTATAAAGCCTGTTCTGACTCCGACAGCANNACGTGCTCGTATCTCGTTTGCCAGATATCTATTTGCCGTGCGCTCGGTGCTAAGAGGTCGTAGTAAAAGGCTGGGGTTTCGACGGGCGAAATGGGCCTGACGTTTTCGAACCGTCCTACCCAGGGAGTTCCGAGTTCGCGCATGAGACG
>PMCK01000515.1:2846-3157 GCA_003154095.1 Myxococcales bacterium | reverse complement strand
GGCTTCGACGGACACCCGACCTGCGTGAACAACGTCGAGACCCTCGCGAACGTATCTCTGATCATGGCCAAGGGCGTGGAATGGTTCCGCAGCGTCGGGACAGAGAAGAATGCCGGGACGAAGATCTTCTCGCTCTCGGGCAAGATCAAGAACACCGGTCTCGTCGAAGTGCCGATGGGCATCACCATGCGCGAGATTTTGTATGACATTGGCGGCGGGGCGCCCGAAGGCTCGACCATCAAGGCTGCACAGACCGGAGGTCCCTCGGGCGGATGCATTCCGGCCGATCGGATGGACACGCCCGTCGACTA
>PMCK01000515.1:0-2773 GCA_003154095.1 Myxococcales bacterium | reverse complement strand
ATGCTGGAGATCCTTGAACGGATCACGGACGGGAAGGGCAAGATAGAAGACATCACCGAGTTGCGCCACCTGGCCATGGTCATCTCGCGCACGTCGGCTTGCGGACTCGGGGCCTCCGCGCCAAGCCCCGTAGCATCGACCCTGCGCTACTTCGAGCACGAGTACATCTCGCACATTAAGGACAATCGCTGCCTGGCCGGCGTGTGCCGCTCGCTGCTTACCTACCACATTCTCGCCAACTGTCGCGGCTGCGCTTTGTGCGCGCGGAGCTGTCCCGTCCAGTGTATCAGCGGCGAGAAGGGCAAAATCTATATCATCGACAACGCCCGCTGCACCAAGTGCGGCGAGTGCAACCGGGTTTGTCCCTTCGGCGCCGTGGCGCGCACCTAGAGGAACGGAGCATCCAGATGTCCGACGTAAGTTCGACTGTCAATCTGACCATTAATGACCTGCCGGTTCGCGTTCCCGCCGGCACAACGCTGCTCGAAGCAGCGCAGACACTTGGTATTCGCATCCCCATCCTGTGCTACGACAAGCAGCTCACGGTATCGGGCGCCTGCCGCATTTGCGTGGTCGAAGTCGCCAATCCCAGAGGCTCTACTCGCCTTGAGCCGGCGTGCTCATTCCCCGCGCAAGAGGGCATGAGCGTTCGCACGAACACCCGCGAGCTTCGTGACGCCCGCCGCACCATCATCGAGCTGATCTTGGCCAACCACCCGCGCGCCTGCCAGACCTGCATCCGCAATGAGCGGTGCAACCTGCAGGCCCTTTGCCGCGAGTACTCCATCGAAAAGATCCGCTACGAGGGCGAAAGGCGGCATCACGACATCGACACCTCGTCGGTCGCCATCACTCGCCATCCTGACTTCTGCATTCTATGCGGCAAGTGTGTGAAGGTTTGCCGGGAGGTGCAGGGCGTCTATGCCCTCGATTTCGTCAAGCGCGGTTTCTCGACGACAGTCATGCCACCTTTCGACCGTGACTTGGCTGATACGGTTTGCGTGCTGTGCGGGCAGTGCCTCCTCAAGTGTCCGGTCGCCGCTATCCGCGACAAGAGTTACATCAGGGCGATTGCCGATGCCCTCGAGGATCCGCAGAAGATCGTCACGGTACAGATCGCGCCGTCGGTGCGGGCCACGGTTGGAGAGCTGTTTGGCTTGCCGCCCGGCGTGTCGCTGACCCGCAAACTGCCGACGGCACTTCGGCGCCTCGGGTTTCGCTATGTCTTCGACACCGATTTCGGCGCTGACATGGCGGTTATGGAAGAAGGGAACGAACTGGTCGGCCGCCTGCAGAACGGTGGGCCGTTTCCCCTCATCACCAGTTGCTCGCCGGGCTGGGTGAAATTCATGGAGCACTTCTTCCCCGACTTCATCCCCTACACCTCGTCGGTAAAGTCGCCGCAACAGATTGTCGGCGTGCTGACCAAGACCTTCTTCGCCGAGCGCAACGGCATCGACCGCAAGAAGTTGTTCAACGTTTCCATCATGCCATGTTCGGCCAAAAAGTTTGAAATCCAGCGCCCCGAGCTCCGTTTAGATGATGGCACGCCGGAGGTGGACGCCGTCCTGACTACGCGCGAGTTTGGCGACTTGCTCAGGATGCACGACATGGACTTGCCATCCATGCCCGAATCGTCCTTCGATCCCATTCTTGGCGTCGCCACGGGCGCCGGCCTCATCTTCGGCGTCACCGGGGGCATGATGGAGGCGGCCCTGCGTACCGTGGCCGCAATCATGGATCCGAAAACGGAGCCGCGTATGGAATATTCAGTTCTGCGTGGGACCGGCGGGATCAAACGCGGGTCGGTGCTAATTGGCGATCGCGAGATCAAACTGTGTGCTGTGAACGGACTTGCCAATGCACGCAAGATCCTCGAAAACATCCGTGCCAAGCGCGAGGAAGTCCACTTCCTCGAAGTCATGGCCTGCCCCGGTGGGTGCATCGGTGGCGGCGGCCAGCCTTTGCCCACTGACGAGGAAACCCGTCGCCGGCGCAGCGAGGCCATGTACGCCGAAGATCGCGGCATGCCCATCCGTCAGGCGCACAAGAGCCCAGCCGTTCAGACCATCTACAACGAGTTCCTCGGCAAACCGTGCAGCGAAAAGGCCCACCACCTTCTGCATACCAAGTACGCGCCGCGCTTGCCGCGTGGGTTTTAGGGGAAACACGGTTGCTACGGTGTCGTGTCTAGACGAGGTGGTGATTGTTACACCGGCCTGACCGCTTTTTGTGCTCCGTTAGCAAGGTCCACGTCGTTCAACACCCGGATGGTCGGCGGAAACGGAACAACGATGCCTTCCGCGGCAAAACGCCTCGTGGCCTGCTCCAACAAATCACATCTGAGCGCGATCCCGGCCAGAGCATCGGCGCACCACACGTCGAGGGTGAGCACCATCCCTGAACTTCCCACTTGCGTCAGCGGGCATCCGCAGACCGATTCTGCGTGTGGATGCTTGCCGGCCAGCGCGATCAGGATGCTGCGTGCCTTATCAATATCCGCACCGTGACCAATGGTTATCGGGACGGAGCAGATGATACGCGGATCGTCTCCTGTGAGGTTGATACTCGTCTGACTGGCCATGAGGCTATTGGGCACAACCACCCGGCGATTGTCGTCCGTTCTCAGCAGCGTGTAACCAAGAGTGAGGTTCTCAACGATCCCGGTTTCCACTCCGGAGGGGGCCAACACCTCTATTCGGTCACCCAGTTTGAAAGGCCGATAGAGCAGGAGAGAGAGTCCTGCCACGAGGTTGCCGAGTGTGTTTTGCGC
>PMCK01000486.1 GCA_003154095.1 Myxococcales bacterium | reverse complement strand
AAGGGCCAAGTCATGGGCTTTCTTCGAAAGGGTACCGTGGTGATGTTGGGTTCCGACACCAAGCGGCCCGATTGGCTGCCAGTGGAGACCGGTTTTCCACGCGTCGAAGCTTCGGGAGGGTTTGCTCGACGTCCTTCAAACACGCTACAGGCTTGGATACCGCGCGCCATGCCTCAGGGTAGTTCGCAAGTCGAGCAAGCTTGTCCTGCCAAAATGGATACCGTGGTCGTTCGCTACGGCCTGTTTCGCGAACTCTTGCTGGCGCCGGGGGGCGAACCTTTCTCCTACGTGAAGTGCGGCAAGCTTCGGCTGGGTGAGAAGGATGCTACGCTAAAATACGTGAGAGTTGCTGCCGAGTTTCCGGCAGGGGAATTGTTCGGATGGATGGAAATCCCAGAGACCAACGAGCCAGACTACGATTGCGCCGCCGGGATGCTGTTTGGCGAGCACGGCACGCCGCGTATCCCCCTGGGCTACCGTCATGCGCCAGGCAAACTCGAAGAGTTCATGCAATTCGTCCGAAAACAAGGCACGATTTACTGGGGAAACGGACCTGCGCAACACCAATGTTCCCAATGGCAGTTTCAACCCAACGGCCCCTACCAAGGCCAATTAGTGCGCCACAAATCCAATCTCCCGCTTGGGACCCGTAAAGAGACCGTGCAATACTCCTTTAACAAAAAGGAGCCCCTGATCCTGCTTGCGTGCCCAGAGGTGACGACCGCCGATTGGACCATGACCAATGGTTGCGTGTGGGACTACGCGGTCGTTCAGTTCAACCAGCAGCGCATTGACCTCATCCGTTGGTCGCGATCCACTCGACAACACGACGAGTATGATAGTACTCAGTTAGTGGCGTACAGGCCCGACAAGGTCCTTTCCTGGTATCTCACTCGTGAGCACTGCGAACAAGCGAAAGGTCTCGATCCTGAACCATGGCCGCGCAGCTCGGTGTCGTTGATGAAGCAAGAGAGTGACGTCGACCCTTGACCCAATGCCGATGTGTCGGCTCCACCTAGGGGCATACCCAACCCGAGGTGAGGTATCGAGCCAGCGCCTGAACGAAAGAACAAGCGGACCTGGAAGCAGTTCATTCGGAGCCACTGGGAGACGCTCTATGCGTGCGACTTCTTTGCCGTCGAGACGCTGGGCGTGTTTGGCACGGTCCGATACATGGTGTTCTTTGTCATCGAGCTTCGCTCCCGGGCTGTACATGTCGCCGGAATGCGGATCAATCCAGATGGTGCCTGGATGTTGCAAGTGGCCCGCAATCTGCTTGATCCAGAAGATGGATTTCTTCGAAACGCGACACACCTGATTCACGATCGAGATCCACTCTTCACGAAGGCGTGGGTCGCGCTGCTCCAGTCAGGTGGCGTGAAGTCCGTACGAATTCCGGCAAGCAGCCCGAACTGCAGTCCGTACGCCGAGAGGTTCGTGAGAACGGTTCGCACGGAGTGCCTCGATCATTTCGTCATCTTTGGGGAAGGGCACCTTCGACTCCTTCTTCGCGAGTTTATTGCGCGTTATCTGACGGAGCGGTTCCATCAAGGGCTGGGCGGACAGCTGATCGTGCCGCGACAGGTGTCAGAGAACGACAACTCAGCGGCGGGCGTAATCCGATGTCGGTCACGTCTCGGCGGATTGCTGAAGTACTACGGCCGTGAGGCGGCGTAAGGGCCGCCATGAATTCGTGGATACTACGGGTTTGATAGGTATCGGTACAGATGTCGTTCGCTACGATATGAGCCTCGTTACTGTTCCGGGAATAAGCAGCGCCACAGCCGTTGCGGCAGGCGGCCAGCACGCCTGCGCGCTAATGAACGATGGCACGGTTCAGTGCTGGGGCGACAACAGATACGGCCGGCTGGGTAACGGCACTGCGACAGACAACTGTTGTTCACGCGGCACGGTGTTGGGCATCGCAACCGCTACTGCTCTTTCGGCCGGCGAGGCCCAATCTTGTGCGTTGCTCCACGGTGGCACCGTTCAATGCTGGGGCGACAACAGCCTCGGTCAGCTTGGGAGCGGCACCATGGTGTTCGAATTCGCCTGAATTGAGGCGAACAACGAACCTCGATTGGGCCTAGGGTTGCCGAGAGGACGCAGAACCATTAGCATTGGCACTGTTCCGTAGGTGCGATTGGGCTCTGGACGTCGAAAGACAGACCCAAGGAGGTTTGCCTTTTATGTGTGGCATTGCGTGCATTCTTGACATCCACGATAATTCAAACGCCCTACGCGAGAGAGCGGTATCGATGGCCCGGATGCTGCGGCACCGAGGTCCCGATTGGAGCGGAGTCTACGCTGACGAGTCTGCTGTTTTGGCTCATGAGCGCCTTTCTATCGTCGATGTCGAACACGGAGCGCAGCCCCTCACGGACACGACAGAAAGCATCCACTTGGCTGTAAATGGCGAAATATACAACCATCAGATACTGCGGGCAGATTTTCCGAATTTCGCCTTCAAGACGGGTTCCGACTGTGAAATCATAATCCCACTCTACGAGCGATACGGGACAGAGTTCCTGAATAAGCTAAGCGGAATCTTCGCGTTCGTGCTCTACGATAAGCGCTCCAATACTTTTTTGATTGCCCGAGATCCCATCGGCGTCGTGCCTTTGTATTATGGCCGCGACGAGCACGGCAATCTACATATCGCGTCGGAGATGAAGGCACTCATTCCCTTTTGTCGCCATATCGAGGACTTCCCTCCCGGGCATTACTTCGCCAAAGGCATGGCAATGCCAGCCCAGTACTACACCCCTAAGTGGCGCGACTACGACGCAGTGAAAGATGTTCCCCTGAATCTCGTCGGTCTCAAAGAAGCACTGGAATCCGCCGTGCAAAAGCAGCTTATGTGCGACGTTCCCTACGGCGTGCTGATTTCTGGTGGCCTCGATTCGTCAGTCATTTCAGCCATCGTCCAGCGTTATGCGCCAAACCGCGTGGAGGAGGCCGGCAAGGTGGCTGCCTGGTGGCCGCGTTTACATTCATTTGCAGTAGGTCTGGAGGGCTCACCCGATTTAGCCATGGCACGAAAAGTTGCCGCGGCCATTGGCACGGTGCATCACGAATTTCTTTTCACGGTGCAGGAAGGCTTGGATGTTCTTGGTGACGTAATCTATCACATCGAGACTTATGACGTGACTACGATTCGAGCATCGACACCAATGTTCCTTATGGCACGCAGAATCAAGGCCATGGGTATCAAGATGGTGCTCTCCGGTGAGGGAGCTGATGAAGTGTTCGGCGGGTACCTCTACTTTCACAAAGCACCCAACGGCAAGGAGCTGCACGAGGAAACCGTACGTAAACTAGACTCCTTGTATAAATATGATTGCCTCCGCGCAAATAAGACTATGGCAGCATGGGGCATCGAGGTGCGCGTACCATTCCTTGATCGCGATTTTCTGGACACCGCTATGGCATTTAGCCCCGCCGAGAAGATGGTGGGCGAGCGCAAAATCGAAAAATACCCGCTTCGCAAGGCATTCGAGGGCTACCTACCCAATGAAACTCTCTGGCGGCAAAAGGAACAGTTCTCGGACGGGGTCGGTTACCGATGGATCGACAGCCTGAAGTCCACGGCTGAGGGTCGCATCAGTGATACCCAAATGGAGAATGCCAAGTACAGGTTTCCTCATAACACTCCGCTCACTAAAGAGGCGTACATGTATCGTGAAGTTTTCGATAGCCACTTTCCAGGCGAGGCGGCCGCCCGCACTGTTCCTGGAGGCCCAAGCATAGCGTGCAGCACTCCGACTGCGATCAAGTGGGATGCAAGTTTCGCACGCAACGCTGACCCCTCTGGCCGAGCTGTTCTGGGAGTCCATCAGGATGCTGTGACGCCTCGCCTGGCACACGACCCGGAACATTAGACAAATATCAAACACTCCGTTTGTGGACGAATGTCATCCGTGACTGGCGTCACGTCTTTCACGCCCTGGCCGCAGAAAGCCAAGTATCTTCACAAGCGATGACTCAACCTCGCGGTCGAATGCGAGAGCAAATCCCAAAAAACCGCTGGGAAATACCCCCAGCGGCAGGTAGACTCCGGGTAATTTCTCGAGCCCCGAAAGACCCTGAAATATGGCGATACGAGCATATGAGTCACCTTGGCAGACGGACGAGGTTCGGATGTTCCGAAATACCGTTCGCCAATTCATTCAGGCGGAACTGGTACCCTGCCAAAGCCGCTGGCGCGAACAACATCGACCCGACGTAGATGCGTTTACGAAGGCAGGGGCCCTCAGCCTGCTACTCCCAGACATAAGCGAGGAGTACGAAGGTGGCGGGGGAACGTTTGCGCACGAAGCCGTGGTTCTGGAAGAACTGGCCCGGGCTGGTGTGCAATTCGGCGCGAGTGTTCAAAGCATCGTCGCCCACTATGTTGTTACCTACGGCACCGAGCAGCAGAAACGCCGATGGCTGCCTCCGATGGCCCGCGGGGAACTAATTGGGGCGATTGCGATGACCGAGCCTAGCGCGGGATCTGACCTGCAAGGCATCAGGACGTCTGCATGGCGTGAAGGCGACGACTACATAATCAATGGTTCGAAGACATTCATCACCAACGCTCTGCTTGCCGGTCTCGTCTGCCTTGCTGTCAAAACCGACACGAAAGCGACCGGTCCCAAAGGCATCTCGCTCATTTGCGTCGAAACGAAGGATCTCGCGGGATATCGAGTCGGAAAGCCACTGGAGAAGATTGGCAGGAACGGCCATGATACATGCGAGGTTTTCTTCGATAATGTGAGAGTCCCCGCATCCAACTTCCTTGGCGCCACAGAGGGCAAGGGGGTGTTTCAGATGATGAACATCTTGGTGTACGAGCGCCTGTCAGTTGCGGTTGCGGCGATTGCGGCCGCGGAACAGGCTGTAACCATCACGACTCAGTACGTCAAAGATCGCACGGTCGCGGGGCAATCCCTCATGGACTATCAAAACACACGCACGGTGCTTGCCAAGTGTAAGACCGAAGCACAAGTCGGGCGTGTATTTTTGGATAGTTGCATCGAGCGATTCATCAACAATCAGCTCGATCCGGTTACCGCTGCGATGGCTAAGTATTGGAGCACTGAGCGTGAGTGCCGTATCATCGACGATTGCGTTCAATTACACGGTGGCTATGGTTATATGAGTGAGTATCTTATAGCGCGAATGTGGGTGGATAGCCGAGTAGAACGCATTTACGCTGGCACCAATGAAATCATGCTAGAACTCATAGCATCGTCACTCTAAATGGAATAGTTTGCAATCACGAGGCGGACATGCGCAACGGGGATAATCAAGTCAGGCTTGGCAATTCAGTGGGCAAACATTCCGAGTCGAGTGGCACTCATGTCGAATATCCAGACGTTTGTGCACATCAACTCTTTGAGCAACAGGTAGAGCGTAGCCCTGATGCCGTTGCAGTTACTCACAATGAGCGCCAACTCACATATCGAGAGCTGAACCAACGAGCAAACCAACTTGCCCATTTCCTGTGTGCCCGCGGGATCGGCCCTGATCAACTGGTGGGAATTTGTTTGGAGCGTAACCCACAGCTGGTGATCAGTCTGTTGGGTGTGTGGAAGGCGGGCGGAGCGTATGTGCCTCTTGATCCGGCGTACCCGCCGGATCGGCTGTCTTTCATGGTCAAAGATGCGGCAATGAGCGTCTTACTTACCGAAAAAAAGCACGCAGATCGATTCGCTTCCGCTGGTACCTCGATCGTCTATCTCGACGACGACTGGGTGGCTATTGGACGACAGCGCGCCGAAAACCCAAATGTCGTGACCAGCCCATCGAACCTAGCTTACGTAATGTACACCTCCGGTTCCACGGGTCAGCCAAAAGGCGCCATGATTGTCCACTCCGGCCTCGTGAATTATCTCAGCTGGGCCATCAACACTTATGAAGTTGAGCCGGGCGGCTCAGTCCCTGTCCACAGTTCCATCGCGTTCGATTTGACGGTAACCAGTCTCTATCCGGCATTGCTCGCTGGCGCGCAAGTCGAGCTCTTGGCAGAGGATGTTGGAGCGCAGAATCTGTTAGCCGCGCTGCGGGAACGCAAGAACAGATGTCTGGTTAAAATCACACCTGCGCATCTCGACGTACTCACGCATCAGTTGCGTGCTGACGAATTCGCCGGGTTAACCAAGACATTCGTGATCGGCGGAGAGAATCTATCTGCGCAAAGTGTGAGTCTCTGGCGTGAGCGAGCCCCCAATACCCGCCTGATCAACGAATACGGCCCCACGGAAACCGTCGTTGGATGCTGTATTCACGAGGTGACTCCATCAGATCCCCACAGCGGGTCGGTGCCAATCGGGCGCCCAATAGCGAATACTCAACTGTATGTCCTCAACGACGATCGACAACCCGTCCCCGTGGGCACCATGGGCGAACTGTATATTGGCGGCGCAGGTGTAGCGCGAGGATATCTCGACCGGCCGGAGTTGACGCACGAGCGGTTTCTTCCGGACCGTTTCTCTGGGCGGGCGGGCGCACTTCTTTACAAGACGGGCGATCTCGTCCGCAGTCGACCTGATGGCGTTCTGGAATTCCTCGGTCGGGTCGATGATCAAGTCAAGGTGCGCGGCTATCGCATCGAGTTGGGTGAGATAGAAGCCGCCGTCGCGAGTCATCCCGCGGTGCAGTCGAGTGCCGTGTTGGCCCGTGACGATGGTTCTGGGAACAAGCAACTCGTTGGATACGTCGTTGTCCGCGATGGGCACCAACTCTCGAGCGAAATAGCGCAGGAGTTTCTCAAACGGCAGCTCCCGGAGTACATGGTACCCGCTCACTTCGTCTTCTTGGAGTCTTTGCCGCTGACCATCAACGGCAAGGTAGACCGTAGGGCGTTATCTGCGCTATCGGAAGCAAGGGACCAGAGCGCGAGGAATGTCGTCGCTCCGCGCAACGCCATTGAGCTTGCAATTGCGAGCATCTGGGCCGAATTGCTGAAGGTTGAAACTATCAGTGTCGAGGACGACTTCTTCGATTTGGGAGGCCACTCATTACTCGCCATCAGGGTCTTGGCGCAGATTCGCGATCGCCTGGACGTAGACTTGGATACGCAGGCGCTGTTTGAAAATTCCACACTCGAATCGCTTGCGACTCTCGTTGCCGAAGCCAAGGGGGAGACTCCAGAGGTCATTCGAATTCCGTCTCGCCACGACGATGACACCTTGGTCGCATCGTTCGCTCAGGAGCCATTGTGGATACTTGATCAACTCGTCCCCAACAGCCCAGCCTACAACATCGTGGACTTCATTCCATTTGTTGGGAGTGTGGACGTTCACGCGCTGACAAAATCGTTACACGAGCTACTCGTTCGACACGAAGTGTTGCGCACTGCGTTCGAGCGTATCGATGGGCAACTCATGCAGATTATCTCGCCATCCTGCGAGCTTGACCTGACAGAAATCGATCTAAGGTCCGCGCCTGAATCGGAGTTGCAGAACGAGTGGCTCAAAGCAGTCCACGAGCAGGGGCGCAAAGTGTTCGATCTCGCGAAGGCGCCCTTGGTGCGCGCATGTATGGTGCGCGTATCAGCAACAGAACACAGGTTACTGATCGTCATACACCATATCATTGCTGACGAATGGTCCATGGAGGTAATCCAAGAAGAACTCCGGGCCCTTTATGCAGCTCATTCCACCGGGCGATTGTCCCCCCTAAGGCCATTAGCCATCCAATACGCCGACTACGCCCTATGGCAGCGGGCTTGGTTGCAGGGTGCCGTCCTAGAAGATCAAATCGAGTACTGGAAGAGTGAACTCAAAGGCGCCATGCCCGTGTTGGCATTGCCCACTGACAAGCCACGGCCCGCATCTCCCACGTTTCGCGGAGCTTGTGAGCTATTCACGATATCCAAAGCAACATTGGCGTCTCTACAGTCTCTCGCAAGGCGTGAGCAAGCCACGCCATTCATGCTACTGGAAGCTGCATTCGCCTCACTGTTGTACCGCTATACGGGGCAGGACGATATTCTCATAGGAACCCCCATTTCCGGCCGAAAGTACACGGAAACTCAGGGTCTCGTTGGCTGCTTCTTGAATTCCGTCGTATTGCGAAATCAGTTCAGCGACGCCACGACGTTCACCGAACTACTGCGTCAAGTTCGCGTCCGTGCGCTTGGTGCCCATGCTCATTCTGACTTGCCATTCGAAAGACTCGTTGTTGAGCTGTCACCGGAGCGGGACCAAGGACGAACGCCACTCTTTCAGGTGATGTTCATCCTCCACAGTCGCGATGGCGTGTCACAAGTTTCAAAAGTTTCGGGGAATTACGAACTTGAGACGGGAACATCGAAATTCGATCTGTCGCTTGTCTTGTCGGAAAGCGAAGTCGGCATAGAAGGCTTGATTGAATACAGTACCGGCCTGTTTCAAAGCGATACGATCCGACGACTGAGTCGTTCCTACGTGCGGCTCCTTGAGGAAGTCGTTAGCAATCCAGAGCGATCCATAGCGCGCATCCCGATGGTTGCCGATCTCGATCGAGAGCAGCTTGTCGTGGAGTGGAATCGAACAAGTCTCGAATTCGATGAAAGCAACTTGTGTTTGCACGAGATGATTTCGTTGCATGCTGCGAAAACACCGGACCGCATCGCTCTGGTTTTCGAAGGGCAGGAAATGTCCTACAGTCAGCTTGAGCAGCGATCGAACCAACTGGCAAACTATCTGATCGGCCTCGGGGTGGTCCCCGATATGCTCGTCGGGCTACTCGTTGAGCGGTCGTTGGACATGGTCGTAGGCCTGTTAGGAATTCTCAAAGCTGGTGGTGCCTATGTACCATTGGATCCCTCATTTCCGCCTGACCGCTTGGGTTATGTGATCGAAGATGCGCAAATGCGGGTAGTCATAACGCACCGCGGCCTGGACGCGACTCAAAAAATCCTTCCAGAGACTGTCGTGCATCTCGACCGCGACTGGGAAATGATTGCAAAGGCCACGGGTGCTGCGTCCCTATCCAACAAACCAAACTTGGAAAGCCTGGCCTACGTGCTTTACACGTCCGGGTCGACCGGAATGCCAAAGGGCGTCGCAATCCCGCACGCCGCAATCGTGAATTTCCTCGCATCGATGAGAAACGAGCCGGGCATGCGCGCGAGCGACGTTTTGCTCGCCATTACGACATTGTCCTTCGATATTGCTGGGCTTGAACTGTACTTGCCACTGATATCCGGTGCAAAGGTTGTGATTGCGAGCCGCGACGAGGTAATTGATCCAGATCGACTAGCAAAGAAACTGGGGGACTGCGGTTGCACATATCTGCAAGCGACACCAGCCACTTGGCGGGCATTGATCGACGCGGGGTGGGAGGGTTCGACGAACCTCAAAGCTCTGTGCGGCGGAGAAGCAATGCCCCCTGACCTTGCGCAGGCCCTGCTCTCACGTTGTGCTGAGCTATGGAACATGTGANNCGACCGTATGGTCGACGATTCATAGAGTAACCGTTGCCGACACTATTCCGCCAATTGGTCGGCCCATTGCCAACACGCAGGTCTATTTGTTGGATGGACACACGGCTCTGGTTCCGCTTGGCGCCGTCGGCGAATTGTATATAGGCGGTCGTGGTTTGGCACGGGGGTACGTGCGTCGCGAAGAACTCACGCGTGAACACTTTGTTCCGAATCCGTTTGTACCCAACACCCTCATCTATCGGACGGGAGACTTGGCTAGATGGCGCGCGGACGGTCGATTGGAATGCCTCGGTCGGACCGATCACCAAGTTAAACTTCGCGGCTATAGAATCGAGCTCGGAGAGATCGAAGCCAACATCAAGAGACATCCCGACATCCGGAATGCCGTGGTGATGGCGCGCGAAGACAAGCCGGGTGAAAAGCAACTTATTGCGTATGTGGTGGCAAATAGCCAGGCTGGGGATTTATTGGACGAGTTGCGAGCACGTCTCCGTGCAGCCGTGCCCGACTATATGGTGCCAGCCCACTTCGTCATGCTGGACGTGCTGCCGTTGACGCCGAATGGCAAAATCGATCGCAACGCCTTGCCTGCGCCAAATGCCGACGACGTTTCTGTCCGTTCGGACACATACGTGGCACCCGGATCAGACTTCGAGCGTAGACTAACTAGTGTTTGGCAGGAAGTACTCGAGATAGGGCACCTCGGAGTAAACGACAACTTTTTCGATATTGGCGGGTACTCGCTGCTGGCGATCAAGCTTATGGGGCGGATTACCCAAACATTCGGTAAGCGTTTGCCGCTGACCGTACTGTTCGAAGCTCCGACGATACGCCAACTCGCTAAGCACGTGGAGGATACGGAGAACAAAGACGGTCCGCACAGCCTAGTGCCCCTTCAGGCTTCAGGGACGAGGGCCCCTCTTTATTGGATCCCAGGCGGTGCGGCGATCGGAATCTTTTCGTTCAGCCAGCATATCACCTCGCAGTTGGGCACGGATCAACCGCTGTATGCCCTTTCGTCCGCGTTCCCCACGCGTGCAAGTGATATCGAATCAGTGGAGAAGCGAGCGGACCGATACCTGAGACTCATCCGAAAACAACAACCACACGGGCCTTACCATTTTATTGGCTTTTGCGCGGGCGGCACCATTGCTTTCGAGATGGCGCAGCAGCTGCTCAGGGACGGCGAAGAGACTGCATTGTTGAGCATGATCGACTGCTGGTGTCCTGCTTTTGCCTGGGGGCTCCTGAACAAGCTTAGGTTCAAGGCACAACGATTGCAGTATCAGCTGCGCGAGGCTCGGGAGAAAAGAAAGAGCTTGCTGGCTTTCGGGCGTGAGAAGTTATTGACACGACGCGCAAACCAGGCGGACTTGGCCGAAGTGGCAAGTGCCGTGCAGAAGGCGAAGCGGGATGGGTTCGTAGACAATGAAACCCAAGACTTCCGTGTCATCACGCGAGCGACAAGGGACGTTGTCGAGCAGTATACCCCCCGGCACTATCCTGGCCTGATCGTTATGTACATTACCGAAGACCCTTGGCTGCAGGGCATCTCGCATAACGTCGATCCTCGTTTCGCGTGGACCCAGTACGCCGCGGCTCATGAAGTGTATACGTTAACCGGTGGTCATCAAACGGTGCTGGAGTTGCCTCATGTATTGCGACTCGGTCAGGTTTTGAATGAATCGCTGCAGAAAGCGTTCGGCTCACATTCGGGTCGGAACGTAGCCGTCCAGCCAACGGTACCTGAGCTCGTCTAGCCATGGGCGCTGTTGTTATTCGGGCATTTGCGCCGAAGTCTTGGATTGTGCGGGGGGTTCACGGGCGACGCTAGCAAGTCCTGCGTGCCCGTTGCCGCGGGCGGAAGCGGTGGATTTGGTGGCAAGGGGGGGCGTTCACAAATGGGTGGAGCCTGTGGTTACCATAAACTCGTCGCTGTTGAAATTCCTGAAGAATTCGCGTGGCCGTGGTCAAGCTGAACTGCGATGTTCATTGTGATCTCAAGCCTCATCGGAGCCATTCTTTCGTACTTCAAGACTCAGCGCGAGTTAGCCCTTGAGAACCTTGCTTTGCGGCACCAAATCGGGGTTCTGAAACGAACGCTTGGCACGAAGCGCGTTTGGCTCAAGCCATCCGACCGGAAGTTATGGGTGGTCCTATTCCGATTGTGGACCGGTTGGCAGAAGATGCTCGCCATCGTGCAGCCAGCTACTGTCATTCGTTGGCATTGCGAAGGATTTCGTCGCTTCTGGGCAAGCAAAATCCGTCGCCGAGACGGACGCCCTGAATTGGACCGCGAAGTGCGCGCTTTGATTCGTAAGATGTCGACCTCCAATCCAACCTGGGGAGCACCGCGAATACGCAACGAGCTGGCTAAAATAGGCATCAACGTTTCCCGATCGACTGTGGCCAAGTATATGGTGCGGCACCGGAAACCACCGTCTCCGACCTGGCGCTCATTTCTGGATAACCACGTTATGGACTTGGTTTCCCTCGACTTCTTCGTGGTTCCAACTGCCACCTTCCTTTCAATACTACCATCGATCCCGATGTCACTTGTCATTGGAAGGCGACGCCCCCGAATCGAGGCCTGTGCAGGGAACAGAATTGGGACAAGTAATTGAACTGCCCGAAGTGGGCGGCCTTCATCATCGGTACGTGCGGGAGGCAGCACGATTTCTGTGCCGATCGGGTTTTCGGTAAGGACAGGTTCGCGCCGCTTTACGAGGCGATTCCAGAGTTCGCAACAATAGGTTCACCCGCCAACGACAATTGCAGTGATGCTGGTTCAACGGAGGGGGTTTAGCCGGCAATCTAGCCGGCGTTACAACCTCACCCTCAAACGACCCAACGACACCCCATCGCAATCTCCAATGATTTCCTTTTAGTGCACGAGAAAGGACTTGAACCTTCACGCCTCTCGGCGCCGGAACCCGCAGGAACGTGCAGGAAGCTGCAAGTAGCGGGAATCACTTGCACGAAGGTGCAGGAAGACGCGGGAAAGTGCAGGAAGGCCCACCCTGAAGTGGCAGTGTGGGCCAGAAGGGCACGGTGAACACTATCTCTTTTTTGAGATATAGTCTGTCTGTGGTCTGGAAGGTCGAACTCCTTGATCGGCGAGTCGAACGAGAGCTCGATACGCTCGCCGTCGACGTCCGGCAGAGATTCCTACGAATCGTCGAACTCATCGAGAAGCACGGTCTGGATGCGATGCACGAGCCGCACATCAAGCATTTGGAAGGTCGGATTTGGGAGATGCGCATTAAGGGTAAGGATGGAATTGCCCGCGCCATATATGTGACGGTCGTCGGCCACCTCGTTGTGGTGGTATACGCATTTGCCAAGAAGACTCAGAAGACGCCGCAGCGAGCGCTCGATATTGCGCGCACGCGAGCCAAGGAGGTTGAGTGATGGCGATTCCGATCAGTAGGTTGAAGAAGCGTTGGATGAAGGAGCCAGGCTTCAAAGCTGGCTTTGACGCGATGGAGGAGGAGTTCACCATTGCGAGTGTGCTCATTGAAGCGCGTATCCGGGCTAATCTGTCGCAGCAGCAGCTGGCGGAGCGTATGGGGACGTCGCAATCGACTATCGCGCGACTTGAAAGCGGAACTGCCAAGCCAAGTTTCACGACCTTGGAACGTATCGCAAAGGCAACCGGCACACGAGTTCGCATTTCACTCGAGCCATCCACTCAGCCTCGGAATAGAAAGCCGCGAAGGGCGGCATAGTCCGCCGCCCGCGTGCTCAGACTGACTTCGCCTAGTCTCTCAGCGCAAACCTTCGCGTTGGATAGCTTCTATGTCAAAGCCGAACTCATTCGAGAACGTACCTCGCCACTTTGACGCTTTGCTTCCAAAGATAATGGCGCGCTAGCGCAAGGCGAACAATTCGCCTCGTAATTGAGATTTGGCTGTATGCGGCCGACAAAGTTCTCATTGCAAGTGTCGTGTCTCAGAAGTAACATCCGCGGCTCGCTGCTGACCGCTGAATGCCCGGCAACTGACAGAAGCTTCGCTTTGGAATCGCTCAAGGCGTCTCAAATTGGCATCGAAGCCCCGCGACCCTTGGTCTAACATGACGACCACGCACATGAACGGACCAAGCAGCCCATTGTTGGTGGTATGGATTGTCGCCGCGGTCGCCCTCGTCGCAATCCTCCTCATTTTGATGAATTGGAAGCAAAGAGACGAGCGGGCTGGACGTACGTTCTTGGCCCTGTGTTCGCAATTGGGCCTTTCGCCATCGGACAAGGGCGTATGTTCGGTCAAATACTTTCGCGAGTATCCTTTCATTGGGTTCGGAAGGAAATTGCTACTCGCCGCCGGAACCTTGAACGGCATTCACGTGGAGCTTTGCGTCGTCCCTTACATGAGGAGTTGTCCCAAGGGACAAACGATGGTCGGTATCCAGTGTCCGACCGTTGCGGGTGTTGAGGTGGGGTTGACTAGGCGCGATGTCATCATCAGCACCATCGGCTCCGTGATGGGACTATCCAACCGCAGTGGGGATGGGCCGCTATCCGGCAAGTACGACACTTGGGGCACCGATGTCGCCCGCGTGTTGACCTCGGAGGTTCAAACGTCAGTGCGCTCGTTCCCTGGCAGCATCGACAAGCTCTGGGTCTCAGGTCACGATGCGGTGATCGTTTGGGACGGTGTCGAGTTGGAGGCCGCCGTTATCGCGTACGCATTTCGCTTGGGGATGTCCCTTCATGAAGCTGCAACTGCTCGCTAGTTATCAGGATAGGGGTGACGGACTTTTTCGACTGTCCACGCGCATCGGATTTCTTGATTGTGCCGGCACGAAAAAGACGTTGGCCCATTACACGCTGAAAGCCAACAAATCGAGCCTCACGAAGTCCAAGTCGTACGAACCGTCCGCGCGTTTGAGTTCCGTGCGAGCCCGCTTCTCGGCCAACTCGCGAAACGCCTGTCGGTTCTGCTCGGGCAGGTTGGGCTCATATCCCACGTAAGGTTGGCTCCGTAGCAGACCGACCAGTGCTTCGAACGTCGGAATGCTCCGGGTCTGATTTACCAGGCGCACGAAGCCACGCATCACGTCGAAGCCCGCCTGTTGCAAGAGGGCCCGGTACTGCTCCGCTTCGGGAAAGAAGCAGCGAATCGTCTGGCCGCCTAAGCTTGTCGCGACGTCATCGAGTATTGTAATGACGCTCGCCATCTGGCCGTACCCGCCGAATTCGGCACGCATGAACCCACCTGGTCTTAAATGCGCGGCGACGGTGCGCAGTAGCAATGGGTGATCGTCTTCATTTACCCAATGCAGCGTGGCGCGCGATATCGCCGCGTCGAATTTACGGTGCTCAAGCAGTGCGTCGAGTGCCTCGAGGTGGCCCAAACTGAATTCAACATTGTTTGCCTTCGACCTGCGCGCATACTCAATCTGCGAGCGCGATGCGTCAACCCCGAGCACCAAACCCTGCGGGACCAGGACCGCTAGCTTGTTGGTAAACTCGCCCGTGCCCGAGCCCAAGTCGAGAATGTGGTCCGTCGGAGCCAGAGTGAAGCTCGAGAGATATGCTGCGTCTTGGGCGCGATGATGCGCGCTATTGCCAGCGTAGAGCGTTGCATTCCAAGAATCATAGAGGGGTGTTGTCATGTCGGTGTAGTTGCCTTTTCGGGGGTCTGAGCGAGTGACAGAATAATGCCGCGCGGTTAGCGCCGGGCACTTGAGTTGGGCTTGATTGACCAGGGCCATCGCGCTATGGAATTGGTGAACTGTCAACGCCCGCCAATGAACTTTCGCATCAGAAGAGCCTCTGAACCATCGTCATAGAAATTGGGGATTATGCTCACGGGCAAAAATCCCATCCGTGTCCAGAATAAGGTGCCTGTTTCGTTAGTCTTCCTGACTTCGAGCTCGACCCTGGCGATCCCCCACTCGTTCAGGCGATTCACTGTATAGCGAAATAGTGCCCCTCCGACGTCTCTTCTTCGATAGGCTGGCGCGACAGCGACAGAGAAAATATTTCCTCTATCGGGGAGACGACGAGTCATCATGTAGCCCGCGATCTGGCCTTTGATCTCGGCGACTATGGCGAGTTCCGAACACTTGAGATACACCTGGCGGAAGTCCTCGATCTGGTAAGCATCAGTCGCAAAAGAAGCATTTTCAATCTTGACGAGCTCGGTCAGTTCGGAATCGGCCGGCGAAAGTGGCCTGATAGTAATTTCGTCCTGCACTGATGCATCGCTATCGCGACCCGCGTGCTCCAAAAGCATGCGCAGCAACTCATGCTCATGCCATCCAACTGAGCACGCTTGGCGTAACAGTTCCGTATCCAGCGGACTGGGCGCAACGTCAATGTTGACCAGAGTCGGCGTATCCGCCCAGACAAATTCGAAGCGGACCAGACCCCTGGCTTCGATGAGCTGACATGTTCTTTTGACGAGCGAGCAGACCTCGCTTTCCCGAGGAGGGAAAAGGGGTTCTTGGCCCAAAGCGAATAGCGCCACCTTGCGGCCCTTGACTTGCTCGACCAGCAGCAGCTTTTCATCGGGGCCAGCCAAGTGAAGAAGGTCAGACAGAGCTTTGCCGTCAGCAACTACGGAGCCAGTGCACCCACGGTCTCGATAGAGTACCAGGGGATACCGCAAATCATGTCGACCGTCGGTTTGTTCGACGATCCGGAAAGGTGGGAGCGGGATACCTGCTGACAAGAGCAACGGGAATAAGCGGGCATATCTTGTCCCAAGTGAAAGCGTCAGAGCCCCGGAACCCGTATAGCGAACCTCGGCCATTTCGATAATGGCTGGAATCAAATGCCCTTCCCCAGTGTCGTAGAATACGACATCCGGATGCTGCCTGCGCAACTCCGCGTAGAGCATCGCGTTACACGAAGTTTCAACCACCTGATGCCCAAGCTGCTCTAGCAAGCGCCGTATCTGCACCTGCCATTTTACGTCTCCGCTGTTGGCACGAGAATCCCTTGGTTCGAGGAGGCAGATTTTCACTTTGACCTGCGCATCGCATTTCGAAGTATTGCATCGATCATGCGGGTATAGTTATGACCGTACCGGTCGCAGGCACGCACATAGCCGCAATTCTCTTCACCAATGCTGGGATTCTGATTGATCTCGAGAACGTAAGGAATACGGTCTTTGAGGCGCATGTCTACCCTCACATAAGAATCCAACCCGAGCACCCTGTAACATTTGAGAGCGGTCTCGGCGATAACTCCCTGTTCTGCGTCCGATAAGACGGCTGGACACCGAGGAACCGTCTTTTGGCACTGCTCTGACTCTTCGAGCCATTTCGAACTGTAATCCAGATACCTGCGCTCGGAGGGCAGGTCGCCAAACTCAATCTCTGCAATGGGAAGAACGGTTGGTGTCTCCCCAGGGAGTATCGACACATTGATCTCACGACCATCAATGTATTGTTCTACCAGCGCGGGGCTCCTGAGTTCACCCAGTACCTGATTGATCTGCCTTGTGAGCTGGTTCTCGTTGTGGACAAGAGAGTGTTCATCAATTCCAATGCTGTTCTCCGAAGTAGCGGATTTGACGAAGAGGGGAAAGCTCATATCCGACCGCAGCGTCTCTCTTTCGCTTCGAAAGATCTGATAGTTCGGTGTGGGGATCTCGTGGAATGACAAAATCGCTTTGACGCGGGCCTTGTCGACCCCTAACAGTATCAACCAGGATGTCGTACGCGTATGAGGAATACCGAGGTATTCTAGGAGCGCTGCCGCGTATGCCTCTCCTCGCGGGTCATCATTGACTCGTTCGCAAACATCGAATGCAACGTCAATTCCGCTACTGCACAATTCCCCGATACTAGCGGGGCTGTCCATATCGAAGAATTGCACTGCATGCCCGAGTAGCCGCAGATGTTTGCCCACCGCGAGCCCGGTCGATTGCATTTCGCATTCTTCGGGGCTCATGGTCTTGTGTGAGAAACTATTGTAGATAACGCCGACTTTCATCGGGCAGCGGGGCGAGCCGGTACTGACTGCAGGCGACTTAGAGCCGAGCAGAGGCCTCATTGACGATTCCTTCGATGAGCGCCTGGTAACCGAAACCCGATTGGCGGACGAGAATGGCAAGATCCGAGATTACCGGGTTGAGCCCGGCAAGGGGGTTGAGCTCGATGAAACAGGGTCTACCTAGGCCATCCAAGCGGATGTCTACTCGCCCGGCATCTCGACACCCAAGCACGTGCCAGGCTGAAAGGGCTACAGCTTCTGCCTCGGCGACCACGGGGTCATTCGCGGGCTCGATCCAGCGGTACTCGACTTTGCCCAGGAAATCCTTCTTGTTTCGGTAAGTGTAGATTCCGACATCTGCGTCACCGACCATAAGGACCTCGAGGCTTCCGAGTGATCGCGCGCGCAGGCCCGTGCCCAGTATTCCAACGGTGAACTCCCGACCTGGCAAGTACGATTCGAGCAACACGGGCTGCTTGTACCGGTTGAGCAGTTCCGTACACAGGGTTCGAAGCTCGCAATCGGTGCGTATGACCGAGTTGGCCGTAATGCCCTTACTGGTTCCCTCGGCGGCTGGCTTGGCAAATAGGGGAAAGCTCAGTTCGACATGCTCGAGATCGTCAGGTGATGCGATCAATTGATAGTCAGCCGTGCGGACGCCGGCGGCGCGAACAAGAGTCTTGGCGTGACCTTTGTGCAATGCAATGGCGAGTACCAGAGGGTCCGAGAACGTGTAGGGGATCTGATACGCATCGAGCAGGGCCGGAACCTGTGATTCTCTTGCGGCGCCGTAGCAGCCTTCCGCAATATTGAACACCAAATCCCAGCGCTGACCAGCCACCAGCTGGGCCGCCAAGTTCTGGATTCCTCCAATCCGCTTCGGGATGTGACCCATGGCCCGTAGCGACTGCTCGATGCATTCAATAGTATCTTCGCGGTCGAACTCAGCCACGTCTTCCTCACTGGCGCCGAGTGAACGGTAGTCACTGGCCAGATCATAAGTCAGACCCACGCAAATTGCGCTTCTTTCCCGATTCGGCATATCTACGGATCTCTAAGAGGTTCGCAAGTCAACTACGCTACCGTTCGAAGTCGGTGGCGCGACTTGTTATTGGGCGGCTCGCATGGAGGGAGCTCCGAGCGGTCAGTGTAGCGGTAGAGCTGCCCTTGGTAATTGCGCAAGATAACGTCGTCTCCGTCGCGTCCGATGAGGTACTCAGGTTGCAGCGGGATTTTCCCGCCTCCACCGGGCGCGTCAATGACATAAGTGGGCACGGCGTAACCGGTGGTATGGCCACGAAGTCCAGCTATGAGCGAGACACCCTGCTCGACACTGGTGCGGAAGTGGTGGGACCCAGAGATAGGGTCGCATTGATATAAATAGTAAGGGCGCACGCGCATCATCAATAAGCGGTGCATCAAGAGCTTGAGCGTCGCAAGGTCGTCGTTAATGCCCTTGAGGAGCACGGATTGGCTGCCCAATGGAATTCCGGCGTTAGCTAGACGGGCACAGGCGAGGGCTGCTTCTGGTGTGCACTCCTCGGGGTGAATGAAATGAAGACTCATCCAAAGGGGATGATGTCTCTGGAGAATTCTGACGAGGTGCGTCGTGATACGCTGGGGCAATACGGCCGGCATTTTGGTGCCAATGCGAAGAAACTCAACGTGGCGAATCTTTCTGAGCTCGCCGAGAAGCCAGTCCAGTCGGTCGTCACTAAGACTGAGTGGGTCACCGCCGGAAAGTAGTACATCGCGAATCTCCAAATGGCTTCGGATGTATTCGAGTGCCTGCTCCCAGCGCTCGGTATTTGCGGTCAGTTCGTTACTGCCGACTACGCGCGAACGAGTGCAGTAGCGACAATACGTCGTGCAGTAGTCAACTGTCAGAAAAAGCACGCGATCTGGATATCGATGGACAAGCCCCGGAACCGCTGCCTGCGAGTCTTCGGCCAAGGGGTCGTCGGATTCACCTGCCATGCGTACAAACTCGTTGACGCTTGGGATAACTGAGCGACGCAAACCTTGGCGACTGTCTTCTGGGTCCAGCAGCGCGAGATAATACGGAGTGATGGCAAAGGGTAGAAACGTGCCCTTACCCTGGAAGGCTTCTCGCTCCTCGGGGACCAACCGCAAGTGTCGTTCCAGCTGCTCAAGATCGCGAATACGGTTCTTCGCTTGCCAGTGCCAATCATTCCAATCTCTGGTCGAAACCCCCGGAAAATTTAACTTGCGGAACGTCTTCACGCGCTCGCTCTGGCGGCGCCGCGTGCTGTTGTCGTCAACGGGCTCTCTCGCGGCCCCCGCATTCGGGCTTACTGAGGAACCCTCGGGCGTTACTATCTGTGAAAGAAACTTAAGATTAGGACCGGTCGAGTGCTCTGAGCCCTCGACCCGTCGTACGGGAGGTTCGTCTTCTTGATCGGCCAAAGGTGAATCGACAGTACTTGCCCGCGCTTCACTCTGCGGTGGGAACATATGCGATTGTGACACTCCTTCAAGGCACCGAGCGCCTATGGCCACAATGGTTGGATTGGAGCGCGGATTTGTCGAGGACAAAAGTGCAGTTTTCGTAGTACTTGCACCCGCGGCATAGTGAGCGTAAGAGTGCTGCGAATCCGAAAAAGATTGCTGTGCGACGGTTCCGTGCCGTCACGACATAAGCGTCAGGAGTTGTGTTGCTGATTCTTGCGCCAACCTATTCATCCGAATATCGAGCCGCTGCGAAGTCCGCATTCGAAACGGCTCTGTCAAAGGTGCCGGCGTACAACACCTGGCGCCGCTACGATCTTGGTCCGTCGGCTGACATCTTCGAGCGGTTCGAGGCGATGCCCGTGCTGACCAAGGCTGATTTGCGCGAACATCAATTCGCCGGATTCGTGCCCGAAGGTCGAGACCTTGCCTCGGCCCTCGCTAGCGGTGAGGTCAAGCTGGTCAAAACCAGCGGGTCAACCTCCGACGCCGTCACGAATGTTTGGTATCAGAAGTGGTGGGACGCGTCCGAGGCCTCCTCGTGGAAGTTACATGTGGCCACGGCATCGGCGGGATTGGGTGCTCATCGAGAGGCGATCCTTTCGAGCCCGCGGTGTGTAGGGTTTGCGAGCGATGACGGATATCTGAGCATGCAGCAGCGCACGCTCGAGCACTATCTCTTTCTGACCGAAAAAGACGATCCGGTCGAATGGAGCGAGGCATTCTGCGATCGAATGATAGACGAGCTGGGCCGGTTCGAGCCGGTAGTCCTCGAAGCCAACCCTTCGTTTCTCAGCGTGCTTTGTCGCAATGCGATCAAGTACGATCGTCGAGTCTATCAGCCTGCGGCCGTGACGTTGACTTATGAGAATCCGTCGCTGATTCATTTGCGGCATATCCACCGTGTCTTTCAATGCCCAGCGATCAGTTCCTACGGCTCAACCGAGAGCGGGTATGTGTTCATGCAGTGCGAAGCCGGCCGACTGCATCAAAATGTCGAGCACTGCCACGTCGATTTTCAGCCGCTTGCGCCTCGCCACGGCGGACCTGAGATCGGACGGATCCTGGTCAGTACCTTTCACAACCCCTGGCGGGCGCTGATTCGCTTTGACATGGGGGACTTAGTGAAGCTGGCAACGGTGCCGTGCCCATGCGGCCGTCACGAGGGACTGACACTCGATGCGATCGAGGGAAGAATCGCGAATGCAACGATTTCGAGTGCAGGCAAGCTCATCACTCAGAACGAAGTCGATTCGGCGATCGCGCAAGTCGAGGGGATCGAGCAGTATGAGCTTCTGCAATCCGATGAGGCCACGGTTTCGGTATCTTACGTGAGCGATACTCGAGGACCGACGGCGCTCGAGCCCGAATTGTGCGCGTCGCTGCGGCGCTGCTACGGCGCTTCGGTGAAGATCACGCCCCACCAGATTCAGGCATTGTCGCCGGTTCTGGGCGTCAAGTATCGACTGGCCAGTGCCGACTTTAAGATCGATATCGATGATTTCCTTGCGGGGAATGCATGAGCGGACCAAAATCAATGTTCCTGATTGCCGGTGACCCCAGCAGTCGACGCGGCGGAGCGGATCCATTGCTGCGAACGGTGTTTGACCATTGCGGCGTCCCTTCTCCTTCTATCGCGTATGTCGGCGCCGCAAGCGGCGACGATCGGCGTTTCTTTACTATGGTGACCGGCGCTTTCACGAATTCGGGAGCCGGGGACGTGACGCTCGCAACCACAGTTCGGCATTTCGAGCGCGGCTCCTTCGAGAAAACCTGCATGGCTGCGGACGCTGTTTTCTTCAGCGGCGGCGATGTTGATGAGGGAATGGCCGTCGTCAACCGACATCGCCTCGCGCCATTGTTCCGCGAACTGTATCGCGGGGGTAAGCCCCTCTTCGGAATTTCGGCGGGCAGCATTATGCTGGCACGCGCTTGGATGCGCTTTCGAGATGACGATAAGTCCGTTGGCGAACTTTTCCCATGCCTCGGAATTGCCGACATCCTGTGTGACGTCCATGATGAAGCGGACAACTGGAGTGAACTGAAGGCGCTTCTGAAACTTTCGCCCGACTCAAGCATTGGCTATGGCATTCGGGCGGGTTCGTCGATTGTCGTCGATCCCTATGGCACGGTCCAGCCGATGCGGGAGATCGATACGTTTGTCAAACAGGGGAACGTAGTGCACCCAATTGCGCGCGTAACACGATAGGGGTCGGTCGCAAGCGAAGAGACCTCGCGCGGGCACGTTAGTGGCGTAGATTGGTCTAATCAACTAGTTGTGCACGAGAAAGGACTTGAACCTNNCACGCCTTTCGGCGCCGGAACCTAAAGACGTGGGACATGCAGCGAACGGATGCGAACGGAAGCATTTCGAGGGGTTGCAGGAGTCAGTTGAGTGCGGGTGCCGGCCATTGGCGATGGGTGCCGGCCATTCGCCGGCCATATGCACCTGCCGATCAGGTTGAGGTCACATTGCGTTCCCAAGCCGTCTCAGTCGGGTCATAACGATCGGGACTCTGGTATCGTGGACATATCGGCACATAGGTGCATCGTGGCGCATATCGTTCTTGAAACCAAGCTTTCGAAGCTCCGATTCAAAAGCTTTGTACTGCGGCAACGTGAAGATCTCAATGATGGTGTCGACGTCATCCGTAGTACGTGGTCCCTCTACAGCAGAATCTGTCACTAATAGGCCTCGAACGACCCCGCCAACAAAGACAATTCTCGAACCGCACTTCCCACGTCCCCGCTCCCCCTACGCTCGTCTACTCCCCGTGAAGAACGAGCTTGCTCGAGGTTTCTACGAAGACGAGGCACTGCGCGGCGGCTGGACCATCCGCCAGCTATGCATGGCGCAAGCTACGCCTTTTGCCGATGGTCTCGAGCCTGGTACTGAGTCGCCTGGCTAGTTATCCGGAGCGCCGCAAACGAGCCAATTGAGCAACGTCACTCGTTCGGACAGCGTCGGTGCAGCCGCACCACTGGGAGGCATGTTACATGCGTACACCTGGTCGAGAATCGCGCTTCTGTTTGCGTATATCGCTGCGTAACTAGCGTAATTGCGTCGGTTGTCCGAGCCGTCGGGAGAATGGCAGACCACACATCGATTGGTGAATATGGGCGCAACGTCGTGTTGGTAGCTCGGTTCGCTCGATGGGCAAGCTTGTGGCAAGTCCTGGGGACATGCAGCGGCCGGTGCGGGCGAATGATTGGTACAGGCAACCATTCCGAACACAGCGACATATCCCTGACATGGTAACTTGTCATGCCATGACTTCATGGCACGTCGACATAGAACGCCGCGTGCGCATGCGGGGATGTTGGTTGATCGCAGCCTGTCGGGAAGAGATGGAAGCGGACGGTCCACTGCCCCTTGGTGTCGAACTGAACCGGGCCAATAGTGTAATTGCCTGGTGAAGTTTCTTGGGATATCTGATTGCTTACGAGCCCCGGATGCGTGTCGTTCAGGAAAACTTCCAAGTTTGGGTCAGCTCCGGTCACCGCGCTTCCATTGGCCTTTGCCGTAACCTTCAAGCTGAAAGTGACGTTTGCGTCTTCACAAATGGCAGTTGAACTCCACGATACGTGATACTTGCAATCGTCATCGTCACCTTCGGCGTTGAACAAGGTATCACCGTACTCCGTTGTATCGGCTCCGGCATCGGTGACCGGTGTGTTGCTTACTGACGTACAGACGTTCGGATCAACTGTGAGCGCCGTGCTGCCACAGTGACTATCTGCGGTTCCCGACACCGACCCACCAGGGGTTGAACAGCTGGCGGCATTGGTTGGATTGGTTGAACTGGAGCCGCAACCGAAAAAACTTGCCGCCACCATCATGGCCAACGCCTTGCCGATCTGGAGCGAGCGGGAGGTGTCCCAGGTTGGCCGCGAAGCGCGTCGAGTGGCACTGCGGGGTATGCTCACCCCTTCGGGATTGTGGGTCAGTCCAGACATTTTGTGGAGTTCCTTGTATCTACTGAGAATTCTCGACAGAACATAGTGAACTGCGGGAGATCCGGAAGTGCGACAAATTGTCGCAGACGGTGCAGTGGGGCGGGCATTGCGACTCGCTTGTGGCCGGTCTAGGACTAGAGTCGCACTCGTCCTATGAATCTCGTCGCCAAAGCAGGACTACCGAATGATGCAGGGTCAATTGCCTTGCTCGCTAGGCTTCGATGGATTGCGATCATTGCGCAGTTGGTTGTCATCGTTGGGGTCTGGTACTTTTTGGATCCTCGCCTCCCAATAGTGCCGCTAGTCGGTGTCGTTGGGGCAGCAAGCCTGAGCAACTTATGTCTGAACCTTTATGGACCCAAGGCGCCTCATCCGGCGTACTGGTTTCAATCCGTACTGCTTCTGGATGTAGTGTTTCTGACGACCTTGTTGGCCCTATCAGGGGGTGCATCGAACCCGTTTTCGGTCCTGTACACTTTGCACGTAGTTCTAACGGCCATGATTGCCGGACCTCTGCTAGTCGCAATGGTGGTTTTGCTGTGCGTGGTCGGATTTGGTCTTATCTTCGTCGTAAATATTCCATTACCTCCCGAATTGGGAGGTCACATGCACGGGGGCGCCGCATTTTCGGCGCACCTTCAGGGGATGTGGCTCGCGTTCGCGACAGCCGCAGTAACAATTGGGTTCTTCGTGAGTCGATTGTCGACCTTGCTCCGCAAAGAACGGGACGAGCACCATCGAACGGTTAGGCTATTGGGGCTAGCGACTTTGGCTGCCGGGGCTGCCCACGAAATTGGCAATCCGCTTGGTACGATCAAGATCGCGGCCTGCGAGATGAACGCATCACTCGAAGAGAGTCAGGCCCCCGCGGAATGGCGCGACGATGTCCGATTGATTCTCTCGGAATTGGAGCGCGCCCAGCATGCGGTCCAGCAATTGGCCCTGGGTGCCGGTGAGCTAATGGGAGAACTCCCGGCCTCTACGAAACTTGGTGAAGTCGTGAAACTACTAGACTCCCAGTCGCTGCAGACGAACGGTCGCGTCGCGGTTTCGTGCGAGAATCCAGAAGTACGTGTTCGCTGGCCCACACAAGCAGTGCTGCAGGCGGTCACCCAGGTAATTCGCAACGCAATACTGGCGTCGCCCAAAGATGAGCTGGTGTCATGCCGCGTCAGGGCGGATGCGCGGCATGTCTCATTCGAGGTTCAGGATTCTGGCGCCGGAATTCCCAATGAAATACAAGATCGACTCGGAGAACCTTTCTTCACCACACGTGAACCGGGGCAAGGTATGGGCCTCGGGTTGTTCATCGCGCGTTCGCTCGTAGGGCACTTGGGGGGCGCACTCGACATCGAGTCGGCACCTGGGCGTGGAACAAGAGTCGAAATCCAAATACCGCTCGGAGCGGGAACATGAGGACAGCAACTGAATCGCGCACCATTCTATTGGTCGATGACGACGACATCTTTCGCAATCGCTTGGCGGTAGCTCTTCGCAAGCGCAAGCACGAAGTGTGGTGCGCGTCGAATGCCACTGAGGCCGTGGAACGGGTGAAACTGGAAAGCCCTGAGTACGCGATTGTGGACTTGAGAATGCCCGGGCAATCCGGACTGTGGTTGACCCGGGAGCTCCTTGAGATCGACCGAGACACGCGCATCTTGGTATTGACGGCCTATGGAAGCATAGCGACTGCGCTCGAAGCCGTTCGCTTGGGAGCCAAGGGGTTCTTGCAGAAGCCCGCCAGTACCGATGAGATACTCTTGGCGCTGAATAGTGACTTCGACAATGTTACTATTTCGAGCGAAGAACCTCCGGGCAAGGTACCAACATTGGCGCACGCGGAGTGGGAGCATATCAACCGCGTGCTTCTCGAGTGCCAGGGCAATATCTGCCAGGCCGCACGCTTGCTAGGCTTGCATCGTCGAACTCTGCAGCGCAAGCTCGCAAAAGCGCCACCACCGAGTGCATAGGCAGCACAACGAGGCGCAGCCATTTGGNNAGCTGCCGTCGCTTTAGCGTTTGAGTTCGAAATTCACTACCGTTTCATCGCCTGCAACGGTTACCGAACGTCGGTCGCCCTTCACTCGTGGCGCCCACGCGACAAGCTCGTAGGTACCATAAGGCACGTTCTCGAGCGCATACTCGCCACTCTTGTTTGTGCGAGCAAAGTAACTTGAAGGTGTCACGATGAGAAACGCCAGTTGGTTTGGGTGCAGGCGGCACAGAATCGTGTAGTTGCCCGCATTCGGGAACTTGCGTTTTCGAATTCCATGCGATTCTACCATGCCAAAGTCGCACTTTTCGTTGCTGAGCGAGTAGGCGGTGTCCGGGAAGGGCTCGCTGTTGACGTACGTTAGAGTTCCGCCCACCGTCATCACCGAAACGAACGGGAAGAACGTCATTTTGTGGTCGTCGAGTTTTGCATCCACGACTTTCTCAATGGGTGCGTTCTCCAGGAACACGACCGCACTCTGCGCGGATTGCGAGGGATGCGTGATGAGCGTACCCCGAATCGATCCAAGCTTAGGTGTGTTGGTGTCAGCAGGTGGTGGTGTATTCGCTGCGCTCGATGGCGCTGGTGGAGGCGGACTCGACAACGTAACAGGCACGTCCTCGGTCGACTTCGTAGGGGCCGCTGAGGGTACCGCGGCTGTGGGAGAGCCCGATGCAGCTGACGAGGCTATCGCGGGAGTTGACGCTTGGGGAGACGCTACACCTGCTGACGAATTCGTCTGACCCGAACACGCTTGTATAGCTAGCCCAACACAGAGATACCGAACAATTGACGACATATTGATTCCTCGATCACGAATAGGACTCACCCGAAAGCTCCGAAGTTTTGCAGAGGCAATATTCGTGACGAACACCATGAGTCAAGTGACGTGTCCGTGACTCAAGAAGTCGGATCATTGGATGAGTTATCGCTTGGATCATTGTAACAGTGACCATACGGCAGATTGTCGCACTCACGCGGTATGCAATTGGTCGCTTGGGATCTCGAGTCTTTGAACTTGCACGGCCGCTTCAAGGATTTCTGTTGCGTCTAGGGCCGCGCACCTTGTCAATGTGGTCCTGTTGCTATAGGTATGGCGCTGGCTTCACCAAGCGCGCACCCCATGCAAACGACGACAATCAGCAAGTTCGCTTCTCGAGTAACAGGCGCTCGTCCAATGGTGATCGGGCTCGCCGCAACGGTGACTGTATTTGCCTGCGCGGGTGCCCAACTGTCATGTGACAAGTCCGGCTCGGGCAACGGTATCACTCCAACCGCTGCGTCGAGTTCGACGGCGAAACTGCCAGTCGTTGACGTGCCGCCGGACGGCAAGAAGTTCGATCCACCTATTCAGCCTAAACAGGTGCCCGCTGGAGCCTGGTATTGCGACATGGGCACGGTGCATTGGGCGCAGATGAAACAAGGAAACGGTACGTGCCCCATCTGCAAGATGGACCTGAAGCAAAGGAAGTAGCTGCTTCGGAGAAACGTAAGGACCTGAGGGGGCGCCAGTTGGCCTTTTGGAACGTGCCTCTATTTCATCTTGGGACCAACGGGGACAGCAGACTCTCGCACTCGCCTTGCGCTTCGGTGCGACAACATGCCGCACTTGCGCTCTTTTGGACGGGCCCCAGGTAGTGCGGCACCTGGCATCAGTGATGCCAGCAGGAAAGGACGACCATGCGCGAATCGACGAACTCGCAGACCGCCGGGAAAGAGACTTCAGAGCCGGGCATTTTGGGAAAGGACTTACGCAGAGCGACCCTGCTTTCAGCCGCCGTCGCGGGACTCTTAGGGGCGGGCGTTGGTTGTGGAAGCGACGACCAAGCCGCTCCCGACGGCCCGAAAGTCCTTTCGGTCGTGATCAACAACGAGATGACGGTCGAGAAATTTACGTCAGAGTGTGACGCTCGGGGGGGATTAGTACAAACCCATGCCGCTTGTGCGGGCAACAATAGTTGCAAGGGCATGTCTTTCAACAAATTCAGTCACCAGCTCATCGAGCACACCTGCAAGGCGATGAACACTTGCGGAGGCATGAGTTGCGTGGTGTTGCCGGCAGACACAGGCCGCACCGGAGCCGAAGTCTTCAGCACGAGTTGCCAAGGTTGTCACGGTTCCGGCAAGTTCACCTACTATGTTCCGCAGGGAACTGACCTCATCGCGGCAGCACAGAATTTTCTGCAACAGCCAGAAGCCCAGCTAGTCAACACTGTTGCATTCGGAAGTGACGGCATCAATTCGAATGGGACGAGCTACGCGAATATGCCCGGCTTCCACGAAAAGTACTCGCGCGCCGAAATTGAGCGAGTCGTGACGTACGTCCGCTCGCTACAGGTCGAAGCGGAAGAGTACGGAACCTTGGGTGTCAATGAGGAAGTGGGCGACGCAGGTAGCATGTGACGACCTGCTTGCCATCCACCCGAGGAAGCCCCCGGCTCAGAATTGCTAGAAATGCTCTCGGCTTGGGGCTGCGCCAAGTCCATTACACTGAAGTGCTCGAATCATTGCCTGAAGTTGATTACTTCGAGGCAATCAGCGAGAACTTCATGACGGACGCAGCCTCGCCTTTGCACTACCTGGGCCGGGTACGCGCGAAGTACCCGATTGTACTGCATGGGGTCGGGCTCAACCTCCTGGGCGCTGATTTCCCGGACGAAGAGTACCTGGATCGGCTCTGTCGACTTGCCGATCTCGTCGATGCGCCATTCGTAACCGACCACCTGTGCTTTACCTCGAGTGAACATCATAGACACCATGATTTGCTGCCGGTGCCTCATGTCCCAGAACTTGTCGAGGTTGCTGCTGCGCGCGCCGCATACGTTCAGAAGCGTCTCGGTCGTCCCTTTGGGCTCGAAAACCTCTCGAGTTACGTCTCGTACAAGAGCTCAACGCTGACCGAGTGGGACTTCATATCAGCCATTGTCGAGCAAGCCGATTGCGGGCTCCTGCTCGATGTCAACAATGTCTTCGTCTCGAGTCACAACCATTCTTTCGATCCCAAGACGTATCTCGAGCGCATCGATTTCTCTCGAGTGTTGCAGGTGCATATGGCAGGGCACTCGCGCGACCCATCGGGACTTATCGTTGACACGCACGACCATCTGGTGGCGGACAGCGTTTGGACGCTCTACAAGTATGCCTGGCAAATCGGAGGACCATTTCCAACGCTCCTCGAATGGGACGACAAGATCCCACCGTTGCCCGTCCTCGTTGACGAACTCAGAAAGGCAATGGGTGCGCGAGCATGCTAGTTCCCGCTCTGCCAAGCTGGGTTGAAGAACTCCAGCAGAAATTCGGGCGGTTGCTGCGGGTACCACTTCGCCGCGAAACCGGTTGGCTTCGCGCGGATATCGATGCCTATGAAAGGCACATCATAGACGCCGTCGTTGACAGCGTTGCCCATCACGCCAAAGAACGACTCGCTATCTACAACCGACAGTATTGGTTTCGACTGCTGAGCGCATTGCAAACCGAATTTCCGTCGCTCGCGCGTTTGCTCGGCCATTGGACATTCAACGGGTACGCAATGAAGTTCCTGCTGCAATCGCCACCGCAGCATTTCGATCTTTCGCACGCGGCTGACGGGTTTGCCGACTTCGTGCGCGAGGGATATGGCGCGCCGGAACGGGATTCTGACGCAGCAAGAATACCGCCGCAGCGTGCGGTTAGGGAGGCCACCAGCATTGACGAGTCGTTTAGAAAGATTTTTCAGGCGCCAGTTTCTGCTTCAGAGCCGCTCAACGCTGATGCAGTGCAGGTGGGGACAATCAAGCTTCGGTTGGCCACCAACGTGGCGCTCATTCAGGAGCATTGGCCACTGCTTGACATCCGCGATGCCATTCGACCCGAGGATGAGAGCGCAGCGGTATTGCCAGAACGTTACCTGACGCCAAAGCACTGGCTGATTCAACGAACCTCGTCAGGTTTTGGACGCCTCGCGCTAGAGCCACTGGAATTTACGCTCTTGTCACTGCTCGACCAATCTTCACTGGCAGAAGCCATCGACCGACTCGACGCTGTGACCCCAGCCGAGTCGAAGGACTCGCTCCCAGATCTCATCCGGAGTTGTCTCAGCATTTGCCGCAAGCATGGGGTGCTCGTGGCTCAACCTCCATGAAGCACAGTCTTGCTCGTGCCAGCCTCGCACCAACTACCTCAATCGAAATACGAATGGCAATTCGAGAGTGATCGCTACGCCTCCCACTTCGGCTGGTGCGGCAGGAAATGTTCCAGTCATTCGTACCGCCGACAGCGCGGCATTATCCAAGGTGTCTTCTCCTGAAGACTTGCTCACGCTTGCCGAAAGCAATTGGCCCGCGCGCGACACTGACAACCGCAGAACCACCGTGCCTTGCAGGCGTGCGCGCCTCGCCGCTCGCGGATACTCCCGGTGCCGCTCGACTGCGGCTCTTAGCAAACTGTAATAGTCTGCTCTCGCATGCGAGATGTTAGTTCCCGGTGTTTGGCTCGTACCCACCGATGCCTTCGGTAGGGGTGCGGCTTCGGCGGAGACCGCGGTACGCCCACCCGACGACGTCGGTCCAATATCTTCGCCCTGCTCTGACGGGCCCGGATGAGCTGCAGCCTCCGGTGTGGTGGGCGGCACTGCTTGCGATTGGTGCACCGCGATGGGTTGGGAGTCAGGCATTCGACTGCTTCGGGCAGATGCTCGGTTCGGCACTCGAGTCGAGCCCAGATCGATAGGTGATTCCTGACCAGAGCTCACGGCGATGGACACCGGAATCTCCTTGGGGACTTCGAGCAGTTCGAATGTCATTGGGCGACCCATCCGCGACCCCAGCTCATGTTGTTCTGCTGAGCGGGCATTGAGTAGACCGACATGCACCGCGATAGAACAACCCAGCCACCAGGAGAATCTGGCTGATTTCGACAAGGAAGAGCCGCGGCGCGCCATGCTAGAAATAGTAGTTGAAGGCGAAGTCGAATGAGCGCCCACGTCCCGGAACCGCCACGCCCCAGGGAACACCGTTGGTCGTCATTGATGGTCCCTGCCCAACATAGACCCCCGAGAGCGGCGCGTAGTACAGTCGGTTGACCAGGTTTTCGACGGACACATCCAACCGAGCCACCTCCCATCGATAGCTTGCGCGAAGATTGAGCAGCCAATATGCAGGCGTTTCTATTTCGTTGCGAACGTGAGAAACGTGGCTCTTGTCAGCAACGGCGATAACCTCAGCCTGTGATTCAAGCCCGCCTATCGAGTGCTGGAGCCTAAACTTGGCATTGAACGGCATGATGTCATAAAGCCCATCGCCAGTGGTTACGTTCTGCCCGTTGACATAGCTCAAGACGCCAACCCCCGTGAGTGCTCCCATGCGGGCCGACTTTGCGAAAAGGAGCCTCCCCGATACGTCGATACCGTGAATTCTGGCTGTTCGATTCAGGTACTGAAGCAAGACGAAGCCCGCCGTTTGGTTTGCGGTGGCGCTGCATTGCAGCGATTCGCAGCGTCTGGCGTCGATGTAGTCCTCGATGTACGTGAAGTAGCTCGTTGCATCGAGCTCCCAACGCTGACGGCCGGCGTCACGCCAACGGGCATTCAGGCTCCATGTGTGCGCCACTTCGGGTTTCAAATCGACATTGCCGATGTATCCGTTGCCGTCACCCGCCAAGTTGTTCATCAGTGCGGCCATGGGATTGTTGGCCCAGGCGTACCGCTGGTAAAGGTTGGGAGATCGTGATTTGCGCGAGTAGCCGAGTAGATAATCGAGTGTCTCTTTGGGCGAAAAGCGGAGCAGTGCCGTAAGGTCTAGGTTCTTATCCAGTTGGTCGCGCTTCGTCGCATTGAACGCGGCTGCATCTTGAGCCCACACATCATTGAAGGAGCTGTTGTATCCCTGGACGGGTCCGGCATTGGTGGCGACGTTGTCGCTGCGAATACCTATCTGACTAGTCCACGCTCGAGTCCACGTTGCTTCCCATTCGGCAAAAGCGTCGACCTTCCGCCGGCGCCCGTAATCGATGTTGTAAAATGTGTTTGGACCCATGCTCCCTGAATTGCTCACCGGGTCCCACCAGTCAAATAGCGTGTACTCTTGGTATTCGCCTCCCAACCGCAACCCGTCCTTATCGGAGAGCAGCACGTTGCTTTGCAGGCCCGCGCCACGAGTTTTACCGCGAGTACGCATGGGCATACCCGTTCCATATGAATAGCGATCCGGACCCATGTCCATTGCGTGGTCGGTTCTTTGGTAGCTGGCCCGCGCAAGTAAGTCACCCCATGCAAATTGGCCCCGATAGCGGATGGCTGCAACGTTATTGTCGTTCTGCGTCATGTCCATGCGTTGGTTGGGAAAGCCCTCGAAACCAACTGTTTGGCGCGACAGATTCAATTGCAGACTATGCCCCTCGTACAATGCGGCGATGCCGAGCGCGCGATTCAACGCCCCCTTGTAAGCGGACGAGCCAACCACGTTTGCAGGCAAGAGCAACGCGCCTTCTCGACCCGCACTCGTCGGTTTGAAGTTGCCACCCGCCACGTAGTTGTCCGACTGCGATTGCGATTGGGCGTACGTCACGGCAAGCCATCGCCCAGCACCGCTTGCACGGAAGTTGTATCCAAAGGCATTCCCATTGCTGCGGTAGAACGAGCCCAATTGACCATCGAAGCGATAGGGCTTATCTCCGGTCGCAAACTTGGGTTCGGTCGAACTTACCTGCACCGTACCTCCAAGGTTGTCGCCTCCGACACTCACGGGAGTTGCCCCCGCAAACACCGTGACCTTGCCCACGGTGCTGGGATCCACGTACGAAAGCGGAGAATTCATGTGGTTGGGGCAAGCCGTTGAAAGCTCGACGCCGTCCACTTGGATTCGCAGACGATCATCGGCAAGGCCGTGAATCGCCGGCAGACTCGAGATGGGTCCATTCGAACGAAGGCCAACGGCGGGCGAATCGAGCAGAAGCCGAGCAGCGTCGCCGCTCGGCCCGGGTCGCCCTTCTTCGGCACTCGAGTCTTGGATGGTGTCCGCGCCGAGCGACGTGTCCGTCGAATCGTTGGCTTCAGGTGTAGCGGCCACGTCAATCGGAGCCACCGTAACGACCTCGGCGGCCGCTGCGGAAGTGGGGAGCAAGAGCACCCCTGCACAAATGCGCGTGAGTTTACGCACCGCCACCGCCACTCAAAGCTATCGACAAGCTCGCGGTCCAATTGCCTAGCTGCGCCTTACTGCCGCCATCGACCGAAATCAGGATCATGTGTCGCGGCTAGCGCCTCGTGATTACTTGACTCATCGGATATCCGCCCATGGTTCCCGAGCGACCGTAGCCAGCCGCAGTCGTACCTGTCATGCACGACGACATCATCATTCCACCCGCAGTACAGTCCGCGTAGGCAAGCTTGTCGATCTGAGCCTGCGCCAGTGAAGTCATGGGGTCTTGGGTGTTCACAAAGATCATCGCGTACGCGTTGTGGTTATTCGGTGTTCCTTCTTGAAGGCCGTAATACTGCGTTCCTCCAGGGGCAAAGCCGCCGCCGGTAAATGTGTCCGTCGTCGGAAGGCCAAACGTCGTCACGAGCAGTCCGTTGACGCCACCGAGATTCGCCGCAACCGAAGAGAGTTGATAGCCCAACGACACGGTGGTCATGGGTGATGCATACACTCCGTTGATCTTCGTCATTGACTCCGTTAGCGTTCCGGCAAGACTCGACACTGCTTCTGCTGTGAAGTCGTACGCGAACGAACCGGTGAAGATGGTATTGTTCGGTTGCGTCATGGGCTCGTCAAAGGTTTCAACGACATCATAGAAACCAAGCTCCCCCGTCATAGCGGATTGTGCGCTGCCATCTTCGTAATGGGCCACCACGGTAAACGTGTAATCCGTCTGCGCAACCAGGCCCGTCACCATGATAGGCAAAGTAGAGCTGGTCACCTTGATGGAACCGGGTTGCGCGGTTACGGAGTATTCAGTAACGGCGCCCGAGTCGCTCTGCGACCGCGCGGTGACGTTCACAATTGCGGTGCCAGGCGCGCCACCGGGTCCAACGCTCATCTCGAACGGTTTGTTGCCCGTGCTGGTGGAACTGGTTCCGCCAATTCCGCTCGAACCACCGGAACTCGATGCGCTTCCGCCTGCCGGGAGAGTGCCGACCATTCCACCCATATTCATCATCATGCCACCCATGGCCATGGTGCCCATGCCCGTTGCGCCGCCTGTCATCGCCATGCCACCGGAAGAGGTGCTGACTCCACCAGTAGCTATCATGCCGCCAGTGGCCGTCGTACCCATGGGAGCGGAGCCACCCGTCATCGCCATACCGCCGGTTGCAGCACCGCCGCCCAGACCCGTCGTGCCCGCGATTGCCGAAGTGCCCGCCTCAGTACTGGCGCCGGTGGCGCTCTTGCCGCCAGTACCCGTTGCGCTACTAGCTCCGCCTGTTGCGGCGCCGGATAGCTGCGCGTCATTGTCGCTGCTGCAAGCCCACGCGAGGGCGCCTAAAACTGCTGTCGTTATCAATGCTTTGCCGTTCATACTCCATCCCTCTTTCGATACAGAATGCTTATTGTTGAACCGTAACCTGCGACACAGGATATCCACTCATAGTGCCAAGGCTCCCATAGCCCGCATTCGACGTGCCCGTCATGCAGCTCGCACCCATCATGCCTCCCGGTGTGCAGTCCGCATACGCCAGTTTGTCGATTGCCGTTGTACTCGGAGTTGCCGATGGATCTTGGGTGCTGACGAAAACCCTAACGTACGCGTTCGCGGGGTTCGTTCCGGGATAGCCGTAGTAAAGCCCCATGCCCGTGCCTGGAGTCCAACCGTCTGTACCTCCGAACGCAGGATTGCTCGCAAGAGTGTTCGTTGTCGGGAGCAGAAACGTCGTTACCAAGAGCCCCTTCACATCACCGGCTTCAAAGGACTGTGCGGACAGCTGATGATTGAGCATCAGCCAATTCATTGTGTCATTGGGATACGGACTCGAGCTACCGGTCATCGCCTCACTCAGTCGCCCACTCAACCCAGAGACCGTAAACCTGGTCGCGTTGAACTTGTATCGCCCAACGAATATCGAGTCATTGGGCTGCGTATCTGGCTCATGAAACACGGCAGTGACTCCGTAGTTTGCGATAACGTCTGCGGCCACCGACGGTGCGCTCGAGCCCAACGAATTCGTGGCAACGAGAGCGAATGCATATCCGGTGCAACCCGCCGGGCAAGTGACAACGACCGGCAGAGACATGCTCTTGGCTGTAATACCATTCGGCGTCGACGCCGCAGAATACTCGGTAATTGGGCTTCCGCCACTCGCTGTCGACTGCGCGGTGATAATCACCGACTTAGTTGTACCTGCAAACGTTGCTGTGACACCCGTGGGCGGCGACGGAGTCGAACTCGTGCTCGAAGCCTCGATAGTTGCGCTTTGCGAAATCTGGATTTCACCCGAAGCGGCCGTGACGGTGCACGTTCCAAGCGCAAGGGCGACGACAAGCCCGGTCTTTGCATCTATCGAGCAGACGGAGGGCGTTGTCGTTGAGTACGTGATTGGGTTGCCGGCAGGATTGACGGCTTGAGTCGTGACTGTGTCATACAAGCCCAGCGAAAGTGCGGATTCGAATCTGAGAGAGTCACTGAATCGAAAGGTTACGCTTTGAGTCGCTGGTCGCGCCGGGCCGAATTCCGCATTCCCTAGTTGGTCTGCCTCAATCGAGCAAGTCCCGGATACTTCGCCTGTAACAAGGCCCGATTGTCGATCAGCGGAGCAGGTATTCGGCGTCAAACTTTGATAAGTGACGGGCAAACCCGAGCTCGCGTGAGCCGAGACGGCAACTGCACTTTGGTCGAGCTGCAACGCGGGCTGCTCGTCAAACGAGATTTCCTGAAACTTCGCTTCAATCGCTGGTCTTTCGTCCACGCACCCGAACCCAGAGAGCGCGAGCAGCCAAAGTGCAGCGCATTGGCACGCACGGTTTGGTTTACCTACGTCGGGTAAGACACGGGCTTGACGGATCGCGCGAGCAGGACGATTGTGGCGCACGTGAGTGCCCTGGAGCTAGTGCGGCATACGGTTGGCGGCAAGCCCATTTAGTCGGGTGCGACAATTTGTCGCACTTGGATTCAAGGGGTTCCGCATTGCTTCTGAAAAAAGTCTGACCACGACTCGAAGTGCGTTGCTCACTCGGACATGGCGAGCACGCAGTACGAATAGGGCGTGTACGCGTTAGTTTGCGTGACTACGTGCGACCATACGAGATCGCGACTCATACTGAATGCCCTCAGCGCCCGCTGCATCCGGGACCTCCACCTTACTGCCGGGACGGTTCTGAAAATAGTTGACTTGTATTGCAATCGATTAGGTCCCTTCGAAGAGTCTCCTGAGTTAGAAAACGACGATATGGCCCAGGTGCCCTCGTCTACTGCTGCACTCGCAATGGACACGGCCCGCCAGGACGAGATCGCGGAGTGCCTTTCCTTGACGATCTCGAAAGTGTTACCACGCGACGGCTGGGGCTTATGGCCCACGCCAGGCAGGTCACCTGGCGCTCGGCAGTCTGCGGAACCATATGCATATAGAACCATGCGCGGAAAGCTCAGCGTCTCACTTACACAGTTTGCGACGGCGATATCACTTATCGGGTGCCACAGTTCACCCGATTCGATTGTCGAACAGGACGCGCAGACAACCACCTGTCCCGGTACTACCGTGGCGAGTTGTCCCGTGGCAGTTCCAAGCTTCTCGCGTGATGTCGTGCCAATTGTGCAATCGCGCTGCGGTGGATGTCACTCACAGAACAACGACGCGGGACTCTGGCCCTTGAACGATCAACAGAGCCTTTCGGATTGGCAAATCACGATTCTACAAGTTTTGCGCAACTGCACCCAACCGCCGCCGAGTTCCGGCGTTGCCTTGGAATTGAATGAACGCAAGGCGCTCGAGGCCTGGTTGGTTTGCGGAGCGCCGGACAACTAACTCAGTTCGAGTGCCTCGCTTTGACTCTTCGTCAACACTGGAGTAGCATTCGAACTCGTCACGGACGAATGCGCGCGGCGGCGAGGCAAAACCATGTTCGACGGCCGCGTAGAGCGTTTGCAGGTTGTCTCGAACGACTTCGTACAGCGTTCCGTGCTCGGGCTCTCGGCGGCAATAGACGGGGCGCCTCGACGCGTTGGATGCCGCCCACTCTGCGCGCTGCCAATGCAAGCCCGCCGCACTCAGCGTGATCCGATCAAGTCCCGGGGCTGCGGCCGGGGTTCGCAATGCTGGCGAAGGGCGCCATTTTACCTCTTCGTCGCCTCGCTCCCCGGGTCAAACGACTTGCGCGCGCATTTTTTCGGTCACTTACACGTTCGGCGAAAATCGGGTCCCGCGTGAGCCGATCGTTCGCGCAAAGGTACTTACTGATAATGGTGCTTACCAGTTTTCCATTACAATGCGCCATCTACCAGGTTGACGCATGACCCATATGGGCCAGAGGGCGTTCCGGTTCTTCCAACGAGTTTGGGGTCAAGCCATTCCCGCCACAAACCTCCTAGGTCCCCTGTTCGCAATCCTTTTGGTCGGGTGCCGGGGAGAAGTCTCCGCGGACGACGCCCCTCGAACGGCTCCCGATGCTTCCGTACCGGACGTGATTGATGCGTCGCAAGGCAACGCGATTGGAACGGTTACTGCGCCCGATTGCCAAGGCTGCTCGTTTCCGGAACAAGCCTCGACCGAGTGTCAATCTGCGCCTCCGGTCAAAATCATCTACCCGCCCGACGGGGCCCTTCTGCCCCCCAACCTCGGTACGCTTTCGGTGCAATGGGTGCCGCACGGCGCCTCCTTTTCGCATTTCGAGGTTGATTTTTCGCAGTCCGAACAGGCCCCTTTCACCGATTGGCGCATCGTAACCGCATGCAGTGCGGAGACGACAGATCAACAGGGTTTCACTTCAGGAGGGTGCGAGCTCACTCTGGATAAGGACTCGTGGAATGCTCTCGCTGAGGCAAACCGAGGCGGAAATCCGCTGACGATCACCGTCCGGGGAACCACCGACGGCGCTTGCGCATCGACGTCCGAAAATTCGATTCGGATCTCGCTGGCTGAAGAGGACGTCGATGGGACGATGTTTTATTGGAAGTCGGTTCCTGCGTCGCTTGGCCTCTCTGGCCAAATCTATACCAAAAAGTTTGGCGACATGAACCGGACCGAACAGGATTTCTCATCCCCAACCTTCGGGAAACCACAGTGCACTGGCTGCCACACGCTAGCCCACGACGGGTCGCGCATGCTCGCTTTCCCCGCCGACGACACCGACCCCGACTACGCGGGCCTCGAGGGCGCATTGGTAGACATAGCGAACTGGCCATCCAAAGCCGCCGCCCTCCTGGCGCAAGGGCAGCCACCTGGGTGGACTGCGCTTGCGACCACCTCGAGTTCGTATCTAACCTCCAATGGGCTGCCGTGTGCACCGCAAGGCAACGAACTTTGCCCGCAGTCGGAAGGCGCTACGTACCCATCCGCGGTTCCGGCGAACAGCTTTTCGGCTTGGGACAGCACCACTGGCGCTTTCATCGGGTCGGCATCTGCGGCTACGAGCGGCACGCGCGCCACCATGCCCGCGCTTTCGGCCGACGGAACGTCGATCGTCTACGTCCAACCGGCGGCGGTTGGAAGTTGGGACGAGGCCGCCCGCAACGACGACGACCACATCTTCGGCGGCAGCTTGTTTACCGCATCCCTCTCAAGCTCCGTGCTGGGACCTGCCATCCCACTTGTGGCTTCACAGGGCGAGAACAACTACTACCCGACGTATTCGCCCGATCTTCCGCCCACGTTCGTGCTCTTTGATCGGGCCCCGCTCGACTCGAGTGTCAGTTCACTGGCGGGCTGCATGGGCACGATACCCAAGGCGACCTGCCCGAACGACAGCTTCGCGAATCCGGCAGCGCGGGTCCTGCTCGTTGCGAACGCCAGCGGCGCCTCACCGGTTGATCTTGAACAGGCGAACGGGACGCCCGCAAGCGTCAACGCGAGGGTATCTAACTCGTTTCCACGTTTCTTGCCCACCGTGCAGCACTACAAGGGTAAGAGGCTGTTTTGGATCACGTTTTCATCAACGCGCGACTACGGCGTTCGCCTTCTCAATCACAAAGACGGCATGTACCAATGCTACCCCGCCGATTCGCTCGAGTGGCCCGGAAGCGTGCATCGCAACTTCGTTGATAAGTCGTGCCAACATCCTCAAGTTTGGATGGCGCCCGTTCTCGAAGGTGATGAGGCGAGCGGCGGTGATCCATCAGGCGTCGCTTTTTGGATCCCATATCAAGACATAGGCAGCCACAACCACATGGCCCAGTGGACATCTCGTTGACCAGGAGCGCGCCATGATTATATCAAAGACTAGGATTACTTGCCCAGCGGGCACTTCCTGTTGGCATGCAGTAGCGTCTGCACGGCCCTTAGTCAGTGCCTTCGTGTTGGCGGTCAGTATTTCAGGGTGCGGCGGCTCGACCGAATCCACCCCGACTGCCACCCAGGAGACGGTTGCGCCGCACCTAACGACGCTGGATCTTCTCGCGGGCAGGCCAGGTGGGCGCGGGTGGGTCGACGGAGCCCTCTCGTCAGCGCATTTCCAAGAGCCATGGGAGATTGTCAGTGACGACGCCTCCACCCTCTATGTTGCTGATGCCAACATCATAAGGGCGATCAATCGAAACACCGGGACCGTATCGACAGTAGCAGGAACATACCCGCTTCCGGGATCCGCGGACGGGGTCGGCACACAGGCCAGCTTCAATCTCCCGAGCGGGCTCGCGTTTTCGGATGGGCAACTGTACGTGACCGATACCGAGAACAACACGATTCGCAAAATCGACTTGGCAAGCGGTGCTGTAACAACCATCGCAGGGGCAGCCGGCGAGGGTGGTTTAGTCGATGGCAACGCCAGCGAGGCACGTTTTGCGGAGCCAGAAGGTATTGCTCTCAGCAACGATGGCAAGCTCTACATTGCCGATACAGACAACAACGCCATTCGCGTGCTGTCGCTCAGCACGGGTGTGGTCGCCACCGTTGCGGGCAGTACGGATCAGACCGAACTCCTTGACGGAATTGGGCAGGGGGCTTCCTTCTTCAAACCCAAAGCCATACGAATCGATTCGTCGGGCAATCTGTTGGTCGCCGACTCGTTCAATATGGCGCTACGCAAAGTCGTCCCCGAGACAGGGCAAGTGACTACCCTAGCGACGTTTCAGAACGTTCCCCAGGGCATCGCCCTTCTTGGAAACGACGTGCTGGTGTCCTTATCTGCTCAGAGTTTGAGTGGCGAGAACCGTATCGTGCGGGTGTCCTCCATGGGTGAGGTGTCCCAGGTGGTGGGAAGTGCCGCTCTGGCGGGGTACCAGGATGGGGCTGGGTCTTCGGCGCTTTTCAATTCACCCGCGGGGCTATGGAACGACGGCTCGGCAATCCTGATTGTTGACTCGGGGAACTTCGTGATTCGCACGCTCTCCCTGGGGGACGGGACGGTATCGACCTATGCAGGGGCCAAGTCAATCGGCAGCGAAGACGGAGACAGTCGTGACGCCCGATTCGATGCACCCCAGGGCTTGGCCGCGGATGACACGAACGTCTATGTGGCTGACACTGGGAACCACACGATTCGCAAAATCCAACTCGACACCGGGGCGGTAACGACGCTCGCGGGAGCTCTGGGGCAAAGCGGTAACATCGACGGTCCCGCAGGGTCTGCGCGTTTCCACGGGCCTCAGGGGCTCGCACTCGATCGCGACCAACAGGTTCTGTATGTCGCCGACACGATCAATCGTCAGGTTCGGCAGATCGAGCTGCGCTCGGGCGTCGTGAGCACGCCATCATGGGTTCCGGGGTCGTCGGTTCGCAGTCTCGACGCTCCGTCCGGGCTCGCTCTCGACGGTAACAAATTGTACGTGGCCGACTTTTCCGACAATGTCGTCGTCTCGATCAATCTGCAAAGCAAGCAAATCTCGAACTTCGTCGGACAATGGGGTGTGATGGGCACGGCAGACGGTATTGCAAGCGACGCGAGTTTCTACGCGCCGACGGGGATTGCCGCTGATGGCCGAGGCAACCTCTTTGTCGTCGACAATCGCGGGTGCACCGTGCGAAAAATCCAGATTGCGACTTCGACGGTTTCGACTCTAGCCGGAATACCCGTGACCTGCGGTTCCACAGATGGTGCCGGCTCTCATGCGACCTTCTCGTTGCCGTTCGGGATTACGGCCAATGGGCTAGGTGACCTGTTCGTTTCCGACACGCACAACAACACCATTCGACATGTGGACGCATCGACCGGAGCCGTCACAACCCCGATTGGTACGACCGCTGCGTTCGGTGTGAAATTGGGGGCACTGCCAGCGCAGCTGTCGGAACCTTCCTCTGTCTGCCTCACGACGAACGGAGGATTGCTCATCGTTTCCGAGAACGCCGTGCTGCTTGCACACTGAAATCGCACTTGCGGCCGCGAGAGATCGCGCGATCTCGTTCTTTGAGACATGCGAATTCACCGCATTCTCCAACAGACCGAATCGACTTTTCTTGCTTTGCGAGCTGCGTTTGAGTTTCCGGGATTGCATGCGAACTTCTTACGACGATGGCATGCGGATGCGGATTGAGTCGCAAGGCGGAGCTCACGCTCTGCACCACGCTGACTGCTCCACTTTTTACCTTTGATGTTTTGCTCGTCGCGCACACGGCGCTTGCCCCTGCTCAGGATAAGTCGATGAGACGGGCAAAAGCCGCGGCCCTTGCACGAGAACGCCACCAGCCGTTGCTCTCCGGACTGCTCACACGTGAGTAACGCAAAGCCTCGGCATAGGATGCTCGGGTGGCGAGCTCTGGCGGTTGTCCCGTCCGTCCCAAGGCCGAGCCACGACGATTCTTCGCTGCAAGCTAGGACCGTCCAAGTTGAGACGGGTATTTTGGAATTGAGTGAACGCAAGGCGCTCGAGGCCTGGTTGGTCTGTGGAGCACCGGACAACTGAAGCCCGCAGGAATATGGGTTCGCAAGTTCCGCTAATAACCCGGGGTCCTCTGCTAATTCGGCGAAGGATAGTGCCGCTTGATGTAGCAGAGGCCGTCGGAATTCAAATGACCCTGCGTGCTCTGGTCGTAGGTGGCATAGTCGTAGTAATCGCGCAGCCCTGTTGATGGGTCGTTATTCGTCGCGTGAGGCACGCTTTGGGGGTCGAACCGCATTGCGCCGGTAAACTGCGGGTGCACGTCCGTTGGTGGGGTTATGCAATAGCGCCAATTGAGGGTTTTGCCGAGCGCGTCGGTGTAGTCCGTGTAGTCGACCCCCTTTGTCATCTCCAAGGTGACCGTAGGAATCCCTGCGTCTTGCCCGACCGCGCGCGCAGCGTATTGGTCGAAGTGCGCGGGCGAATCGTGAAGCACGCTGTCCCAGAATGGGTGATCGGTATGAATCGTCACTTGGCCAATGACCGAGCTGTTCGACACAAAGGCGATTCCGCGCTCGAATTCTTCGTTGGGGAACGCAGGTGCCGAGCCGTTGTCAGGGTTCTGACAATTGATGTACGAGGTGGGTGACTTGAAACAAAGCGTGAAGTTCACGACGTCGGGCCAACTCTGTCGATCAACTGGGTAACAATTCGAGTCGGTCTTGTTACCCCTAAATGTCGCCGTGCCCCTGTAAAAAACGACGCATTGGTTCTGAACCATCTCGTCGTAGTCTTCGAGACCCGGGGCATCCAAATTGACGTTGTAAGCGTCGTAAGTGGCGTCAACGGTATCGAAACCGAACGCGTACCGCGTGCCCCCGGTCGTGTCGAAGGGTTGATTACCGTTCTTGTTTTGCTTCGACAGTGACGCAATCGGCACCGCCTGTTCACCGGCACCGCCTTTGCCCAGCAAGTAACTCGGATCGCTGCGGTGTAGATCAATTGCCCAAGGACCATCCACCTCTGCAACCACAGAACCAGTTACCGATTGATTGTCGCTTTGTGCGTCCGGATTGGACGACAATGCAATCTTGTCAATCGTCACCAGCAGCCGAGTGAATCGCACCTGCCACCCATCGACGAACGCTGCGGCGTCAGCCGATGCTGGCGGAAAGTCGTAACCATTGAGCGCAAGCACTTCGCCGGAGGCAGCGAACAGAATGCCACCGGGGCCTGGATCCGCTGGTGCGCTGAATGCTTTGAGACCACGTCCACTATCGCTGTCGCCAGCCCCAGCACCCCCGGTGTTGTCCGATCCACCCGTATTTGCCTGTGTAACGGGAGTGTTCGTGCTTGAGCAAGCACCCGCACCGAGAATCGCAAGAGCGCTCAGCAAGGTTCTTCTAATGTGTCGAATTGGGGTCATATGACTTCTCCTTGGTTACTGAAACGAAATAGGCTTAGAGAGTGGGATCCCACTGGAATGAGTACAGGTTTGGGCCGTTCGCGGTGCCGGCGGACTTCAGGTTTCCGTAGAGGTTTGCGCTCGGCTGCGAATAATAAGTGGGCGAATTGGGATTGCTATTGGTCGGATCGTCGCTGAACACGTACACGTCGGACACCCTTGCGAGCTGACCAAAGTCCACGTTGGTGAACAAGAGCCGAGGATCGATAGTGAGGAGCAGTCCACCGGTTGGTTGCACGCCGACTGAGGTGGGGATCGGACTTACGATTCGTTGTTTGCAGATTGGATAGGCCCCGGGAAAATTGCCGGTGGTATTGGAGCGATTGTTCGAGATGGTGATCTGTCCGACGAACGGTCGCACGTCGTTACCGAGCGCCGCCGTTCCTTCGACATCCAGAATCGGATACGGATTGGGATCGGCAATGGTGTCCACGTCGCCGTGGGTAAGCCAGACCTGCGCAGCCTGAACCCCAAGCGTTGTGCCGTGACCGTACGAAGGAAAATGTTGTCGAGCGTTGGACAAGAGGTTTATGTCAAGACCCGTAGTAACCTCGGCAACGTACGCACCGGGTAAAATGCACGCGGTGTTTTGAGCGCCCGACACAGGCAAGCTATCGTCGAGGTACAGAGCGCCCACGTGCAGCGTTGCCCTCGTTAGATCGACGTTCCAACGGGTTCCGTTGGTGAGTTCGATGTCGAATACGAACTCGCCGTTCGCGTCCTTCGGCCCTGCCGCTGCCGCATCAAAGTCTATGACTTGTCCGCCCGTCGTACCGACACAGGCAGGCACGCAGACCAGCGCGAATAGAGTTTGTATCGTTCGGAGGTACATTGATCAGGTCCCCTGAAAGTTGATCGCAAAATGGCCAAAGATGCCGCGCGGTGGACCGGCGGTGAATTGTCGTTCGGGCACGAGCGATGGCTGTTGACCGGACCCCGGCGGATTCCAGTTCGATGCATAATTGTATTCGCCGAGCCGATAGCGGGCGCCGAACAGGTTTGTGATGGAAAGTCCAAGCTCGAAATTCGTCCACGTCAGGGCACCCGTCACATCCGTAGTGAAGATAGAATCGCTACGCTGTCCAAATGGCAGCGCACGGGGACCAACATAAGTAATTCCTGCCCCAACCATCGCATTCACAGGATGCCGATTCATTGAGAACGGAAGCTCCGAGATGTATACGCTGTCCGAACGCAGCACGGCGTCCGGCACGTACGCAACCAAAAGATGTGTGTCGTCATACGTAGAGCGCACGAGCGTCAGATTTGCGGATTCGTCGAAGTGTGTGCCAGTGACTCGCAGCGCGCCGACCCAACCCGTGCGCGTTGTGCCGACGCCGAGCACATTGCGCCCGACGGTTTCGTTGAAGATAAGGTCCTTGTCAACGTGCGTTTGAAAGAAGATCGAGCGCCCAACAAAGGACATGCCTGCAACAGTGTTCGTGTAGGTAACTCCACCTTCGTAGGCAACGACGCTAGCAAATGGGGTTTTGACGTCCTGTGTGACATAGCTCGGGTCAACCGAACGCACGCCCTTGCCGTAGCTGAGACTGTACGAGAAATGCTCCAAAGGGCCTACGAGCATGGATGCACGCGGCAGCGTAGCGATGCTCGAAGTGCTCGCTGGCTGGTTCGGCTCTCGCGCAAGTCCGCGGTCGGCTTGGCTGAGGCAGCTCTGATCGAGCGGCGTGCTGGGCGAGGGGTGCGCGACGCTCTGCACCGCGCACAAGTTATTCACCTGAAATGCAAACAGGTCCTCTCGCACCCCGCCCTGAAGTCTGAGCCACGGCAGGAGCTTGAGATTGGCATCCGCGTAAAGACCCACGTCCCCGAGGTTCGATGTAAGGTCGGTGTCCGTCATATAGGGGTAGCCGGTCGCGGCCGCGATGCGCTGCTGCGTGCCAGTCACGATATCGCCGCGTGCGAAGTAGCCAAGCTCGAGCTGCTGTTCGAGGCCGAGCGCTGTGCCGGTGAGACGGGATGCGCCGCGCGCGCCGAGGGTGAGCTCGTGCACATGAAGATCGATCATGTCCCCTCGTTGGGCATGCAGGCTCTGCAGCGGCAATTGGGTGTCAAGGAGATACCCCGTAAAGTCTTCGAGCAGCCGCATGTCGCGTCCAATCACGAATACTTGTTGGGAATAGGTGGTGTTGCCCTTGCGGGTTTCGACGTCGGCTGCGATGGAGTACCGCGAGGCGTCACCGCCTGGTTTGACCGCTTGGTGAAGGAGAATGGAGTAGCTGTCGTAAAATCCAATCCTGCCCGTGTCATAGTCATCTTGGCGAATCACCCCTGCAGAGTGGTAGTGGGTCGCGTACGCCGTGCCCGTTATTCGGTACGATCCGTTGGCTCCGAGCTTGCCCTCGTATTGGCCCATGGCGGTCGCGCGCTGGGCATCTCGATTCTGACCGTAACCTTGGGTCGAATATACTTCGGCCCCGCCGAACGTATGAGTACTCTCGCCGCTGGGTCCCCAAAGCAGCAGCAGGCGCTGCGTGTCCCAGCTACCGGCCGTGTACTTTGCGGTCAGGCCACGCCTGTCGAGCCCGAGCTCGTAGTTGGCGCTGCCCGCAACGGCGTAGTTGCCCTGTCGCGGGTCGAACGGCCCTTCAACGACGCGCAACGAACCGATCAGCTCTGGGATAATAAAATGTGTGTCCGCATAACCATTGCCATGCAGGTTGCCGCTTTCATTGATGGGAACGCCGTCAACGGAGAATTCGACGTCTTGTCCTTCGCGCGCATCAAAGCCCCGCAAGAACACCTGCTCGGCATGCCCTTCGCCACCTTCGTTCGTGAGCAGAATACCGGGCGCGAGCTTCAAGTACTCGGTCGCGTTTTGACGGGGAACGTTTCGAAGCTCACCAACAGGAATATTGAAGTCCGACGCGCCGCGGTAGGGCGCCACGAGGCGACCCGTCACCGTGACTTCTGTGTCTGAAACTTCTTGAGCCGACTTGCTACTAGTTGGGCTTGCCCGGTGAGCGGCAGGTGCCTGCTGCGCGGCCATTTTCGAAGGCAATGTGGTTTCGGCATCGGGCGGCGCCGAGACCCACTCAGGGGGTGGCGCCGGGGGCGCGAAGTGAAACGGAATTCGAATCCGACTCGCAGCGGGAATTCCTCGACGCTTGGCTGGCACGAACGTCCATTGCCGGACAGCGATAATTGCGGCTTCGTCGAGGTCTGCACCTCCGGATTGAAGGACGTCGGTCTTCGACACATGGCCATCTGCGTCCACTGTTACAGCCAACACCACATCTGCATGCTCATGCTTCGCCAAGGCGGACTGTGGATACTCAGCATCGACGTGCGTTAGGACTTTTGGGGGTGTGACTTCGTCCTGGGCAGACTGAGCCCATGCTTCTTCACACAGATAGGTGAAGCACCCGAAGGCGGTCGAGATTGCAAGGGCGATACGAATGGGATTGCGAGCAAACGAGCGCAGACGGTGCTGCGCAGGCCAAGTTGAGTGACACATGGCGACACATTCCTGAGTGCGTTAGAGGAACGCTTGCCCGCAGCAAGAGGCAGAACCGCCTAACTGTGGGTGCGACAATATTCAGATGGCGCACGAACACCCAGTAGCCAGGTGCACTCGGGCCATAACTCTGTTGTTTACGAAGTCAGCCCGCGCCAATAGCGTGCATTGCAAAGTCAATTGCAGGCATCCGCAATAGAGGTTTCGTGGCTGCTTATAACGATTATGCAAGCGGATCAGACTGGCGGCGACTGCTTCGGTGCAACGGCTAGGATTGGCTTCTGCGGAACGCTACAAGCGTTGAAGGCAACAGCAGGGCAGCTGCGCGGTATCTCGACTGTGCCCACGGCCAGACCAATGGGCACTGCAGTCCACATCAAATTCGCCGGTTTTGCCGCGATTGCACAATGAACGTGGTGTCCAATCGCGGAATGACGTGCCGTCAATGCCGAGGATTGAGTTTGCACCCCAGCGGTCGCGAAAACGCCAGTCGGTTTCGTGCCCTCGATGAGCTCGCCGTGCTCGGAGCAAATGACGTGCGGCTCTGCCAGCAGATGCAGGCCGCGCGCCAGATCGCCCAATCCGAGGGCCACCACCCAGAGGGCAGCGAGCACGGCCAGGGCTGCACGATATCGGCTTTTCGGCATCCGCCTGCTTTTCGTGGCACCGGGCGTGCGCCTTGTCAATACCAATGTCGATCCGCAAGACCTACTCAATGCGTCGTTAGGTTTCTCGCAACTTATGCACACCTAACTATGGAGTAGCACGCTTCTTCATAACTGTGCTACCATCGCTGGCGTCGCTAGAAACGCCTATGACCCAAAGTTCTTGCTACTTCACCCCTGCCCTAAGGTTATCGAAGCCTTCTTTTGTCGTGAATTGAGTCATCCCCGAACCGAAAGTTGATTCATGTCATCGCCGATTCGCCTATCTAAAGCCATCGTCGTTGGTGCCTCCTCGGGCGTTGGTGAAGCGATTGCCCGACGTCTGGCTGAGTCCGGTGCCCAGGTGGCTATCGTTGCAAGAAGACAATCCGAGCTCGCGCGAGTAATTCAGTGTGCGCCCAATCTTATCAAGCACTTCGTGCACGATGTTACGGAGTTCGACTCAGTCCCTGGGCTATTCGAGCAGATCGCGAGCGAGCTCGATGGCGTGGACACTCTGGTGTACGCGGCGGGCATCATGCCCGATTGTGCAGAGGGCGAGTACAGTTTCGCAAAGGACCACGCGACCATTGCCACCAATCTGCTTGGCGCTATGGCTTGGATGAATGTCGCTGCGGCGCGCTTTGAGGCGGGTCGTGCCGGAACCATCATTGGGATCTCGAGCATTGCTGGTGAGCGTGGTCGGCGCGGTTTCCCGGGCTACTGTACTTCCAAAGCGGCTCTGACGACGTATCTGGAATCACTCCGCAATCGCTGCTCGCGATACGGAGTCAATGTTGTCACTATCAAGCCTGGTTTCGTGGATACTGCTATGACGCGCGGAAAGAAAGGCCTCTTCTGGCTCGTGTCGGCCGATAAAGTCGCGAAGCGCACTCTGGCGCTGGCGAAGCGGGGATCGAGCGCATGCGCCTTCGTACCGTCTCGGTGGGCGCTGGTTGCCGCCATCGTGCGTGCTTTGCCTTCCTTTCTATTCAAGAGGCTCAATTTCTAATGTCTGCGACCTGGGCTTCCTCTTTGCGGACGGGCGCTTCGCTGCGCGTTCTTGACGGTTTTGGGCGCTCCGTGTTGTCGGCTTGTCGCTATGTGGCACCGCGCAGTACCGAAGAGCTTATGGAGACGTTGGCTCGCGCAAAGTCAGAGGAACTGACAGTTGCATTTCGCGGTTCCGGACGCAGCTACGGCGATGCTGCGATGAATGAGCGCGGTCTGGTGGTTGACACGACCAGGCTGAATCGAGTGTTGCGATGGGAACCCGGTCAAGGCATTTTGGAGGCTGAAGCGGGCCTGACGATTGAAGGCCTCTGGCGACGAACCATCGAGGACGGGTACTGGCCCGCAGTAGTACCGGGCACCATGCATCCCACGCTGGGCGGCTGTGTTGCGATGAACATTCACGGAAAGAACAACTTCCGCGTCGGACCGTTTGGGGATCACGTTCTTGGGTTGGACCTGCTGACGGCGGGTGGGGATTTGATCTCGTGCAGTCGCGAGGAGAACCCAGATGTGTTCCACGCCGTCATCGGCGGACTCGGACTGCTCGGTGCGGTCGTTCGAGTCAGGCTGAAGCTGAAGCAAGTCAAGAGTGGCCGCCTTCGTGTTTTGGCAGTTACCGCCCGCAGCATGGACGAAACGTTCGACCTTTTCGAAGCGCTGCTTCCAAAGAGCGACTACGTCGTCGGCTGGACCGACTGCTTCGCTCGACGTGGCAACCTTGGTCGTAGCGCTCTACATGCGGCCAATTACTTTGAGGCAGGTGAAGATCCCGACGCGCAAGATTCTCTTCACGTCGAGAAGCAGGGGTTGCCGGCAAGCATTTTTGGGTTACCGAAGGGCGGCCTATGGAAACTCATGCGGCCGTTCACCAATGCGCCAGGCATGGCGTTTATCAACGCGCTCAGGTTTCATACAGCGCACCTTGCGAGCGGCAGCACCTATGTGCAATCGCACGTTGCCTTTGCGTTTTTGCTCGACTACGTGCCCAATTGGCGACTCGCTTACGGCCCAGGTGGCCTCATTCAATACCAGATATTCGTTCCACACGGCGGTGCCCGCGAATGTTTCCACGACGTGCTAACGCTTTGTCAACGCCACCGTCAAGTGCCCTACCTCGGCGTGATGAAGCGACATCGACCTGACGCCTATCTCCTTTCACACGCACTTGATGGCTGGTCGATGGCGATGGACTTCCGAGTAACCCGACGAAATCGGGCGCGACTCTGGGCACTCACCCAAGTGCTTACCGAACGCGTTCTTGACGCTGGAGGTAAGTTCTACTTTGCGAAAGATGCCGTGCTTCGACCGAATGACGTCGACCGCGCTTATGGCCGCGCGCGGCTGGATCAATTCAATGCGCTCAAGCAAAAACTCGACCCAGCCAACCTGTTCGCAAGTGATCTGACACGGCGCGCTTTCGGTTAGAAGAACAGGGCGCTTCGAAAAAGGCGCTCGTCTCTACCAGAGAAAGCTGAACCAGCCATGATTGGGCACAGTCGTCCTGACGACCAAGAAAGTGTCCCCCGCCGCGGAGCATTGATGCGACTCGGGCAAGTCGGCGCCGTTGTTGCCGCAGGCAGTACGCGCAGGGACCTCGTCATGTCCACTTCTCACTAACTTCCGCAAGATCAGAACCTTGCCGAACAACCTGCCCCTCATCCAGCAGCACATACCGTTGACAGACACGCTCAGCAAACTCTAGGTCATGAGTGGCAATCACGAGTGTCGATGTCAGCGTCGTGAGATACTGAGCGAGCTTTCGCTTTGCCGGTGGATCAAGCGCAGCAGAAGGCTCGTCCAGAAGAAGCAAAGGAGGATTGGTAACAAGAGCGCCCGCGAGCGCAATGCGTTGCTTTTGGCCATGGGACAGCGAGTGCAGTGGGGCGTGCGCCAATGACTCAACCCCCAGCTCGGACATCACCGCCAACGCCGCTTTTCGGGCGGAGTCATGAGTCAGACCGGAGCGAATTGCGCCATGCGCCACGTCATCCAGGACATTGGGAAATAGCAGTTGATCCTCGGGAACACTGAACAGGAATCCCACCTGAGCACGAACCTTCGCGAGCGTCTTTCGTTCCAATCGTGTTCCGCCTACGATGATGCTGCCCTCGGATAGCACGAGCCCCACCGTTGCCAGCAGTAGTGACGTCTTTCCAGAGCCATTGAGGCCCACGAGTGCTACTCGCTCACCCTGCTCGAACGACAGTGTAATGGACCTGAGAACTTTGTTGGTTCCCTCCGCGTAGCTTACCGACACGTCCTGGTACTCAAGCGCTATGCTCATGACCGACCGATCCTGTTCTGCAGAAACAACACTATTAATGCCCAGCAACCGGCTAGTGCAATCGACACAACGTCGCGCCAATGGGTTTTCCTTGTTGATTGATAGGGTACGTCGATTCCGTAGCCCCGCAGTTCCATCGTCATGGCTAGGCGTTCTGCACGATGAATGACCCGCGGCAACCACACCTGCGGCATGGCTCCAAGGATTCGCCAGGCAGACATTGTAGATTCCGGGCCGCGGCGCAACGACAGGGCTGCGCTGATGCGGCGCGTTTCGTCGATGAGCAACTCAGCTTGGTGAATGATTTGCACAACCAACGTCACTACCAATGCAGGAACCTTCAATGTGCGCAGCCCCTCCTGAAGTTCACTCAATGTCAATGCGCTAAGAGCGGTTATGGAAACAAGCATACCCACGATGCCTCGCGCGAACAACGTCCATGGCACCGTTAGTGCTTGTAGAAAATGTCCTTTGGCCTCGATGAGCGGACTGAGCAAGAACACGGGAAGTAGCATCGCAAGCGCGAGGACGAGTGCAGACCGCACCAGCCAAAAAGGCGGTCCACAGACAATGAGCCACCCAAGAGCCGTGACCACCAGACAAACAAACCCCAAAAGATTGGCCGGCTGCGTCACAACGCTGGCGATGAAGACAAGACTGGTCACAACGATCCGAGTTGCGGGCGTCAATTGTCGGATGGGACCCGAAGCGCAGTTCAAAGTATTGAGAAGCGACCAACGCATACTTGCCTTCGAAGAGCGACTCTCAGGTCAATGGCTTAGTCACGGTAACTAGGTAGACGTCGTCATTGTCCGTTACGCTGCTCCAGGTAAACCCTGCGCTGGTCAGTAGTGCGGCCACATCAATCCCGGAATGCAGAATGTCAGACCGCACGGCCTCGCCCGCTGATGCGTGAATTGAATTGATGCGTTCCCGGGACAGTAGGTGCCATACATGCAGATAACCTCCGGGCCGCAATACCCGCCGAAACTCAGCTGCGCAGGCCGACGGGTTGTCGAAGTGCGGCCAAACGGAAAAGCAGATCACCCGATCTACGCTATCATCTGGAAGCGGGAGCTTTCCAGCGTCGCCAACGTACCACACGGCGCGGTCATCTTGGACCTTGCGTCGGGCAATATCGATCATGCGCGCCGCGATATCGATTCCAATCACGCGACCCTTTGCTGACAGGTGCCTGAGCAATGCGTGCGACAAGTTGCCGGTACCGCATCCCACGTCCACGATGATCTCGTCGGGCCGCAGTTCAAGTTCGCCAAGCCCCTGTTCGAGTCGAAGCGCTGCAGAGGGACTCTCCCAGGAATCCCAGGATTCCGCAATTTCGTCGAAATAGGCTGCCTTAGCGTGAGGGCTTGGGGTGGTGTGGTTCATTGTGTGAGTCCCTTGGACGTGGTTTGCGACTGGATACGGACGATTGAGGGGATGACAACCAGCATCAATACAATGCCTGGCCAACCTGCAAGCAGTGACAGCCCAGCAACGAACTTTGCCGGCAAGTGCAACGCAAGAGCAAGACCGTAAGCCAATGTGGTGTAGATGACGCGACCGACAACGAGAGCCGCAATCAATGGAAGGAGCGGTCGGAGACTTGGCCATTTCCGTCGAGCGGTGGCGATGAGTCCAGCCATGGCCGCAATCTCGATGGCCATGCAGAAGGCGATGGGCGGGTAGAAGGGAGGCATCCCTGTCATTGCACCCGAGAGAATGGGTACAATGAAGCCGGTAAGCATCGCAAACGCGGGCCGCACGAAAAACGCCAAGGCCACCAGCGGCAGATACATGGGCATGAACACGTGTCCGAGGTGAATCAGGTGAAACACTGTCGGCAATAGCAGTGCGGCCGCACCAAACAGGCCTGAGTAGGCGATATCACGATAGGAAGGGGCTGGGGTCATACTGATCTCAGATCTCAATCTTCAAGCCCGCGAAGGCATTGAAGCCTGGCATGGGGTAATCAGCTACGTATGCGTATCGATGATCAAGCAAGTTTCGCAAATAGAGGTACGGTTCTAGCGTTAGCTGTCGCTCGGGGATGAAGTGCCGGTAGCGAAGCGTGGCGTCAATGAAGAAGACATCGTCCATGGGCTGACGATGGTAGTCAGCCATGTATAGACCATGCACCCATTCGGAGCTCAGGGCTGCCGTCAGACTCGACAGGTCGAAATCCTGGTTCCATTCGAGCGTGGTATTGACTTTGGCGTTGGGGTTTTGCCGCGTGTAGCGACCAACGTCTTGCTTGTTGGCAGAGATCCTCAGTGTTACTGGACCTAAGTGCTTGAGCATGAGTTGGCCCTGAACGCCATTGATGACGATATGGTCGATGTTCACGACCTCTGCCGACGGCCAGACACCGTAGTAGCGAATCAGGTCGGTGGCGGCCGTACGAAAGACGGTGGCCTCTGCATTGAGATACTTCGAGACGTAGCCAATCCCTGCGTCCGAATTGACGGAGGTCTCTGGTCGCAGATTGGGATTGGCGGTTGGGAACGGCAGGTACAGTTCGCGAAGTGTGGGCTGGCGAAAATTGCGGGTGATCCGAGCGTGCGCAGAGAGCCCCGAGAGAAGCTCTAATCGCGCGCCGGCCTTGTAGAGAAGCACCGACCCATACTTGGACGAGTACAGTTCCCGCGTTCCCGCGGTCAGTGTCAGCGGCGCCTGGGGTTTTACGGTCAACTGGTTGTAGGCGGCGACATCGCAAATGGGTGACACGGGAGTCTCGGTTCCGGCTATGCGATCTTCGACTCGTCCACCCACTTGATTGGAAGCAGCACCGAGAATCAGAATCGTGCTCTCGTGCAAGCGTGTCTCGAAGTCGAGCAGCGTCCCGGTTGTGTGGTCTGTCGAGAGAAAGCCATCGTAGAGACGATGTTCTCCAACGTTGGCGAATTCGCTCAACGTCAAGCGCGAGCCACGCGGAGTCCATGCGAATTGAAGCAACGCGTTGTGACGGGACACATTGTACCAGTGGTCAAGGTACGGATGACTCGCGGGCCCGGGATTGGCACCGTGCAAATGCGTGTACTTGTCGCGAATCGTCAGCGACACCGTTGGCGTGAAATGATATCGAACACCCACAAGACCAACGGCCAGGTTGCCGCCGGCGCCCGGCCGATGTCCGTCGCTCGAAAGTGTCTGCAGTGATGCAGACAGATCCGTCTTCGACCAGTGGCTGAGCCAGGTGGCAGATTCTTTGAGCGTCGCGTAGCTACCGTAGCCCACGTCATTGATGAGTTCGTAGCCATTGGACGTTCGCCAGCGGCTCGAAAGTGCAATCACTCCGCCCAAGGCATTGGTCCCGTAGAGAACCGAGTCTCCACCCTTGATGACGAGTGCCTGATCGATGAGCGCTGGGGCATAGGCATCGGGGATCGGATGACCAAAAATGCCTTGAAAGTCCGGGATCCCGTCCTCGACTACGAGCACCTGCGAATTGGGACTGCCTCCGAGTCCGCGCATGTGAACCCCACCGGTGCTGCCGTCGGAAACACCATGTAGCACACCGCCCGCCGACACGTACAGGTCTGCGCTCTCTTGAGACAGTGCGTCGAGCGTGCTGCCGCGTGGTGATTCTTGCAGGGTTCGCCCACTGACGCGCGTGGTGTCAGCGGTCGTATCGCGTGTGAGTGGCCTTGCACCCGTGACAACGACCTCCACGCTCGAGGTCGCCTTGGGCCCCGTGCGAGTGGGCACGGTATCGGCAGTCTCCTCTGCGGCCGCTGCGCGCCGGGTGAGAAAAAGCTGCTGCGTGAGCGCCAGAAGCGTCGCCGCAGCCACTGCCCAATCGTGCCCTCTCGGGCTAGCCATGACCATAGGGGCCTGGAATCGAGAAATCCTGTTCCATGTCGTCGAGCGTGATGACGAACCGATAGAACTCGCCGTACCCGATGTGCTTCACCGACTCAGTCTGGTAGTTGAACCAAAATGGCAAATCGTTGACGAGCCCGAATTTGCCCACGTCGGTTGAGTTTGAGGTTGCACCCGCATCACTCTCATCGCACGGGCAGATACCTGGGATGGTTGCATCCTCGGCCTGCGCCCGACAATACTCTGCTGCGTCGAATTTTTGGAAGTGAATCCGGTCATCACCTGGTAGACATTGGCCCACTGGTGTGGCGTCGCCCATTTTCAAGACCTCGCTCCAAAGGCAACCGTTGAAACTCAGATTCTTGAGCAGGACGAAGTCGTTCGTTTGATTGATGACCATGACTTCTGGGTATGCGGTGCTGCACGCAAGCAGGGCGTGGCCACACGGCAGTGCCGCCAGCCACAGGCAAATGGGGATCCTCTGCCTGTGGCTACAACCACAACTGGTCTTGCAAATGCGGAGCATCTGAGCCCTTGGCCTTCAGCCACGTCTCGCTAACGCGGAGCACGGCTCAATTGCCCGCGTCAGCATCCGTCGTGTCGCCAGTGCACTCGGTGTTCTCGGTTCGTTCCGCATAGGGTTTGAAATTGTAGGAAGGCCAAAGCGCCAAGATGCGCGTGTATTGGGCTTCTGGAATGGGTGCGACGCCCTGGGGTGGGCAGGGGCCCTGGTGGTTTGCCATATTGAGAGCAATTGTGCGGGTCTGCCCGCTGACGATTTCTTCCTCGTTCTTGCTGGCGAGCGGAAGGGAATTCTCGGGGCTGCACGAAGCATCGTCCCACGCTGCGACGAGCAGCACATTGTCGAGCCCTGGAGCGACTTTCTTCGCATCACTCGTGTCACCAAGGCCAAGCTTTCCAAACTGCTGTCCGAGGTAATACGATTCACAGATGGTCCACGGGGGCTGATACGCCATCTCCGCGTTGTTGAAGTCGTTCTTGATGCTGACGGTAGCCGTCGCCGACTTGTCGTCATCGTTGCTACCGCAGGCGATTGTCGAAACCAGTGACGTCAAAACCAACAAATTCAAAATCGAAGATCTCATCGAATTCTCCATTCTTCAGGGTCGTTGCGGCGCGGAAAGTTGACCTGCGACCGTGGGTGTCAGGCGCCAGAGCAACGCCCTTCCGGCAGGGTCGAGCGCGCGAGCCAAGGCGCCTTCGGGCTCGCGTGCCATCAAGAACGCTACGTGGCGTAGGCCATGGGAAAGTACGTCGAGTTCGGCGATGTGCGGCGGCCGCGGATGAAGCGCATCCGTGGGAGCCTGACCGGGAATGTCTTCGAGCCGCAGGCGTACTGCGCCCGACATGAGCGGGCTGTTCGGCGCCAGATAGGCAAGGTACGTGAGCACGATGCGGCCCTGGTCTTCGTAGCGCCAACTCGTCGAGTGAAGCATGCGTGCATCGGTGCCCGGATCACGGGTGCCGCTCGCATGCTTCGCCAAGAGGACCCGCACCGTGTTCTCGGGAGTTCCACTCGGGCGTGTGAGTAGCTGGCTGTCGCGCCAATAGCGCACGCCCTGGGCATCGAACGTGACGGCAAAGAGCTCCACGAACACGTTCGGCGTAGATGTAGCCACCTGCCGGTGGCGGCATGCGCTAGCAGCGCACAGCGTCAGGGCGACCAGTGCGAGCCACCAGAACCACTGAACGCCGCTTGTTGGGTGAGACTGCCGGGCAGGCATTGTCGCACCTAGTCCGTCGTTATCTGGACGTAGGCCATGCCATTGAAACCCGGATCACGGAATTGCCATGGCAGGTCGTACTTGTTGTTGATGAAGTTGTTGAGCGCAACGATGAAGTCCAGGTCGAAGTCCGGCGTAGGAACCGTCTTCTGAATGCGTGCGTTGGGCACAACGAATGGGCCAAACGACTTTCGGCCTGTGCGTGACGTGCTGTCGTAGAACGTGCCAACGGCATTGGCAAACACGGCCAGCGTGAAGTGCGCGGGCAGCCGTGCGGTGATTCCCGCGTTGGCAACCACGTTGGGCACGAACGAGAGCTGAGTGTCGTTCTGATCGGGGTTGGGGTTGCCCGACGTTCGGGAGCGCACCAGCGTCGAGTTTGCGAACCAACTATAGTTTCCGATGCGGTGGTCCACGGACAACTCCAGCCCGAAGCTGCGGGCTTTGCCGGAATTGGCGGATTGCGTTTGCGACGGGTTGTCGCTCACGCGGTTGTCGATGATGGCGTCAGAGGCCTGGTTGAAGAAGCCGCGCGCGCCAAGGGCAAGTCCTTTTACTGGACGCACGTCGGTTCCAACATCCATACCGATACCGCTCTCGGGCTTCAGGTTGGGGTTCGGGAGTTGACCATTGCGGCCAGTCACACCCGCATCCGCGGCACTGAGTGTACCGGCGACCGCTTTAGCCGATGGTGGAACGAAGCTCGAGCCAGCATTGGCGAAGACGCCAAGTTCCTTGAGCGCGTTATACCGAACACCTGCACTCCAAAGACCGCGTGTCCAAGAATTACTGTCAATCCCCGGTGCGCCGCCATCGATGAGGTCGAAATGATTACGCAAGTAACTCAAGCGCCCTCCCGCACGCAGAACCCACTTCTCGACAACGATCTTTTCTTCAGCAAAGAGGCCGCTCGAAAGGCTATTGGCGCGGTTCTGTGTGGTGCGGACTCCGTCGGGCTCGGTGTACGTTCTATACCAGGCATATTGCGCGTCGGAGCCGACGGTGAACACGCTTTGCTCCCAATGCCGGATATTGAACGTCAGATCCATTGGCACGATGTTCTGGCGGACGCCATCGTGCTCGCGAAGCGCCAGTTGATTGGGTACGAGATTGCCGGCCGCGTCCTTTGTGCCGTAGTAGTCCTCACCCCAGCGCCGGTCGTAGTGACGAAGGCCGATCTTCATCTGGCTATTGACGTTAGGGTCGATGCGGTTGTTGTACGAGAGGTTGACGGTGTCGTACGCGTTGTCAAAATCCCGATTGCGCCGCCCCACATCACCCGTGTGCGATGTGTGATGCCCGAACAGCGACACATAATGGTCGTCGCGTCCAAAGAAATAGGCGATCTTGCCGTATGCCTTGGTCTTCTGATACGCTGGATCGTGGAGCATGTTGAGCCAAGACGGGTTGGCTCCATAGTTCGTGTAATTCGATTGCTCGTAGGTTGCACCGAAGAAGTAACTCAGGTTTCCCGCGTGATCCTGGTGGTAAGCTCGCCCCTCGAGCGTGCGGTACGAACCTGCCCCAAGCGAAAGTCGCGTGCGCTTCTCTTCGACGCGATTGTGCAGGATGAAGTTCGTCGTGCCCGCCAGCGGCGACTGCTGGCCAGCGAAATCCGCACTCAGGTAATTCGAATACATCACCGACGCCGGGCCGCGCTGGCTCTCCACCCGCTCGAACGCCCAAGGGTCGAGGCTCATCGTGTCTACGAAGGCGTCAATCGGCAGCCCGTCGAGCAGATACGTGTTGTATTTCGGCCCGAGGCCTCCATAAGAGCCCCAGTTGGCGTCATTGCGTGACAAGGGGCTAATGAAGACACCTGGTTCGTACCGAATCAGCTCGGACGCATTGCGCTGGTTGCTCGGGCGAACGGCAATGTCCTCTTCATCGACGGTGCGCACGCTTTGCGTAACTTCGCTTTGGGGCTCTGCAATCTTGCTCGCCGTAACGACAATGGGGCTCAGCATTCCTGACTTTGCAGGTGCGGCGCCTTGTCCTGGCGGAGATTGCGTGGTCTCTGTCTTTGCCAAAGCAGGCTTCGTTGTAGTCGGTGCAACCTGAGCTGAACTAGCCGGCGCTGGCGCCGCACCGGGCGGGTTGAAAGTGTCTTGCGGCTTCCCGGGAGCGCTTGGTGAAGGCGCCGCCGGATGAGTCTCGGTTGCGGTTGCGTTGCTTTCACCAGTTTGCGGAGTTGATGCAGGATCAGACGAGGCGGATTGTGGAACTTCCGGAGCCGGGCCCTGAGCCGCAGCCAGCGACGTGAGCAAAAGACCTGCCAAAATACCCAATGACGAAGTGCGTAACATTTCGATTTCCTTGCGTGGCACGTGTATGTATAACCGTGGCACCCGGCTATCATGGTGGACCGGTAGTCGCAAGTGCAAAATTGTCTGTCATCGAGTGGATCTCCAGTTGTCGTAGTGAACGAAATAGATTGCACGAAGTTCAAGCACTCATAGCGTCCGGTCTCTTACATGCGTGTGCCATGATAGGGATTGTTGTATTTGCCGTTGGACAACCACACCGCGTAGCGCGCAGCGACTTCGTGGGTTTACACGGCGTGCCCATCGCATTGGAAAGTGTTGTCACCTCGCTGCCTGAGGCCGAGCTGTCCAATCATTCAGCGGACTTCAATCTTGGGATCGGCCGCAAGGAACCACTCGCCGCTTCCATCGATTCGAACCGAGCCAAGGTAGCCACGCAAGCACACCCAGAAACGACTTCCGACGTGTCTTCGGAAAAGACGACGGAGCCATTGCCGGGTCCCGAAACGCCAGCGCTTCTGAACGACAGTCAGAATGCACTTGCGGAACCGCTCGTGGGTTCCAACTCAACTCAAGTGGCGCCGATTCAAGATGTAAACCGAAATGGCAACGGCAATGGCGTTTCTCTGGGAACGGCTCAAGTCGCGTCAAGTCGCGAGAGTCGCTCGTCGCGTGATGCAGCAGGTTCAACGGGCGCAGCCGTTTCCGATTCTGATGCCGGTCTATTCGGTGCCATTCGTGGGGCGATCCAGCGTCAGGTGAGGTATCCGTCGGCGGCACGCCACGCCGGCCTGGAAGGCACGGTCTATGTGCGGCTTTACTTTGCGTCAGATGCCCTAACTCCGTCGCTCGAAATTGCTCGAAGCTCGGGTCACACGGACTTGGATGAAGCGGCAGTCAAGGCGGTACGTCGGTCACTTCCCTTGCCACGTCCGCGTGCAGCCCTCGACCTAACGATTCCCATCGTGTTCCAGCTTCACTAGCGTCACAGACGGCTCCGCGTTTCTGGATGCGCTTGAACTAGCTGCCTCGGGCCATCCTGACGCAACCCAATAGACGCCTATACCGACCGCCACGACACCCAGTAGGCGCATGAAGTTGCACAAAAGCTGCGGAGAAAGCCGGTGCCCTATGGTGCCCATGAGCCAGCCAAAACCTGCCATGGCGGCAACGGCGGCTACAGCGTACGAGAACAAGTACGCCAGCCCCTGACGCGGAGCAAGCGCTAGGGCCGGCACTACACCGAGAAGATGTCCTGTCCCGGCTGCACCGTGCAAAATGCCGATACCGTAAGCGCTTCGCTTGTGATGACGATGCGCGATCTCGGAGTGCGATTCATTTGCCACGTGAACGTGAAGATGCTCATGGGGACGATTGGACGAATCCACCTGACTTGGCGCATGAACATGGGGATGTCGGTGCAAGACCACCTTGCGAGATTGCCACAGCGCCCAGACGCCTATTCCAATGAGCACGCCACCAACCAAGACTTCAGACCAATCGGAAATGCGGTCGATGTTGATAAATGATCGAGCGGCCACTCCAAGCAATCCGAGAGCAATCACACCCGTTGCATGCCCAAGGCCCCAGGCGGTGCCCACGCGCAATCCAAGGGCGGGCTTCCGAATGGCGAGTGGCGCAACAGCTACCAAATGGTCAGGCCCGGACACCACGTGCATCAAACCAGCTAGTGCACCGACAAGTGCTGGAGTCATCGAACGCAATCTCCGACCGCAAGGTGCCATTGTGTAGGACTGAAGCACAACCTTTGGCATCGAGAGCGCATGGACCTTGTAGTAGCACGTGTTGGCAAACTCGTGCCATCTGATTGCGCCGCGCTCGCGGGGCGCACCGTGACCTATGCTTGGGGAGGCATGCGCAAATGCGCGCTTGTGAAAGTCTGGCGCGCGCTACCGCCGGCGCCCCAAGGCTAACGCTTCTTTCTTATTACCCGCTTGACCGGGCGCCGAGCCTTCGCGGTCTGTACGTGGTCGGGCGTATGGGGATGCGCGTGCGCGTGCCCATCGTGCTCGTGGAATTGTGTACGGCGGCCCGTTGAACTCAACGTCAATGTGTCCTCGGCAACGTACTCAGCGGCGCCTTGGATAACCCCCCGAGTTCCAATCATGCGGCTCGTGACCTCTTTCAATTGGTCCGAACGCCCGCGCATGACGATCATCTCCATGCAATGCTCGTGGTTCAGGTGCACATGCATTGTTGCGCGCACTTGTTCCCCAAGGTCGTGCTGAAGAGTAGTCAACCGCTCTGACAATTCGCGCACGTGATGGTTGTAAACGAGAGTGATCGCGGCAAACGCAGGGACCTTGTCGTCCAGCTTGGTACGACTCAGTTCGGCACGTGCCAAGTCGCGCAGCAGCTCTGAACGATTGCAATCGCGTGACTTGGCAAGCGCGTCGAGCTCGTCTACGAGATTGGCCTCCATCGCTACACCAAATCGGACTAAGTCTTCCTTCATTTGGCCCGACTCTATCATTGCAGAGCCCTCCCGGCTAGTGCGCCAGTCATTGCAAACAGAAGGCCGCTGTGACGGAGGCGTTACGATGACGGGGCGTTCATTTTCGATAGCGCTGAGTGCCACTTGGTGAAGGCAACTTGTGCAGCGTCGGGTAGCCCCCTCGCTATCGGTCGTGCCGACGAATCGAGTGGCACACTTGTAAATTTGCGTGCTACCGTGCCGCGCGTTGACCATTGCTGCCCTGCTCAAGCGTGCTTGGTGCTCCCGCATACCGCTGGTGGCCATTGTTACTCTTTGGCCACTGGCAGCAAACGGACACGAGCTCGATAAGCCAGTACCGCTAGAAGAACCTCCGCCAACATGGCCAAGCGGTGTACGCGCCGAACACGATGTCGTCGTGCCGGTGATATTGACCATCTCGTCTGAGGGGCTTGTTACGGAAGTCGAGGTGGAAGTAAGCCTGGGCGCTGACTTCGACGAAGCAGCTATTGCTGCAGCCAAACGTTGGACGTTTACGCCGGCGCGCAACGAGGGCGTGCCAGTATCCGCCAAGGTGCGTGCAGTGGTTCGGTTTCGGGGCGAGTCAAAAGGGCCGCTAGATTCCGACGCGCCTGTGGCGCCGCATGAACGCGAGCAAGGCAACGCCAAGAGTGCCGCAACAACCAAAAGAACGGACACTACAAGTTCACCGGTCGAACCCGTGACACCACTCGGTCATGGTGAAGACGAGCATCAAGAAGTGCGCGTCATCGGCGAACGAACCACGCCTCCACGAAGTGCATCCGAGACCACGCGCGGGCAAGACGTAATTCAGGCAGCACCGCATCGAACGGGCGGCGATCTGCTTCAGGTGGTTCCTGGAGTCTTCATTACTCAGCACAGCGGCCAAGGCAAAGCCTACCAGGTGTTTTATCGGGGTTTCGATGCTGTGCACGGGCAAGATCTTGAGTTCTGGGTGGGCGGAGCGCCCGTCAACGAGGTGTCGAATATTCACGGTCAGGGCTACGCCGATCTTCACTTCGTGATGCCCGAGGTGGTGTCGCGCATCACGGTGCTCCCCGGCAACTACAGCCCCGAACAAGGCGACTTTGCCGTTGCGGGCACGATTCGGTATGACCTCGGCTATCGGGAACCAGGGATCACTGCCAAGGGAACCACTGGCTCATTTGGTGAACGACGAATATTTCTTGCGTACCATCGTGAAAATGCCGCTCCCGGATCGTTTGCGGCATTCGAGGCGCAGTCCACGGACGGGTTTGGGCCTTCCCGTGCTGCCAGCCGCACCTCGGCGATTGCACAACAGGTGTTTCCACTGGGCGATGGCCAGCTGCGTGTGCTTGCCACCGGGTACGCTGGCAAATTCGATTCTCCCGGTGTCGTGAGCCTTCGGGACCTCGAATCCGGTCGTATTAGTCGTTTCGGCACGTATGGAGTCGATCAGGGCGGCTTCTCCTCGAGGTACCAGCTGGTCACCGAGTACCGTGGCGTTGGTGAGAATTCTGACTGGGCAATCACGCCCTACTTCGCCCAGCGCGGGCTCGAGCTCAAGCAAAACTACACCGGTTACCTGCTCGATCCAACTAACGGCGACACCACTCAGCTCATCAATGAATCCACGACACTAGGGCTAACTGGTCATTTTCGGCGCGCGATTCATTGGTTATCTGAACACGACTCCATTGAGGCGGGCGTATCGGCACGCAATGACTGGATCAATCAGAGTCAGCGGAACATCGGTTCCAACCAGAAGGTCTTGGATACCATCGTGGACGCCAAGATCCGTGCGATGGACGCTGCCGGTTGGTTGGACTTGGCCGTAGTGCCGCTGTCGTGGGTCAAGGTGCGCGCAGGCCTGCGTGTGGACGGGCTTGCCTATAATGTGCAGGACAACACTCCGGCAACTGAGTCGCGCTCTGGTTCCGATCCGAATGCTTTTGCGCGAACACTGCGCCCTCCGAGCCCAGGCGGCCAGGCTCGCACCGCAATGGGCACGCACTTCGGGCCACGCATGACCATTGACGGCACGGTCGTCCGAGGGACGCATGTGATGCTTTCCTACGGCGAAGGCTTCCGCTCGCCGCAAGCGCGCAGCCTCGGTAATGGTGAGAAGACGCCATTTACCACCGTGCGTTCGATGGAAGCTGGTCTTCGCTACACGACCGCTACGCTCAACGCCTCGGTATCCGCGTTTCGGACTACTTTGAACAATGACTTGGTGTTCGACGCAGCCACGACGCGCAACGAGCCGGTGCCAGCGTCCGAGCGAGTCGGCGGGGCTCTCGAATTCGTCATCAAGCCCGTGCCTTGGTTCGTGTCGAGCGGCAGTGGCACGTACACGCGGGCAACGTTCACACAGAGCGACAGCCAATATCAAGCGGGTGACAAGCTGCCGTACGTTCCCCAGCTCATCATTCGGCAAGATCTCGCGTTTACGCCGACCATTGCTCACTACTTATCGCGCCCGTTCACAGGTCGTTTTGGCGCGTCACTTACGGGCATGTTCGACCGCCCGCAGCCCTATGGGCAGCAGGGGCACGACGTGTTTCTCGTCGATCTGGTCGCGGAACTACGCCTAAAGGAACTGGCGGTTGGCCTCGACGTCTTCAATCTGCTCGACGCGCATTGGTACGACAGCGAGTTCACGTACAGCGCCAATTGGAACCCCGGGGCTGCAGCGCGCCTGGTGCCCGAACGTTACGTCACTGTTGGGGCGCCACGGACGGTTCTTGGAACACTAAGTCTCTTCGTGGATTGAGATTAGTTCTTGTGTGAAAGGAGAAGTCATGAAAAGCGGGTATCTTACGAAGATAGGCATACTGGTGGCACTGTGCGCTGCGGGGTGCTCATCATCGAGCAGCGACAGCAGTGGTACGACTGGGCAGATCATTGCCCTAAAAACTCGGACCGAGGTCAAAGATGACCTCACCCAAGCAAAGACCAACGCCCTCGGTTGGAGTATCACGATTTCCGAGGCCTACCTTTCTGTGGGTCCCCTCTACTACTTCGCCGGTGATCCTGTTCTGTCGCAGCGGCACATGGACAAGAGTTCACTGCAGTACGCATGGGCGATGGTCAGCGATTGGTTGGTAAGGCCTGCACATGCTCACCCGGGGCATTACATAGCCGGCGCGGCAATGGGTCAGATGCTTACGCCAACGACGCTCGATCTTCTGGGTGGGTCGGTGAATCTCGCCGACGGTGACGGAGTGACTGGCAGTACCAACTCGGCAAAATTCACCTGGCAATCTCCCCCACAAGGTGACCTTGCCCCGGCCCTCGAGGGTCATGTGGTGCTGACGAAGGGCGTGGCGACCAAAGGTGCCACGACGATTCACTTCATTGCTAAGGCGGATGAACCCGAGGTGCATGATGGGGATGACAAAGCCGAAGTAGCTGGTTGCGCGTTCGGCACAACCGCCGGGGCATCCGGCGTGAACATGGACGGCAACGGCACGGTCACTTTGACGTTATCTCCCAGTGTCTGGTTCGACGAGGTCGACTTCGCGTATGTCGCGCCCGGTGCTGACGCCGGTGCCCCGACGCCAGACGCCAACGGCGTCGTAGATATTGCAGGCACCCTGGCTTGGGAGGGTTTCATTCGCGGCGTCAAGAAGGGTACTGGCTATGAGTTTTCATATACGAAGTGAGGCGAGCACATGACTACTACAAAGCTATCCAGAATTCTTTTTGGCACGTTGGTTGCCACAACTGCTGTCTCATCAATCACTGCCTGCGGAGACGACAATGGCAAAGGCACGGTAACAGTTACCACTTGGGGCGAGAGCTTCATTGAAGATGGCCTACCGAGCAGCGCCTTTCCGAAAGACAATTGGAGCGTCAAGTACAGAAAGTTCCTGGTTGACTACCACAGCGTATCCATTGCCGACGAGAACAACAGTGTCGCGGCCAAGCTCGATCATCCGCTAGTTTTCGATATGACGAAGAAGGCCACGGGCAACCCCAAGACCCTCTTTACGGTTGAACTCGAAGCCAAGGCATGGCCGAATGTGAGCTATCAAGTGGGCCCTATTTCAGATGATGCGACGGCCGGAGATCTTGCCGCTGACACTGACGTCACACTGCTCAGGACCGATCAAGCGTCGGTTCACGTCGAAGGCACGGCAACGTCACCAACCGGCGCCACCAAGACCTTCAATTGGAGCTTCTCTCCCGCAACGCTGTTTCAAGGTTGCCACGGGGAACAGGACGGGAAAGAGGTAGAAGGCGTGCTCGTGACCAATGGCGGCAACCAGAACGTCGAGCTCACAGTGCATGGCGATCATTTCTTTTACGATGATTTGCAGTCCGAAGAAGCCGTGCCGCGTTTCCAAGCGCTAGCAGATGCAGACGCCAACAATGATGGAGACATCACACTCGCGGAACTCGACGATGTGCCCCTCTACACGATACCCATTGAAAAGGGCACGTATGGCACGGGCGCGCTCGGCAACGTCAATACCCTCGGGGACTACGAGCGCACGCTGTCCCGCACGATTGGACACTATCGTGGTGAGGGATCTTGCAACTCGAAGGAAGTCAATGGGCAGTAGGCGGACCACGTTGTGAACTAGAGTGGTCGGCGTGTGACTTGTTCGTTGTCCTCGGGCGTGCCCAACGTGGAGCACATCTTGGATTCGAGGTGACGGAAAGCCCGCAGGCACGACGGACGCGGACGGGATTGCGCACGTGTTGGTGAAAGCTGACCAAGCGACACCATCACTCAGCGTGAGTCTCGATACAAGCAGCAGGCAGGATCTGAAACCTCGCAGTCCCAGCCGAGTCTACGAGCTTGCTGGTAACGACGCGGTGCTCATACTTGACCAGGCTCTTGTAGCAACACCGAAGCCCCTTTTCCATGGCGGCGTCATACGGCCTCTAAAGCACATCCCCTACCGAGTGGACTGACCGACCAAGGGGTCCCTGCCTGGGGAGTATCAAACCTCTATGTAGATCATCCGCCCGTCACGGACTAGTTTCGCACCCAGCAGCAGCCCAATCTTGCCGTCGGATGCGCGCCAAGCTTCCTTGACCAGGCCATATGGAACATTGACTCGGCTACTGGCCTCACAACAAAGCTCGAATTCGTGATCGAATACTTTCGACAGGCTGATTCGTTCAGGGCAGCGAACGAGTGGCTGCTGCTGTGCGCCACTGACGGCGAACTTAAGAATGGTGTCACCTTCGATCATCTTTCGGACTCACACTCCTGAAGCAATCGCTGTCTCGCTACTTTTTCCATGAAGCGTGCACTCTTCATACATCTCGTGAGCAACGGCGTGGCCTGTACGTTTTGCACCCGGGGGGAAAGCGTTTGTCCTTGCCCTCCAATCCCATCAAGTTTCGATATCTTAGTGAAATCGCCCATCTGCGACCGTTCGATTCACCCCACACGCATCGAACCAGCCTGCCTTTGACGTCGGGTGTGCATCGAACTCTGGCACGTAGGGCTTGATGTCGAGCAGCGGCGTGTTGTCGAGTATGTCCAAATCAGCCACATGAAGGATGTCCCCCTCGCGCCGCAGCAGCCGCACCACGGACATGCCGATGGGGTTTGGGCGGCACGGGGAGCGTGTCGCGAACAGTCCGCGTTCTTGATTGTCCCGGTAAGGCACAACTCGCAACTTCGATGTCGCCACGCGATCCATCCAGTAAATCAACCACAATCGCTCAAAGCCCTCCACGTCACCAAGTGCGTCGGCATAGGCTTCATCCACAACGACCTGCCCTTCGGCGCCGTTGGCGTAGACCGACTGAATTGGCGTCCCCGTCGCCTCACCAAAGGGCGAGCGAACGCGGCCAATGATTGTGACGGGGAAGTCGAAGTGCGAGTTGTGCTTGTAACTTTGCACGTTCAAGGCGCCTTATTGTTCAGTAACTGCGGCTACTTGCCAATAATAACGTCACTCGCCTTTATGATCGCCGTTACCTTATCGCCCACCTTTAGGCCTAAGCGATCGAGTGAGCCAACTGTAATGGTGGAGGCGATCATCTGCCCACCGATATCCACAACGACCTCCGCGCTCACTGCACCACGCTTCACTTCCACGACCTGGCCTTTGATTTGATTTCTTGCGCTAATTTCCATGTTGTTTCTCCAATCCTACGTTCTTTGATAGTCCTGCGATCGAGTCAGCTTAGACGGCTCAGCTTAGATGGACCTCTACAGTGAGTTCAAGCGTTGGGGCAAGCCCGCCCGTATCTCGCGAGAATTCCGACGCGCAGGGCGATGTTATGCCCCGGATCTGCGACAACCTTGCGGCAACTAACCGCCGTCAAGGCCGAGCTGTTGGGTGGCCGGCGGGTGCTGCATGAAACCGGCGCGCAAGTTCTTGGAAACCTATTCGGGCCTATCAAGCAAGTCATGCGACTGATTACCGTCTCAGGCCCACCTTCTACGGGCAAGACAGCGGTGACGTCCAAGGCGCTCTTGGCGCTTGCGGCCAGCGACTGGAAAGTGGGCGTCATAAAGATTGACTGCCTAAGCACCGACGATGACACTCGCTACGAGGCGTTAGGGATACCGAGCCGCAGCGGCTTGTCCGGGCCTCTTTGTCCCGACCATTTTTTCGCAAGCAACATCGAGGAAATGGTTGACTGGGGCCGCGCTCGGAATTTGGATCTCTTGGTGACGGAAAGCGCCGGGCTCTGCAATCGGTGCTCGCCACACGTGAGAGAGGTACTGGCGGTGTGTGTCGTAGATTGCTTGGGCGGCATCAACACACCTAAGAAGCTCGGCCCAATGCTGAAGTTGGCAGACATCGTTGTGGTCACGAAAGGCGATTTGGTGTCACAGGCAGAACGCGAAGTCTTCGCGTTTCACGTTCAGACGGTGAATCCGAAAGCGACGCTATTAGGAGTCAACGGTCTGACTGGGCAAGGCACATTTGAGCTTGCCGAAGTACTGCGTGAGCACGCTAAGGATTTGGATTCTGTGCAAGGTCAACGGCTACGTTTTCCGATGCCGGCGGCCTTGTGCTCCTATTGTCTCGGTGAGACACGACTTGGTAATGATTACCAGATCGGCAACCTGCGCAAACTGGAGCTACTGCCTTGATTGCTGCCGAGGTTGCCATTCAAGCGGAAGCTCCTCATCGAGCGGTTGAGAACCAGAGCTCGCCGCTAGAACTGCGAAAGTTGACAATTCTTCCGGGTCACGACAAGTCAGGGCTGGCCGAATCCTTCGAGAGCATCGGACTCGAACCCGGAGATATCGTGGCGCTTGTAGGCCCAACGGGAGCCGGTAAGAGCCGACTGCTCGCGGACGTGGAATGGCTAGCACGTGGGGACACTCCAAGTGGACGCCGGATCTTGGTCGACGGCAATCTGGCCCTAGGCACTAGCCGGTACCACGTGGGGGCGCAGCTGGTGGCACAGCTTTCCCAGACCATGACATTCATGGTGGACTTGCCGGTTGGCCCCTTCTTGGAGCTGCACGCTCGGAGTCGTGCAATCATGGACCGAAGTAAGGCCGTAACCGAGGTCTTGGACGCAGCAAACCAACTGGCGGGAGAATCCTTTACTCTCGAGACTGCACTTTCAAGTTTGAGCGGCGGACAATCCCGCGCTCTGATGATTGCAGACACTGCGCTGATTAGTCGTAGCCCCATTGTGCTAGTGGACGAGATCGAGAATGCGGGCATTGATAGGCGACGCGCGCTGCAGCTTCTATTGGCCAACGACAAGATCGTGATCATGGCAACCCACGATCCATTGTTGGCACTACAAGCTCAGCGCAGGCTGGTGATTCGCAATGGGGGTGTTCAAGCCGTGGTTGAACGCTGCGAAACAGAATTGGAGCTCCTGTTGGAACTTGAATCGATGGACACGCGAATACAATCTGTTCGCAATCGACTTCGACACGGGGATTCACTCACCTAAGTTTGGAACTAGCATGCGTATCGTATTCTATGAAAAGCCTGGTTGTATTGGAAATTCTCGTCAGAAAGCCATGTTACTCGTTGCAGGTCATCAAGTAGAGGCCCGTAGCCTCTTGACGCATCCCTGGTCCAGAGAGGAGCTTCTGAGCTACTTTGGAGCGCGACCTGTGGCTGAATGGTTCAATCGCAGTGCTCCCCGAATAAAGTCAGGCGAAGTTCATCCCGACGAACTTGAGGCCGATGCCGCGTTGACGCTAATGTTGAGCGAGCCGCCGCTGATTCGACGCCCACTCATGGAACTCAACGGGCAACGCTGTGTGGGGTTTGATCTAGACTTCGTCGAATCAATCGCGGGTCCACTTCCTCGTGAGGAACGCCTAGACGCAATGCGCGCTCAGGATCTCGAAAAATGCCCCGGAGAGCAGACCGGCCATCGATGTCCGGATGCAAAGGCGGCTTCAGCTGAAGAAAGTTCAGACGACAGATCAGTCGAGCGAGCGCGCTCCCAACCGGGCCAAAGGTAGCGAGTACCTGCAGGCAACCCGCTATCCACTTCTGGGTGCGGCGTGGGCAGCCCGGCACGGCTGAATAGGCGCGCCATCGTTGGTCCGGCAAGCCATTCGGCAAATTGTCTCAATCCAGGAGCAATCGCCCGCTTCGCGAGCAAAGTTACAGGGCTTGCAATCACTCCTTCGTCGGGCCAAATCAAACTGATCTTGTCCTGATACCGGATATTGCGGGCAAAGAAGTAGGGCATCACATACACAGCAGCGCCACCGGCCTGTCCCGTACCCGCGACCTTGGCCATTTGTGCCGGATGACAGCCTTCACGCACCGAGCGCCCAATTTGAGTGAGCCCCGCCTGACCAAACATTTGATGCCAAGCCAACAACGTGGTCTCACAATAGGTCTTACCATTGCCCCGCATCAGCACTGCACCGGCAAAGTCGGGTGCAAGCAAGTCTTCCCACCGCTTCGGTTTGGGCCGCGTCCCAAGTTGTGAGTGATCCACGACCATCAACGTCACGTTTGCGGCAAGCACGGTGGCATAGCCGAGTGGGTCGCGCAGTGCATCTTCCGGTCGAGCCGTGTCTTTCGAATAGCTGGCGGCGTCAGCGTATTGTCCACTGTCCAATACGTGGGTCAGGAATTGCGATCCAAATAGTTGGTTGACCCCAGGTGTGATCAACAATGACGGCAGCTCGTCGGCACTTTTTGCCCCAATCAGTGCTTCGTAGTCAGCCTCGTTTTTGTTGGCGTTACCCTCGATTTGCAGAGAATATTCGGGTGACCCCTGCGAAAACAGATACTCATGGATGGCCTGCTCGAAGGGCACCTTGATCGGGCACGGCAAGTAGGCGACAAGATCGGGACTGGTCCTCGCGTTCACAAGAACCAAGTTGGACGGAATATGTGTCGTCATTGTGGCGGGAGTCTTTCCGGGTGCACGTTTTTGGAAACATTGGTGTTCCGGACAACCAAGCAGATTGCCAAGGGAGATCTGTCCCCGCACTTGCAATAGGTCACCTCAAAGACGTATGGCGCCGCACTCGGACGCACGTCGTGACCCGTCTCCCTCCGAAATGCCATCGAAACAGCATCGACGCTCCTGCGACACGCGTCGCGATTCGACAATAATCCGATGGCGCGTTTGCCTTGCAGTATGTAAAGTTAACGTGTCGGTGTTCTTGGGCCCGCCGGTTCCGTGCCGGCTCACACGTGGAGAAGTCGATGCAATCAAAAGACCTTTCGGCAGCACGTAAAGCGCCGCGTGATCGTCCCCCACCAGGAACACCCATCGGGCTGATGCACCCATGACTACGCTGACATCATTGATGCGCAAGGACATTGCCACTGGTCGCGCTTGCGACCGGACACCAGAAGCGACCGCAAATCGGCCGAACTTGAAGAAGTTATATGATTTTACGTATTGTGACGGTGGTGAATGTCGAGTCGGCGTTTTGCCATTTCTCTATGAAATTACTTCAGCTCTAACCGAAAAGCGGGACCTGTCGGAGACGTTGGCATCGCTGCTAGTTCTCATGGAACAGCGCATGAAGGTTGTTCGAGGCATGGTTACGCTGTGCGACCGAAAATCCGGGGAAATCTTCATTCACCAAAGTTTTGGTCTAACGGAAGACGAAAGCGCCCGCGGTGTATATTCCATGGGCGAAGGAATCACCGGGCTGGCCGTTGAAACCGGCAACCCCGTTGTCGTTCCACGCCTAAGAGAGGAACCTCGGTTTCTGAATCGCACGCTCAGTCGCGCGTCCGATGAAGATATGGATGCGTCCTATATTTGTGTGCCCATTAAGCATGGCGCGCAGGTTCTTGGAACCATTGGGGCCGAACGGCACTATGAAAACCCCATTCTTCTACGCCAAGACGCCCAGTTGCTCGTGACCGTCGCGGCGATCATTGCGCCTGCGGTCGAGCTGTATTTGCNNACTTCAAAACGCACTGAAGGAGCGCTTTCATCCCTCAAATCTCATCGGCAATTCCAAGCCCATGCAGGACGTCTACGATCTGGTTCAACGAATTGCAGGAACACGCACCTCGGTATTAATACTTGGCGAAAGCGGTGTGGGCAAGGAGCTTATCGCCAGTGCTATTCACTACAACGGCACTTGGGCAAGTGGCCCATTTGTTGAATTCAATTG
>PMCK01000446.1 GCA_003154095.1 Myxococcales bacterium | reverse complement strand
GTCTTCTGACGCCGCGTGGCCCGCAAATTGTCAAAATCAATGTTTCCCCATGAGGGCGAAATGCCGCACTGTTGCAGTATCACCCGAAGCACCCGCGTCATTTTGCGACAATCTGCAAACACTCACTCAAGGGATTTGCAAATTGCGAATTGGCTCGCAATGACCGTACAGCGGTCACCACGGTTCCAATGGAAGTCAACGCGGGCTGCGCAGACCCACAGTGGGTCCTAGCTTCCGAGGCTGACGGCGGGTTTCGAGATGGGCAATGACGCGCTTCTAAACTCAACCGTTCGTTGTCGGTGGACAGCACGCGCCTGCGGAATTATGCCGTCAATTCATGATTCACCCAGCGGTGGCCTCCAGCGAGAGCGAATCGCATACAACACAATCCAACCGTGAGTTTTACGACGCATTGTGGTCAGGTTCGCGTGTTATGGCACCCGAGCGCTTCAATACCTGGCCACTTGTCAAATCGCTGCTGGAGTCGTCACCTTGTCGCCTTGAAGTAGCGCCCGGCCTTCGCCCTCGCCTTCCCATCCAAGGAACCCACTTCATAGACATGAGTGCGCCCGCAGTAGAAAAGCTTCTTGCACGCGGCGCCAACGTAGCCGTGGGCCAGATTGGAAGCCTGCCGTTTTCTGATCGGTCGTTCAATCTCGTGGCAGCCTTTGACATCATCGAGCATGTAGATGATGACAACGCTGCACTCGCGGAGCTTTCTCGGGTCGCTGCGCATCAATCCACGCTACTACTTTCGGCTCCACTGCACCCCGAACGCTGGACATCCGTCGACGATCTCGTTGGCCACCGCAGGCGCTACGAACCCGACGTTCTGCTCGGAAAGCTGTCTAGCTATGGATGGTCCGTGGTGTCCTCTGCGATCTATGGCATGCAACCTCGCTCCTCGCGGCTGCTCGATTTCGCCGTATCCCAACTCAAGCATCATCGAATGCGCGCCATCTGGTGGTACGATCGCGTCATTCTTCCATTGGCGGCGAGGTTCCAAAGCAAACTCGAGTTCAAGAATGGCATGCTGCCCACCGACGATGTCGACGAAATACTATTCGTTTGTCGCCGCAACAGTGCTGTTGCCGGCCCCGACCCAAACCACCGCACCCTGAGAGGTTGACTCAAGATCGATTCGGTTTCTACTCCAAGGTCGCTAATCGAGCGGATATGTTGTATCCGGCATTCCGAAATTGGTAGCCGGTATCGTGATCGTCGCGGTGGACCCGTCCCCGTAACGGACGGTGAGTTTGAGTGTTGTCCCTGCGAGTGCATCCGTCGGAACCAAGTAATAATTCTCGATACCAGGTGCTAACCCCATCGAGCCGCCGATGGCCCCGTTATTGACATCCTTATAATCGATGCCAGAAACGGCCATAATAGGGTTGCGTATCTGTATGGCGGACCACCCGGGGTTACTGCCGTCTTTCACGTGAAGGCTGGGAGCGCCGTCAGATACTTCGGGGTGCCCTGCACACGAGACGGCGCGCCACGCACCTTGATAGCGACCGATGCCATCAACCATTACGGCCGCAGGCGCCGAACCGCCCAGATCCATACCGCAGTATCCGTCGGGACATTTGTCGGTAATTCGAACGACCACGGTCTTGAACCCTTGACTCGTCACCACCGTAACCTCGAAACACTGGCCGCAGATCGTCCCGCCTTGCCACTGCCCGAGGCCATCGCCCGGCGCCAAGTTCGCGTTAATGGCGGCGTAATACATGATATTGGTAGTGCCATAGATACAAGCTCCGCCGCTGCTTGCATTCGTAGAATACATCGTCACGTTGCCAAGCGCGCCGTAGCTCGTAAGCTTCGGATTGACTGTTGTCGCCGCGTCGCAGTTCGTGCTGCCGCAGGTCGATGGCAACCCCGTCGGTACGGTAGACGAGCCTCCGCCGGTGCCAACACGACCACCCGTGGCAACCGCGCTGGTCCCCCCGGTGGCCGAAGTAACGCCGCCCGTGCTCCTGGCGCCTCCAGTGAGAGCAGCGGTGCCTCCGGTGTTTTTCGTACCGCCAGTGCTCGTGACCGAAGCGCCACCGGTATTCGGCGCGCCTCCCGTCTTGGCAGAACTCGAGCCCCCTGTGAGTGCCGAAGTAGTGCCGCCGGCGTTGTTGACGCCCCCATTGCTCGCCGAGCTGCCGCCGCTGCTTTTGGCGCCACCGGTTACGGCCGCATTCGCGCCTCCGGTTACGGTTGTACTTGCTCCACCACTGCTACTGGTCCCCCCAACCATCGACGCACTTGCACCGCCGCTCGGCGCGTTACCCCCGCCGCCACTCATGTTGGAGGCACCGCCACTCGAAGATGGTGCAGCGCCCCCGACTTCATTGTTTCCGGGCGGAGAAGCCGACGTGCAGGCAATTGCGGTAACTAAGCATATGGAACCAAGAGCAGAGCGGGTAAACCGAAAACAGGTAATATACATGAGATCAAGAGGCTATCACGAGAGTACTCGAGCGACCATTGCGCGAATTACAACCATCGAAACAAATCGACCAACGTTCTTAGGAAATGTGCACCCAGATTGAACTGCTCGCTCTAGGGTTATGAGAACCGCCAGCTCGCAGGTGTTCGACGCTTCACCCAAGAAGAATCTTCACTCGCCCGACTTCGCCTGATTCGAGGCGTACCTTGATACCGCGAGGATGCGTTTCGGAGTTCGTGAGCAAGTCGCGAACGATGCCTTCGGTAAGTTTGCCGCTGTCCTGGTCGGCCTTCATGACGATTGCTACTCGCAGGCCGCGACGGATGTCGCTTCGTATCGTGCCCGAGGCCGAGCGGGACGTTTTCGTCTCTGGTTCGCGGACCGTCGTGGGTGGATGCGGCGGTCCGAGCGTGATTTTTTCTGATTCGATCGCGCGTAAATCGCCCGCGCCATCCAACCATTGCGAGGCGCGTTCAGTGAGCGACCCGAGTAATATTACGTCATTGCCTTCCACTGTCGCTCCGCAGCCCAAGGCCTTTCGAAGTCGCGAAGCGATCGCCTCCAGGTTATGCGGGGGAAGACCGCTGATCCGCGTGACCACCTTACCGCTGCGCCCTGCACTTTCGAGACGCAAGCGCACCTTGCCGGGCTGCCAAGGCGCCGCCGCCACCGTTCGGTTGACCCGTACGTGTGGCGGTGTCGCGACACCAGGAGCCTTGTCGGATTTAGTCGCAAGGCCAGCAAATGGGCTGTGCGTCAATGCCCCTGTGACACTTTCGACATTAGCGATTGGCTTCTTGGTCATGGTAGATAACGCTCGTGCGAAAACGAGTCTAGCATCAATACGTGACGGGGCGGGCCGCTCGCCAAATGGGGCTTGGCTGACCAACATTCCGGTCTTTGTTTGGGCATGACAGCACGTGGCTATGCGTGCCGTCATGCCGTGGATCCCACCGGCTATGGTGGGCATCCGACCGGAAATTGAAACGCATGCGGTGCTGAACGGGTGCATTTGATGCCGCATTGAACTTTACACGGGCCTCCGGTTCGTGCTTTTCTGGGCGGCATGACGAATATTGCCGGCTATTGTTTTCGCCTCGCTGTGATCGGCGCTGCAGCCTGCGGATGCGGCAGCAGCAATAGTACCACCGGTGGCGCCGCCAGCTGCGGGAGCACCGCTGCCTGCGGCGGCACAGTGGATGGGACTTGGCAGCTCGACAGCGTTTGCACCGAGGGTGACCTGCCTGCAGCACTGGAATCTACGTTGAACTTCCCAACGGAATGCGCTGGTGCCGTACACTCGGCTACGATGAGCGCAACGGGGACTGCCGCTTTCGCTAATGGCATGCAGACCGACAATGTCACTACTACCATACAGGGTACGGCCGTAGTCAGCGCCGCATGCGTGGCGGCTGAACTGGGTTCGACCATAACGCTGAGTGATACTGTTTGCGCCCTGGTTCAAGCACAAATATCCGGAACCACGGGCATTACAAGCGCAACTTGCTCGTTTGCGAGCGGCAATTGTAATTGCTCGGTGACCTACACATCTTCTAACCCCACACCAAAAGCGTACACGGTTTCCGGCACGTCAATCACCTACACCAATGGTGATGCGCCGACTGATTACTGCGTTGCCGGCTCGACTTTGACCGCGCGACAGCTGCGAGTCGATTTCGGAAATATTTACGTGGATTCTACACTACACAAGATCTGAGTAACCCAAGCCGGAACCGTCGTCCTACGTCGGTCGCGGCAGCAGACCCGAGCGCTTCACTATCTCAGGTACGATATCTTCCCAAGCGACGGCCATGATGTGCACACCGTGCACGCCTGGCACGCGTTTGAGCTGCTCGATCATCTCGACGCACATGCTCATGCCTACGGCTTTGGGATCCGCAGCCTGTTCGAACCGCTCCAATAGGCCCTCGGGAAACTTGATGCCTGGCACCGACGTGAGCATCCGCCTCGCCATCTCGACCGATTTGATGGGCAGCACGCCTGCCAAGATATGTGCCTTCTCGTGCAGGCCCTGTTGCCTCACCATTTGCATCCATTCGATGAATCGAGGCAAATCGAAGATCGCTTGGGTCTGAATGAAATCGGCACCAGCCCGGATTTTCTTGGCCAATGTGAGCAAGTGGAGCTCAGCCGGTTCGGCAAATGGGTTGGCTACCGCACCAATGTAGAGCGGCACATCCCCCTTGATAGGCTCACCACTGAGTACTTTGTGCTCGTCCCGCAACTGCTTCATCATCACGATCAGTTGTATTGGGTCGACGTCATAGACCCCTGCTGCGGCCGGGTGATTGCCCTTCTGCTGGTGATCACCCGCCAGGCAGAGAACATTGCGAATCCCTAGTGCCGCAGCGCCCAAGATATCGCTTTGCAGAGCCAGGCGGTTCCTGTCGCGCACCACCATTTGCAGCACGGGCTCAGCGCCTACTTCTTTGAGCAACACGCAGCCGGCNNCAAGACGACTTGAGTAGCTCCCCCTTCTTGCGCATGACATCCGGAAAGTTCCCCTTTGGGGGACCGGCCTCGGCTGTCACCGCAAACTGACCGCTCTCGAGAACCTGCTCTAGACGGCTACCTGATTTCACAATCTTACTACCTTCCTCATAAGCTGAGCCAACCGCGCACTATCGAGACCAGGCCCTGAGTAAATCACAATCGCATCCGCTGTGGCACCGCAATTCTTGCCGGGGTCCTTTGCGCCGCAAACTCAACGTCAAAGGCTCCGCACAGACGCCCCGACGGGACAGGGCTTGCCCCAATGCAGCTACGAAACCATCTTGTCGCGAAGTAAGATTCCAGACATCCCGCAACCACAGTTCGCCTTTTCCGAGCCGCTGCGACATAAAGGCGAAATCCTTCGAGGTGCCGGTTTTTCGCGCTGATGTGGCGGCCGCTAGGTCGATACTGGCGCCACATTTTCGTCACAATCTGGCCTCGCAATCGCCTTTGTCACACCACCGAACAGCAAGATTGGTTTGGTAGTGTGCTGTGTAAGGAGTCGAACATGCGCAGACTGTTAGCAATCGCATTCATCTGGATTTGTTGCACTATTGCTTGGGTCATCCTGGGTGCAACTTTGGTGAGTCGAACGAATGACGTGGGCAACGCATTGGACGGCCAAGTGCATGCCCTGTTCGGTCCCCCTGGGCGTCAGGCGCCGCCCGTGGGGTCCTACGAAATCAAGGAGATCGTCAAAGAGACCGTCACCACCAGTCAAAACGGGGCCCTGCCCGTTCAACAGGTTGTCGAACGCGAGAAGCTCGTAGAGCATCCCCTGATCCTCGACGGCTCCGCCGTTGAGGTCGAATTCGATCTTCAGCATCGCAAGAAGGGACTCATGTGGTTTCCAACCTATGGAGTGCACTTCGAAGGTCACTACGACTTCAAGAATCCGAGCAACGACGTTCAAAAAACGCGGCTGCAATTTCCACTCGCCCGCGGCACGGCCAGCCGCGAGGAAGGCATGCAAGCGAGCGCGGCGCGTCTGGACGACTTTCGCATTACTGACTCGGCGAGCCACCCCGTTGAATACCGAGTCGAAGGCGGTGAGGCCGTGTGGGAGACTGAATTCGAGCCCCAGGCTTGCAAGCATTTCAACGTAGCCTATCGACTACCTGCTCACGGAAGGCAACGGTGAGGTGAAGAATTTCGACCTCAAGATGAAGACGAGTTTCCCCAACGTGGACTTTCCGATAGGTACAATGAGCCCCACCGAGCATTCGGTGAGCAACGGTCACTGGCAGGGGCATTGGAAATACACAAGCTTGATTTCCGGCGCGCCGATTGGTGTCGAGATGCCGCAGCTTCTCAACCCCGGTCCGCTTGCCACCAAAGTGACGTTCTTCGCGCCGCTGTCGCTACTGTTCTTTTTCTTCGTTGTGGCAATCCTCGCCATTGTCCAGAAGCGCGAAATGCATCCCATGCACTACCTCTTGCTCGGCTGTTCATTCTTCGCCTTTCATCTTCTATTTGCGTATCTCGTGGATCGGGTCGAATTGGTGCCGAGCTTCATCATCGCTTCAATCGTGAGTCTGTTCCTGGTCGTTTCTTATGCGCGCCTGTTCGTCGGTTGGCGCTTTGCCTTGCGTGAAATGGGACTATCGCAGGTCATCTACTTGGTGCTATTTTCGGATACCTTTTTCTGGGAAGGCTTCACCGGGCTGTCGGTCACAATTGGCGCGATAGTGACTCTGTTCGTCGTGATGCAAATCACGGGGCGGGTGAATTAGAACGAAACGTTCCGTCGCCCGTCGCTGCTCCCAGTTGGCGCCAAGGCGCAGGCTGCTGCACGCTAGCCAGAACTGCCTCGCAGCCATCGTTGTCCCGTCGCCATACCTAGTGCGGCCGCTCGAATCTGGCTCAACGCAGAGCCATATTCTCCTCACACTTCGCAACGGTTTGAGCTAAACTATGCGCCATGCGAAGGTTTCTCGTTCCCGTTGCCACACTCACGTTGTTGCTTGCCAGTGCTTGCTCCCACAAGGAGGCCACTCCCAAAAAGGAGATCAACAAGGCGCCTGCGCAATCAGGCAAGAACGCTGGCGGCATTGGCTCGGCCGCACCCGTAACACCGCCGATCGAGATTGCCACCAATTGGCCTCGGGACACGATTCAAACCTCGAGCGGGCCGTTGATTATCGTGCCAATCAGGCACGCCTCGATTCTGTTTGTGTTCAATAACATGGCCATTTACATCGACCCGACGAGTGAAGGGCACTATGAGGGCCTCCCCAAAGCGAATTTCATATTTGTTACACATGCACATCCCGATCATTTGGATGACAAGCAGATTCGCGGACTCAAGGTTGATTCGACGTCGATTGTCACACCACCCGACTCGGCCGAGGCTACGGGCGCCTCCTGGTCCATGAAAAATGGCGACACCCATTGGTTTGGTAGTTTTATGGTCGAAGCGGTCCCTGCGTACAATCTTGTTCGCGGTCCGGCACCAGGCCAATTGTACCATCCCAAAGGACAGGGCAATGGTTATGTGTTCACCTTTGGGGACAAGCGAATCTACGTCTCCGGCGACACGGAATGCACCCCCGAAATGAAGGCGCTGAAGAATATCGACATTGCATTCGTTTGCATGCGCCTGCCGTACACGATGCCGCCCGCCGAGGCTGCGGTCTGCATCAAGGCCTTTCAACCCAAGATCATTTATCCGTATCACTACCAGACTTCGAATCTGGACGAATTGAAGCCAACCCTCAAAGACCAAGCCGCAATCGATGTCAGAATCAAGGACTGGTATCACGATGGCCTCCCCAGTAGAGGAAGCTTAGACCCGAAGATACTGCCCGATAAGGCGGGCCCATTTGCGGCGGGCCCGCTAGTCGTGGACAGCCAATTTGTGCGCCGCCAATACAGCCACGGCAGCACGAAGATATCCGTAACCATTGTCGAGGCTGCCGCCACGCCAATAAAGTTTGATGACTGGGTCAAGCAGAGTGGTGCGTCGCCCGCGGTCAAGCTCGATGTGCCCGCCAATTCCGCAGCAGGCTTTTACGATTGCGATGGCACGGGTCCCAAGGCGGTTTGCAACGTGCACATCCATCTGCGCTCTGGCTACCACCTGGAGTTGATGGGTGAGGGCCATGCTTACCGCGCAGACTTCGACACATTGTTGCGTTTCTTGCCGTTGCGAAAGTTGGCGACCAACTCGCAGTGATCTAACGCCTGCTCAGAGGGGTATTCCCGGCGGTTGCTCCGGCTCAAGTGAACAGAGCCCCAGGCCGCATAGTTGAGATATGGAATCACCATATCCGTCCGAAATCTAGCCGCTGTGAAAAGAGCAACCTGCGGGTTGCGCATGGTTACGGGCCGCGCTAGACAATGCGCAACCTGGAGGTTGCAAATGAACGTTCCCGATCGCATTGAAAAGAAGATCACGCTGCGTGCGCCCATCTCGCGTGTTTGGAACGCCATCAGCGACGCACAGCAGTTTGGGGAGTGGTTCGGTGTGGCATTCGACGGGCCATTCGTTGCTGGAACAAGGCTCACCGGAAAAATTCGGCCAACCACAGTGGATCCCGAGGTAGCAAAGCTTCAGGAACCGCACGAGGGCAAGGCATTCGAGTTTACGGTGGATCGCATCGAACCTCAGCGGCTCATCGCGTTTCGCTGGCATCCATTCGCAATTGAGCCAGGCGCAGACTACTCGACCGAGCCCACCACTCTCATCGTCTTTGAGTTGGCTGAAGTGCCTGGTGGCACACTGCTGACAATATCGGAGTCCGGTTTCGACGGCATTCCACTGAAGCGCCGAGCCGAGGCATTCAAGGCAAATGAGGGTGGCTGGGAGCACCAGTCGAAGCTCATCGAGAAGTACCTACAGGCTCATGCGGCATAACGCGGCGCGTTCATGGCAGGGCTCCGCGCTGGTGTTCTCGGCACTTGGGGATGAGGTGCGCCTCGGGGTTCTCGCTCGCTTGTGTGCGCAGGGTCCGCTCTCCATCACGCGTCTCACCGAGGGCTCCCACGTCTCGCGGCAAGCAGTAACCAAACACCTTCGCGTGCTCGCCAACGCCGGACTGGTGAAGAGTGCACGCGACGGCCGCGAAAACGTTTGGAAGCTCCAGCCGAGGGGGCTAACCGAGGCGCGCCGCTTACTCGACATCATCTCGCGCCAATGGGACGATACGCTGGAGAGGCTTCGCGCTTTCGTGGAATCGTAAGCGGAACTCTAACCTCCGCGCGGCCAAGTCTGCCGATTACCCGTGAACGTACTCCAAACACGCATTCGTGCAGGTACTTGTGGGGCCGCCGTTGCCGTTGGGTCCCGAGCCATCGTCGCACTGCTCGTCGGGGCCGTTCTTGATGCCATCGCCACAATACGCTGCTAGCTTGCAAGTTGCGGTACAGCCCCCGTATTCGCCCAAGTTCCCCGCGGCTCCGAAATCACATGACTCCGGACCATTGACTACGCCGTCGCCGCAGTGAGGTCCCAGCAGGCAATTGGAGGTGCAGCCTCCGTAGTTCCCGTTATTCACTCCATCGTCACATTGTTCGCCTATACCCGATTGCACGATTCCGTCGCCGCAAGAGGAACCGGGAATGCGACAATTGGTGGTGCACTGGTCATTGCCGTTCAGCGCGGCTCCCAGATCGCATTGCTCAGCACCCTGAACCAGCCCATCGCCACACATCAACACGCACGGTTGCCCGGTTGCGCAAGTCCAACCGCCTTCCACGAGACAGTTATGCGCGCAACCATCACCGCCGGCGGTGTTGCCATCGTCGCAAGATTCCCCAAGCTCTACTATGCCATCACCGCAACGGCTTGCGGAAACGCAAGTGCTGGGAGTTCCTGTACAATTCCAACCGGCTTCAGTGGCACAGTTGGCGGCGCAACCGTCGCCCCCGACGCTGTTGCCATCGTCGCAAGACTCACCCACCTCTACTGCGCCGTTGCCGCAGGTCACAGAGATGATTCTACAATCCGAGCTGCAGGTGCTTGCGCCTTGGCCGTTCTGACGTCCGAGGTCACATTGCTCAATACTTTGAACGATTCCGTCACCGCACAGCGACCAATGACAAGGTTCGCCCGGGTCGGCACAAGCCCAGCCTGCTTCTATCGTGCATTGTGCACTGCAGCCATCGCTGCCCGCGGTGTTGCCGTCATCACATTGCTCGGCACTTTCTATGCGGCCGTTGCCGCAGACTGCAAACAGAGCCGTTTGACCACCGGTGGCGACGTTCGTCGAACTTTGCCCGCCTGCAGCCGAGCCTCCCGAAGCGGTTCCGGCGTCGCGATTTCCAAGTTCGACGTTGGCGTTGCAACCGAGGACCAAAAATCCTAGTAGGGATAGGTATTGTGCATTCATTCGGCTCATATCCTTCTGTGACTCGAATGCCCGTGAGTGATCACTCATTCGACGACCGGGTCAGCGCTCGGTGTCGATTCGGCGATGCGCCGCACCTCAGCGGCGCGGGCGCTATCGGGGTAACGCTGCAAGAACCTTCTAGCGGCGACTCTGGCCTCACCCTGACGACCGAGCGATACCAGCGCTTCAATGATGCGCAGGTCCACTTCGTGCGCAATCGCACTATTGGGCCACCGGGCTCGGTGTGCCGTCAGCCACTGCAGCCCGACGGCGGGATTGTCTCGCAAGTAGGCAACCGCATTGCGATAATCGCTAACCTGTTGCCTAAGCTCCGATGCGATAATTGGAGGTTCCGGTTGCGGGGATAGCTCCGGCAGATCGGGCAGCGACGCGATCGATTTGGGCAATGCTTCAGGCTCAGAACTGTCTGAAGCAACCGCAGCGGGCACCGGAAATGTTTTGGGTGCAGGGGGGCTATCGTTTTGATCGACTCGACTCACGTTTGGTTTTGCTGTCCCTACATCCTCACTGGGGATATTTTTGATATTTTGTTTGCGCGGCACGCGTGCTTCAATTTGCGTTGAGGTGAGCACGGTGATTGCAGGCGATTTTGGCTGTGTGTCGCGTGCAACCCACTTGTACCCAAGCCCCATCGCGGTGGCCGACAGGCAGAGACAACACGCTATTATGGCAAACCGCCCACCGAGCGGGGAGCGGCGCCTGGGTCTTGCAATGACGCGCGAGTAAACACGCTCTCGACTTCCAGGCTGTGGTGCGACCCGACGCAAAAGCTCGCGGGCCCGTGCAACCTCCGGGGGTAAACTAGTCATTGGAAATCTCCCTTCGCTGTTGCGTGCGATCCCACAACCGTTTGAACTCCTCGCGCGCTAGAATGTGCCGCGACCGCACCGTGTTGCGTGGCACACCGAGCAACTGCGCCGCCTCGTGAGGCGGCACTCCTTCGATGTCGAGCAGCACGAGGGCATCTCGCAATTTGTTGCTCATTCTGCGTAAGACGTATCTAACCCGTTGCAAGGATTCCCTCGCGATCAAATCACGCTCGGGGCTGACTTCGTATTGGGTTCGGCCCGCCCAACTCTGCTCCACCAGCCAACGGGCAGCCCGCCGGACTCTCCACCAGCGGAAATGTTCCTGAATGGTGAGCAGAGTTACGGCTCTCAACCAAGCACGGGGCTGCTCGATTGTTTCAGCTTCTGTGGCGCGCCGAAGCGCGACAATGAACACCCGCTGCGCAAGATCTTCGGCTTCTTGGCGTTCGATGCCAAAGCGCAAAATGAAGCACATTACTTCGTCGAAGTGTGCCTGGTACAGAGCGCGAAATGCGCGGTCAGCGGCCGGTTGCGCCGGTCGCAAGTATTGCTCCTTGCGCAAGGCTTCCGCTCCCGGCTCTAGGCAAGTCAACACGACCTATGGTGACTTGGCGCCGGCGAAGCGATCACTCGTTTCTTTCGCCGCCGTTGCTTTTTTTCTAGTGGACTTGTGCCCCACCAAGTCCAACGCCTAACATCCAGGAGCAAACGACCCGAGGGCCGTGGCCGATTTCGCCATCAGGTTCGACACGATAGGTGTCTCGGGTGGTGAGAGCCAAACAACCAAAGTCAAACCGCCCAAGCCAACCATTGCCTATGGGCCAGGCCAACTCGAACCCACCGCCGACAAGGGCGGCCGAGGTTCTCTTCGTTGGTGCGGCATCCACGTCGAGCGCGCGAAGTTCAGACGTGGAAAGGCCAAGTCCTGCCCATGGCCGATAGCGTAAGCGTCCTACAAAAGGTACACCGAAGCGGAAAAGCCCCTGGGTTGTCCAGCGTCGAACGCGATTGGGCTCGGCTCCCGAAATGGAGGGCCAGCCGGTGGCAAATTCTAGTTCCAACGACAAAGGCAAGGTCGGCAGGTCTAGGCCCCCACCGAGCTCTACCTGCGGCGTCAGGCTGCCTTGCGGCAGTGCCAAGGCTGGCCCAAGTCCGAAAAAACCGCTGCCACGCATTGGCACTGTTGGCACGGAGGCGGCGCGCTCGCTCTGAGTTCCCTGAGTAGCCAAAAGGGGTGGCAACGGTTGCGTGAGTACGGTCGAATTGGGCCCGCGCACCTCGACGAAATAGGCTTCAACGACGACGGCCACGGCTTCTGCCAGTGCTTGGCAGTCGCTGCTTACAAAGTGTCTTTCAATGAAAGTCTGGCCCTGAGCTCCCAATAAATGCAGCGTGGCGCCCATGGATTCTGTCTGCGTAACCACGATGAAGCTAGCTCCGCCAATAGCTAGACCCCTGGCGGTAACGGCAGCCTCGAGATCCCGTTGGCTGGGGCAGTCTCCTTGGGCGGATACCGACAACTCAGGTGCCGCCTGCAATTCGCTGGTCACGCCAATCAATGCCATCGTAACGAATACCGAATGACGACAGACTATCGGCCCAATCAAGCACTTTACTCCCACGAAGCCCCGTCGTTTGGCGCTGCCAACATTATGCCTGCCTGTCCTCGATAACGGTATTATGACACCCTGCCCCGCGAATATACTCCGAGAAGCAGTCGCGAGGCAAAGTGAACCAAAAACCGGTGAAAGAATGTGAACGGAGCCCTAACGCGCTGAGCTGCGAACTCCTCGGGTTGGGTACTTCGGGCGAATCGTTGCGACGTCAGCGCCAGGTGCGACTTCCATGCTGCTCACCTCATTCGTACCCTTGAGCCTGCAGTGCAAAAAGGTGTGCGTAGCGCCCATCGGCGACGACAAGGCTTTGGTGCGTACCCTCCTGTACGACTTGCCCGTGGTCGATCACCAAAATTCGATCAGCCATGCGCACAGTTGGGAAGCGGTGAGATATCAAGATGCTGGTCTTGCCTCGAGCGGAGTCCTCGAAATGGCGAAGCTCGAGACCGGTCGCCGTTTTCAAGATGAGCAGATTGATATCGAGGCCTAGCCGGGCGCCCACGATTTGCCGAACTAGCGCGAGCCCTTGCGAAACAAGGCTCATCGCCGCCACGCACAGAAGCTCTGCCATCACCCAGCGCAAAGCTTGAGTAGCGTTACGGGCAACGACGGCGTCGATGATCCGTTTGCCTACGTAGGCCACACCTAACGGCAATAGGGACGCGACGAGACTCAGTCCGCCCACGGCAATCGTCCCCAACCGCGATGATCGAAAGACCAGCCCCAGCGTGCGCGGCGTAAATTCGAAACTCCCGCGAAGTGCCGTGCCAGCAGCAGCGACCGAAGCGCGAAGGGATTGCATGAGAACTCGTGTCGTGGTTCGCGACGGCATCCCTCTGCGATGGCCAGTCGCTATACTGACGCCTCTTGCCGAGTCTGAGTGTTAGCTAACAGTTCGGCTATTGCTTGCTCGACTTCCGTCGGGGTCACATTAGAACCGTAACGGTCGACCACCTTTCCGGACCGATCGACCAAGAATTTAGTGAAGTTCCACTTGATGGATTCCGTTCCCAAAATCCCTTTGGCTTGAGTCTTGAGCAGTCTAAATAGCGCGTGAGTGTTCGGTCCATTGACGTCGATTTTGGCGAAGAGGGGAAAAGTGACGCCATATTCTGCCGAACAGAATTGTTTAATTTGCGCCTCGGTTCCCGGTTCTTGGCCCCCAAATTGATTACAGGGAAATCCGAGCACGGTCACTCCTTGGTCCTTGAAACGCCGATAAAGCGCCTCCAGCCCGGCGTACTGTTTGGTGAAACCACACTCGCTGGCGACGTTTACTACGAGCAATAGCTGACCCGTATATTGTGCCAGGGTCGTCATTTCTCCGTCAATTGTTCGTACGGGGATATCGTAAATCTTGTCCGTCGGCTGCCGGACCATGGGTGCATTCATGACGGTGCAAACATCGGACAACCAACGCGGGATGGCAAGCGGGTCAAACAGGCGAGTCTCTGCGCACACAACGTTGCTATGTTGCTATATGGGGTCCAGCGCTCAGGTTGCGGGCCACAATGAACATGTGCCGGCTTCAGGGCTGCTGCTCATGCGAGCAGAACAGCGTGGATAATTGCGACAATGAGCCCGCGCCTTGCTCCGCCGGGTAAAAGAGCCCATTAGACGGGGACGCTGCGCAATTATTCAAAGGCGCAGCCAATATCGCCAAGGTGCGGGAACGGCGGAACTTTCGTTGCGATATGGCCACTCACACCCAATGGCTCTTCGCACATCATCATTCGCGTGGCTGTACATTCTGAACCTTGTTTGCGCCTGTGCTCCGAAAGCTGAGCTACTCCGGGACACGCACCACCCGTCGATGCGAACAGCTATCGCGATAACTGAGCTTCCCATAAAGAAGGTTCGTTTCTTCGAATCGGGTCTGGCCGAGTACGAGCACCAAGGGCCCCTGACGGACGGTGTTGTCGCACTTCGGATGCCGAGGTCGCACCTCGACGATGCATTGCAGACGCTCGTCGTGCGCCGGGAGCATGCTCAAATGCCCGTATTCTCCCTAAACTTTGATTCCGTAGTGGTCCCCGCTGCGGCGCAGTCACAGGCGCACCTGCTCGGCGAAAGTCCTCAGGGGCAGGCGTACCTGGGCCTTTTACTCAGCCTGAAGGGTGAACAGGTCGAGATTGTCACCGACCAGACTCAAAAAATGGGCCGCTTGGTCGACGTTGTTCCTTTGGAAGCTAAGCCAGAAGCGCGTACGGCCGAAGATCCTCCGCACAAAGTCGAATCCCGCGGCAAAGCCACGCGCGCCCAATCGGAGCAGCCAGCAAACGAAGCGTCTGAGTTGCACGAGTATGAATTGACTCTCCTCACGGACTCTGGCGATATCCTAAGAATTCATTCTCGCAAAGTGCGACGGATACGTCCGCTGGATCAAAAGCTTTCCGCCCGGATTCAGAGGGCCGTTGGGGCGCGATCAAGATCCGCGGAACAGGTGTCAGAAGAAATTCGAATTGCGGTCGAACCCGGCGGCCCCGTGTCTCTTTCCTATGTTACCGAGGCACCACTTTACAGAACCAACTACCGCTTAACCATGCAGGAGTCCGAGAAACCAGCCACTTTTCAAGGATGGGCGCTGGTGCACAACGATACCGACGAACCTTGGAACTCGGTGTCCATTGAATTGTCCAATGGCGAGCCTGACTCTTCGGTAGTGCCATTGGCAGCGCCGCGATATTCGGAGCGTCCAATCAAGAACCTCACTTCGGCTCAGACCAATTTGCTGCCGCAACTGTTTGGCTCGAGCGCTGATTCATTGAGTGCGGGCACCACCGTTACCAACAAGAGCACCAGCGATCGCGACACATCATTGGTCAAACGCGCCCCAAAGTTACCCCCCAAAGGAATGATGTCCTCGTCGCCGCCGACTCCAACGTCAAGCCCCAACGCCATAGCAATTGGTCGCAGCTCATACGTCTACAATATTATGAGGCCTGTGACGATGGGGGCGCATTCATCGGCACTTTTGCCCTTCCTCGACATTCCGCTAAGGGCTGAGCGTGGCGTTTGGTTTGCAGTAAACGCGACCTCGGGTAGGAGCATCATACGATTGGAAAATGGCACCGCTACCCCTATTCCTGCCGGTTTGTTGACGGTCATCGAGGCGGGACACTACTCCGGCATGGCGGAGATCCCCGAACTCGAACCGGGTCATTGGGGGTTCTTCGATTTTGGGACGGAGCTTGGTCTGGAGGTAAAGTACACGGTGAAGGAGTCCAAGCCCGCTCGCGTTCAAACCATAGCTTGGAAGGATGACACCCTGCGCGTTACGGTCAAAGAACACACCGAGCAATCGATTAGTCTATCGAATACGAGCAGCGAGCACCTTGTCGCGTATTTGGCCGTGTCCGCGTTGGATGGTGCATCGATCAAAGGCGCAGATCGCGTGGAAACGACCGGTGCAGCGCGCCCAATTGCGGTCGCAATTCAGGTGCCAGCTCATTCTCAATTGGAGCGCAACCTGACTACGGACCAAAGCCGCCTACAAGAATTGGATGTTGAATCACTGGATCTCGATTTCGTAGTCGATATAGGTAAGACGGCCTCTCTTCCCGCGACTGTCAGAAAGGTCTTGCAAACCGCAGTCGTGGAGCTCAAGAGCAGGCAACTATTGCAGACGCGTAAGGAGCAAATCGAGCAAGAAATAGCCCGAATTGATGCTGCGGTCGAGCGGTTACCTTCGTCAGACCCCGAACACGGTTTGGCCTCCCTGCTTGCGGCAAGACTTCTACAGCTGGAGAGTCAGCGGCTCACTTTGCAGCGAACAAATGACCAACTCGACAAGGAGATCGAGAGCAAGGTCAGTTTGCTCAAAAAGATTCTAACCGCGCTGCCCCCGCAATAGCACAATGTCATCGGCGCTAATCGTATCGCGATCTGGTTGCCGAACTTACCCCGTGTCACGATTCCATCGAAGCGATGGGTCCCACAGACAGCTCGTACTTCGATTCGGCTGAATCGACCTACTAACGTTGGGGTATCGCGACTCGATTATCTGCAACTCGGCAAATGGTTGCGGCCAGCTGGGTAAGCTTGGGATTGTTGGGCCGCGACTTGATGCGTATGCGATATGAGCCGGCCCGCGATAGAGGAAGCGTCGATAACGCGGACTCGAGTTGTTCGGTCATGTCGGCGATTTGTATTTCCGTTGGTATGCCGCGCAGACTTACTTCCATTACTTCACGAATTACATCGACCGTGATGCTGAACATGAAGCCTGCATTGCACTGCTCGTGCCAGGCATTGAGGCATGGGGAGGAGAAGCGCCGGTCATTCGGTTGGCAACTTTTCTTGCCTGCTAACGGCCGAGTCTCGGCGACACGGGGTCGTTGCCGTGGCCGCGATTTTGCGCGACGAGGCCGGCGAGTTGTGTCAGTTGTCTACTGGCAGTTGACACATCTACTCCCCGTAGACGCCGACGCGCGAGGGCTTGGCGTAGCGAGTGGTGCTTGCGCCCAGATTCGAATGCCCTTCGTCCAACGATGGGGCCCAATGTCTACGGCCGGTCCGAATCAGGTTCTTTGCGACATCCAATTACGGCGCCGGAGGTACGGCCGGTCCCAACCGCTCGCGTTAGATGCGTTCGCTAGCCAGCAGACAAGAAGTCCCGTTTTCAATCAGAGGAAGAAACATTCAAATGTTAAACATCAATTCCCTAGCAATTTTGCCGATGGCTGCATGTGCTTCGCTAATCGCTTGCTCAGGGAGTGACGCAGGTACTCCGGCGGGCACCGGCGGTACCCCGTCGGCGGGTGGCTCTGAAAGCGTCGGTGGTTCAAGTGCCCTGGGAGGCAACGTGGCTACAGGCGGCACTACATCCGTCGGCGGCTCGGCAACGGGTGGTGCAGCGACGGGCGGCGCACCAACCACCTCGACCGGCGGCACCCAAGCAACCGGCGGAATGCCCAACACGGGTGGCACGCCCGCCACAGTAGGTGGAGCGACGGCTTCCGGTGGCACCAGGCCTAACACTGGCGGCACATTGGCCACGGGGGGTACCAAAACAGGCGGAGGTACGACAGGTACCGGAGGGATAACAGGCGGCTGCCCAACGGGAACAGGCCCCGGAAGCGGCGGTGCTTGCTCGACCGGCGGGAGTCCAACCGCCACTGGAGGTGTGCCTCCAACAGGTGGTAGCAGGGCAACGGGCGGTGCGACGGCTGCCGGTGGCGTAGCACCTACGGGCGGCTCGAAAGCAACAGGAGGAAGCACGTCCACGGGCTCCTGCGTTGAGGTCACTTGCGGTTCGCACAAATGGCCTTGTTGGAAGGTACCGAATCCAGCGAGTAGCCCGACGTCCGTACCCAACCACCAAAGCTACACGGATCTCGGCGCAGGCGGCACGGGCGCGGTGCGCGACAACGTGACTTGCTTGGTCTGGGAGAAGGCAAACCCGTCAGCACAGGGCAGTTGGCAAGTAAGTTCCGATCGCTGTGCGGCATTGGCAACCAGCAATTTTTCCGGTTTCAACGACTGGCGTTTGCCGTCACGCGTTGAGATGGCTTCAATTACGGATCTGCATGGTTCCAACGGTTTTTCGCCTATTTTTACGGTAACGAGCGGGTATTACGCTACTTCTTCCTATTGGTACGAAACCATTACCGGGCAGAGCACCGCAGGCTATGAGTTTGGCTACGGCACCAACGGATTTAGCAGTAATGCGGTCGCCATGGCTAGCGGCATGGTCGCGCGCTGCGTTCGTGGCAACGGTACTGGCGAAGCAGCCAACGTGTTCGCAGTGGAACCACCCAATCACTATTCGGTATCGGGGAGTGGCGCCGATGCTGTGGTCACGGACAACTACACTAAGTTGAGTTGGCAGCAGACATTCTCAGCTTCGCGCATGGCTTGGTCGGCGGGGCCAGACTACTGCACCTCGCAGACCACCGGCGGCTTTTCCGATTGGCGTGTGCCCACGCTCAACGAGTTGACTTCCACCGTGAACGAAGCGCTGGTAGGTCCGGCCATCAATCGGACAGTGTTTCCCGGAACTCCGTACTGCGGCTCGACCGCTTGGTTCTGGGCGCGCGAAGCGTCGGCGGTGGGCGGCACCGCCTGGGGTATCAATTATTGTGATGGCTTCACTGGTTGGAACGCGGCTTCCGCTACCTGGAACACATTCCCCGATGCTTACGTAAGGTGCGTACGGGGAGGCTGATCGGCTGCGTCGCCCTGCACGTGCACGATGACTTGTCGTTCGTGTGGCACTCGGCGGTGCTCCCAAAGGTAAAGGCCTTGCCAGGTGCCTAGCCCGAGTCGGCCCTCAATGATGGGAATGACCTCACTCGTGCGTGTTATCGCGGATCGGGCATGTGCCGGCATGTCGTCAGAACCTTCATCGTCGTGCTCCCAGGCGCGACTCTCGGGTGCCAAGTCGTTCAACCAACGACCCAGATCTCGCTGCACGCTCGCGTCTGCATTCTCTTGAATGACCAAGCTGGCTGACGTATGTCGTACGAATACCGTGCAAAGGCCGGTTGTTATTCGGCTTTCATCGAGCNNCACTCGAGCAACGCGACTGGTGATGTCTGTTAACCCTTGCCCAGGCGTACTAATCGCTAGCAATCGCTGATGGATCATGGGGGACGGGGGAACCTGGGACTGCTAATGTAAGCTTGCTGGATCAGGAGGAGGCTGATGGCATGTTGACCAACTGAGCGCTACCGCGAGGGTTGCGGCGATGACAATGCCGATCGTGAGCCAGCTAAATGGCAACTTTGCGCGGAAATCCGGCGGAATCGAGGAGGCAAGGCCCGAACCGCGGCGCACACGGGAATTATTGCCGCCAGCCGGAATAGTTACGGCCGTCCTGGCTGCAGTCGGCCCATGTGCCGAACTCTGAGGAGGTCCCTCGTCCCGATAGGTCGAACTGTCCGGCCCGCTGTCAGGTGGTAATGAGTCTGCCTGAATGGTCTTCGATTTCTCGTTCACCATTTGGTTGACCTGTTCGAGGTCAGTATCCTCTGCTTCTTCCTTGGTTGGCATGCTGGCGAAGGGAGAAAACCGCACCGCCGGCTTTCCGGGAGTCTTTCGTCCTGGTACTGGAACAGGAGCTCGAGTCTCGCTTGCTGCGGGCCCAAACATGACTGAACTGGTAGCTGTTGGGGTCTGAGTTTCTTCATTGCGCATCAGCTGCACTGCCACTGCGTCGGCCAGCACCTGATTGCTTCGCAGCAACGCTTCGGTGATGCGGCGTTTTTCCGGATCGATGCGTGTCCTCACCAGCTGAGCGATGTCCTTTGAGCCAATCGAATCGCCCGAAGTCAAGAGCCAGCGCTCGAGATCGAGCCGCATGTCATCGGCGTTTGCGTAACGGTCATTCGGAAATCGTTGCAGACACTTGTCGATGACTAGTTCGAGTTCGCGCGGATAATTTTCTACTAGCGAACTGGGCCGCTTGTAGTCACCAGTGAGGATTTTACCCATTGCACGCGGCCCACTGCCGAAGGGTCGAAGTCCAAGTGTCGCCACATACAAAACACACCCAAGGGCAAAGATATCCGCCCTACGATCAACGACTTTGCCGCCTATTTGTTCGGGCGCAATGTACGAGAATTTGCCCTTAATTTCGCCAGTTTTTGTCTTTGAGTGCAACTGGTAGCGCGCCTTGGCAATTCCAAAGTCGCTAACTTTGACTTGCCCATGAAGGCTAAGCAGTATGTTGGGTGGAGACACGTCGCGGTGCACGACGCCGAGTAAGTTTCCATCGGAATCCGTCGCCTCATGCGCGGCGTGCAGACCTGCGCAAGCGTCGGCAATGATGCGAGCTGCCATTCGATACGTCAACGGTTCCATACCGTCAGGTCGATGCAGGACTCCCGCTAAGGAATCGCCCGCAACCCACTCGAGTGCCATGAAAAGCACTCCGTCTTCCCGACCGAGTTCGAAGGTTTCACAGACGTTGGGGTGTTGGATTGCGGCTGCTACCGTTGCTTCATCAATGAACATTCGGACGTATTCTTCGTCCGCGGCATACTCGTGACGGATCAATTTCAGTGCTATTGTTCGAGCAAATCCGAAGCCTTCGGGGCGTGCCGCCCAAACTTGTGCCATCCCCCCACTGGCTATGGGGGCGAGTAGCCGGTACCTACCTACCTTGGTACCAGGCTCAAAAGTAATATTTACACTGGGCATTTCCTTGCGGCCAGTGCGAGAATCGGTCCCTGCCTGTGTTGCTGCGTCTTGTCCGGGCGACTTGGATTTTTCCATCGACGCACCCTCTGTGATCAATGGATGCGGTCCGCGCTCATTCATGGTACGTTCTCATGTTAGCCTGGTAGCCGTGACTCGACTAGAGAACATTGCCCAACTGAGACCTGGGGACATCCTCGGGGGGTACCAACTGCTCATGCCTGTGGGTGCGGGTGGTATGGGTCGCGTATGGGCGGCACGTCGCGTAGGTGCACCTAGCAAGAGCCTGGTCGCCTTGAAGACCGCCATCGAGGAAATGGTCGGTGACCGGGAATTTGAGCGAATATTGCTCGATGAAGCCCGGATTGCGTCCAGTATCGTCCACCCCAACGTGTGCGCCATTCGGGAACTTGGGGCCGAACGGGGCATTCCCTATCTCGTCATGGATTGGGTGGATGCCGGTACCCTCCTGGAAATAATCGCGGCCTGCCCCGACCGGCGAATCGACTTCCCCGTGGCAGTCCGTATCGTTGCGGACGTCGCCGCGGGTCTACATGCAGCACATGAATTGACCGGATCTGACGGAAATTTGCTGCACGTAGTGCATCGAGACGTGTCTCCTCAGAACGTCCTTATTTCATCTAAGGGGCACGTAAAGGTCGCAGATTTTGGCGTCGCTCGCGCCCGAGGCCAGCTGCACAAACCGACGGAAACCGGGGAACTCAAGGGAAAGCTGTCCTACATGGCCCCTGAACAGCTCACCTCGAAGATATTTGACAGGCGAGCGGACATATTTGCCCTGGGTTGTTGCCTGTACGAGGCATCTACAGGCCAGCGGCCTTTTCATGGCGCTGATGCACTCGAGACCATGTACAAGCTTCTCGAAACCGAGTGCATTCGGCCCACCAGTATCGTCAAAGACTACCCGAAGGAACTGGAAGACATCGTCCTCAAGAGCTTGGAGAAAGAAGCCGACATGCGTTTTCAGACCGCCGAGGAGATGCGGTCTGCGCTTGAGTCATTTCTTGCAAGAAATGGGCGCTTAGTTACTGACCGAGATGTTTCCCAGCTCGTGCATTCGACGTTGCAGCCCGTTTTGGACGCCCGAGCCAAGGCATTGGCAGACGCAAGCCGCGCAATCCTAGAAAAGAAGGAGGAGGCGGAGGCGCCGCCGCCAATTGCCCAGCCAGAAGAGTCCTCCCACCCAGGTTCGGGAAAGACTCCGCGCGTTTGGAATACCGATCCTCCAAGCAGCTCAGGGGTGGGCAAGTTCAGGCTCGTCATTGGCGCCGCTGTGGCCGTCGTCGCAATAGTTGGTGCAATCGTTTGGTCCAAGAGCTCGGTACAAACAACAACGCCTGTGAAGCTCGCGATCCAGCCTGCTGCATCACAAGCGCCCGCCCAATTGGTGACGATCACCCTCCGCGCAGATCCGCCGGAGGCTGAATTGCGAATTGACGACGGGCCCAAATTGACCAGCCCCCAAGTCATAACTACCGCTGCCAACGCAAAGTTGCACGTCGTCATAGCCAGTCTCGATGGCTACGAGACTCAAAACCGGCAGGTCGCGTTCGACCACAACCAAGAAATCGTGCTCGGGCTCAAGTCGCAACCTCCGGTGGCCCCGCCAGTTACGTCGAGTACCAAAGCGTCCGTAACTGTTCAGCGACCAGTCAATCCGGATGCGGTGGACATTCGAAACATCAAGCCCAAACGACCCAAACGATCCCTAGATTCATCCAACCCTTTCGCGGATCCATGACAATGCAAAAATTCCTGAATCGAGCGCGAATCACCTCAATCGCGATTTTGCTATTGCCGCTCTGGACGGCCTCAG